>DWYN01000177.1 GCA_019118645.1 Candidatus Blautia excrementipullorum | reverse complement strand
CTCGGGCAGGAAAATTCCGCTTTTGCCCAGTATTTTATCGGCAATTCCTATTTAAATCCTCTGACCGAGCCGGGGCAGAGCACTGTCTTTCTGGCAAACGTATCTTTTGAACCGGGATGCCGCAACAACTGGCATATTCACCACGCAAAGACAGGCGGCGGCCAGATTCTGATCTGCACTGCCGGAAGCGGCTGGTATCAGGAAGAAGGCAAGGAAGCCGTAAGTCTGGAACCGGTAGATGATGAGACCTACGCTCAGTTATCCTGACGCGCCGTTAGGTTCACTTAGAAAAAAGCAAGGGAGATTGTTATGAGTAATTATTATGATACGGATCCTGAATTTATGGAACGTTTTGAACATTTTGCATTTGACGAAGTTGTCCATGAAGAAGGCCAGCAGCTGGACGAGATCACACGGCATCTGGCTGTCACCGCCACCCTGCTGGGATGTCAGGGAATCGATGAATTCCGTCTGGAGATTCCCAGGGCTCTGGACGCCGGGGTTTCTCCTGTTATGATAAAGGAGGTTGTTTACCAGGCAGTGGACTATCTTGGAATCGGCCGGGTGCGTCCATTCCTGGATGCGGTAAATGATATTCTCACTGCCCGGGGAATCAAGCTTCCTCTGGAAGGCCAGGCCACAACCACTATGGAAAATCGTCTGGAAAAAGGAATCCAGGCCCAGGCCGACATCTTCGGAGAACAGATGAAGGAAGCCTGGAAAGCCGGCCATATCAACCGGTGGCTGGCTGCCAACTGTTTCGGCGACTATTATACCAGAAAGGGGCTTGACCTGAAGCAGCGGGAAATGATCACCTTCTGTTTTCTTGCCGCTCAGGGAGGCTGCGAACCTCAGCTTACTTCCCACGCAAAAGGCAATATGAATCTTGGAAATGACAAGGATTTTCTGGTGAAAGTGGTTTCTCAGTGTCTTCCCTATATCGGCTATCCCAGAAGCCTGAACGCCATAGCCTGCATCAATAAGGCGGCTGAAAATTAAACCCGGCGGCCCGTATGTTTTCCTCCTTTTCGAAGGATTCTGTTTTTCTGTCTTGTCTAATCCGGCAGATAATGTTAGAATCAGATTAGCTTTTCAAAACAGCTGACAACGAAACGGAGGAAAAAAGTATGAAGAAACTGAAAGTCGTAAAAGGCGCCGAGTGTATGGCATGCCTGGAATGCGTTATCGCATGTTCCACCAGCTTTTATAAGGAATTCGATCCGGATAAATCCTGTATCCGCATTGTGGAGAAAAACGGAAACCCCAAGCCTATGCTCTGTGTACAGTGCGGAAAATGTGCGAAAGCCTGTCCTGAGGAAGCCATCACTCAGAATGCAAAGGGCGTTTATATGATCAATAAAAAGAAATGCACCGGCTGCGGAAAATGTGTGGAGGCCTGTCCTTTCGGTGTAATGGTAAAGGCGGAATCCTCTCCTACAAGCAGCAAATGTATTGCCTGCGGAATCTGTGCGAAAGCCTGTCCTGCAGGAGTTCTCGAGGTCGTGGAATCATAAAGCCGCTGTGCGGCGGACAGAGGCGCGGTACTGGAAACAGTATCGCGTCCCTTTTATTTTCTGCTGGTTTTTTCTTTTCTGTATTCTCCAGGCGTACATTGGTACAGCCTTTTAAACTGCTTTGCATAATAGCTTGGATAGTCAAATCCGCACTCTCCCGCGATGTCCGAAATACTTTCCGAAGGCCTGGACAGCAGAAAATCCGCGCTCTGCATAAGGCGGTATTTCATCAGATACTGCATCGGCGATTCTCCGATTGTTCTCTTAAAGCATCTGAGGCACTCCCTCTCCCCGATTCCTGCCACGTCTGCAATATCCCTCAGAAAAATGCTTTCGCCATAATGCTCATGAATATAGGTCAGCATTTTCTCCATTCTGGCTGTATCCAGGTTCTCCGCAGATTCCGGCAGGGACAGATCTTTTTCCAGAAGCTGATAAGTTTCCAAAATAATATGGGAAAGCCGCTCCCGCACGTAAAATTCATAGCCGAACGCTTCCTCGCCCAGAGCGGAAAAAGCCTCACGAAACTCCTCCGCCGCAGCCGTTTCCTCTCCGGAAAAAATCACGCAGGAAAAGGCGGGACTTGTCATCAGAGGGCGCAGATACCGCATGGCGAATACGGACGTGCCGGTTCCGCAAAGAAGCAGGGAGGAAAAAACAAAGGACTGCACCTGACTTTGGGGATCCGCTGACGCATGGTGCAGAGTATTTCCGTTAATCACCGCCATATCTCCGGCATTCATCACTGCTTCCCGGAAAGGAACCTGCAGCTTCAGAGTTCCTTCTTTAATATATATCATTTCCAGTTCTTCATGCCAGTGCCACGGAATTGTGCCCTCCGTCTGCCGGGTACAGAGAAATTCATAGCCGGCGCAGGGAAATTCCTTTGTCCCGTGCCGCTGTCTTTCTTTTTTTGCATAATCCTTCATTCCCATCTGCCGCAAAGTTATTTCCCTCCTGTCTTCTCCTTGCCGAAAATCACCTCCTGGGATGTTTTCAAAAGTCGTTTTTGTTATATTATATGTCTTAATACAAGTTGAATCAAGGAAATATTGACGTTATTATTTTATAAAACAACAGAAGCGCATCTGACATTCCCTAAAAAAGTCAGATGCCATACTTGTCCATCATCAAACAGGAGGTTCATAAAAATGTTTCAGATGTTGTTGGTCATCATCTATATTTCGTTCATCAGCCTGGGCCTTCCGGATTCCCTTCTCGGTTCCGCCTGGCCATCCATATACCCGGAGCTTGAGGTTCCCGTCTCCTATGCGGGAATCATTTCCATGATCATTGCCATGGGTACAATTGTCTCCAGTCTCCAGAGCGACCGTCTCACCCGGAAGCTGGGCACCGGAAAAGTCACCGCCGTCAGTGTGGGGATCACAGCCGCCGCCTTATTCGGCTTCTCTGTCAGCGGCTCCTTCTGGATGCTCTGTCTCTGGGCGGTTCCCTATGGTCTTGGGGCCGGAAGTGTGGACGCCTCTCTGAACAACTATGTGGCTCTCCACTACAAAAGCCGCCACATGAGCTGGCTTCACTGCATGTGGGGCGTAGGCGCCACCATCGGACCCTACATTATGGGATTTGCACTGACAGGAGGCATGGACTGGAACGGCGGATACAGGATTATCTCGGTCCTTCAGATTGTCCTTACTATCATACTTGTGGTCAGTCTTCCTCTGTGGAAAAGACAAACATCCGCTTCCGTCTCAGAAAACGCGGCGGCAGAGCCAAAGGCCCTTTCTGTCAGGGAAATTCTGCGAATTCCAGGGGCAAAGGAAGTGATGGTCTGTTTTTTCTGTTACTGTGCGGTTGAGCAGACTGCCGCTTTATGGGCAAGCAGCTATCTCACTCTCTACAAGGGCGTTCCCGCCGAAACAGCGGCAAGATTTGCCGGAATGTTTTTTATCGGAATCACCATAGGCCGGGCTGTCAGCGGCTTCATTACCATCAAGCTGAACGATGTCCAGATGATCCGTTTGGGGCAGGGCTTCATCGGTCTCGGTATTCTGATTCTGCTGCTTCCCCTGGGGGAGGGAGCCTCTCTCGCCGGACTGATTGTGATCGGACTTGGCTGCGCGCCGATTTATCCGTGCATCATCCATTCCACACCGGATCATTTCGGCACAGACAGATCCCAGGCAGTCATCGGAGTGCAGATGGCAAGCGCTTATATAGGCACCTGTCTGATGCCTCCTCTCTTCGGCCTGATCGCAAACCATATCAGCGCCGCCCTGTTTCCCATCTATATGCTGGCAATCCTTGTTCTTATGGTGGTGATGCATGAAATACTTACCAGAAAAACCATACCGCAGAAAGAACAGGCCAAATCTCTGCCGGCTCACGATATATAAACATGAGAGATAACCAAATATATTTTAGAAAAGAGACGGCCCTTTGACGAGCCGTCTCTTCTGGTCTTAAAAAATGCCGGTAAGTTTGCACAGGGCGATCAGTATGGAAAAAGAAAGTTTTCCTATGTCTCTGTCGATCGCCTGTTCAGAAACCGCCCCTATTTTCTCCCCGCTTTTTTCCTTTTTGTGGAAACGCAGGAGCCTGTGTAGGTAAGAGATACCAGAAGCCAGATGGCGGCTACTGCAAGGACAGCCATAATCCCTGTCTGGAAAAAGAGGTGAGACAGCATAGTCACTACGAGCAGCACCGGAATACATTTATTTAAAGTCATATATGCTTTATAGGAACTTTGGTAAATCATCTCCCGCTCCGCTTCATCGCAGCTTTCCAGCCATTTCTTCTGAAAATTCCTTTCCGAGGGATCGCCTTTCATATACGGATGGGCGATCTGAATGGTCTTAACATAGCGCATCTGCCAGAAACCTTCGTAAATCCCGCAGATGCAGAATACAATACAGGTAAAAAGAAAGCCGGATCTGGCGCTCTCGAAACTGCCGATATAATCTGTGGAATATCCGAAAGAAAGGAAGATAAAGCTGCAGACCATAAAAACAATGCTGAAATTCAGGCCGACAGCCCCCACTTTCTCTTCCTGATACTCCAGAAAATCGCATTCTTCATCTTCTGCGCAGGTTATTTTCTTACATATATTTTTCAGTTTATAAAGATACACTTCTCCTAAGGAAGTAAAAAAAGCCGAATCCCAGAGCGCCGCCTGCTGCCGCGCTGACCAGTATAATCAATACAAATCGCAGATAGGAATTTCCTGTTTTTCTTTTTTCATTCATCTTCTTCATCCTCCTCGTAGCTGAAAATGTCTTCTACTCTTACTCTGCAGATCTTTGCAAGCTTCAGAGCCAGTGTAACCGAAGGCGAGTAGTCGCCCCTCTCAATCAGGCTGATGGTCTGCCTGGATACGCCCGCCAGCTTCCCCAGTTCCGTCTGATTCACTCCCAGCCTGGTCCGATATTCCTTTAGCCGATTTAACAAAGGCACAGTACCATCTCCTCTCTGTCATATTTTCCGCAGATTGTTTGACAACTTTTCTTGTCATGATCATCATATCATTGACAACTATATTTGTCAATACAGAATGACAACTTTTTTTGTCATTTAAAGCCAGCGCAAAAGCAGGCGCCATATGTTTATGCAGTCAGATACAAAAATACTCCAACCCTTTACGAGTTGGAGTATTTCATGATAAAGAAGAAAGCAGAGCAGCGCCATTAATAAATAATAATCGGATATCCGCCGTCAATGGTGTTGTAGATCAGCGCCGCCTGGTCTGTGGGAAGATTAATACAGCCATGGCTTCCCGCCCCTGTTTTGTACAGATTTCCGCCAAAAGCAGACTGCCAGGATGCGTCGTGAAGGCCCTGTCCGTAGACAAAGGGCATCCAGTAGGTCACTTCCGTATTATAGCCATAGACATCGCTGGTCAGAGTGAAAGGGCTCGCCTTGTAGGCAATGGGCCAGGCTCCCCGGTATGTCTCCCGTTCCGGCGTCGGAGCCCCGCTGACGATATCCGTCTCCGTAATCAGCGCTCCGTCTTTGTACAGCCACAGATGCTGGTTATCGAGGCTGACTTCAATATAGCTGCCCGCCAGATCGTCCCTGCCGTTTCTCTGCATTCCGCTGATGCTGTAAACAGGGTCTCTTGTCACAGGTTGCCCGCTTTCAATATCCGCCAGAAGCTGCGTAAGCTCCGCCGCCTGGTCTATCTGGAATCCATATTCATTGCTCGACACAGTTACGTCGTTTCCGTAGGAAGTATGAAAAGTCCGGGGCACATAAATGGTATTGTAGGACGCTGCCAGATTTGCTATGTACTCTTCTGCCGCCGCCTGGTCAATGCTGATGGTCTCTCCCTCAACTTTGATCCAGGAACTGATCACATCCGAGCCGAGAACTTCTGTGGTCTCTCCGAATGTGTAGGTGACTGTTGCGTTTCTGTAATTGTCGAGCTGCTGGTTCAGTCCGGAAAGCTTTGTCTGCATATCCTGGGAATCTGCAGACACCGGCTGCTGGTACACCTCTGTTCCAAGGGCGATTTCGATCTCTCTGCCCAGAGGATCTTTCTGGATCACACTGTCCAGTGTCTGATTTACATAGGCGACAAGTCTCTCTTCGTCAATCTGATTTCCCTGGACTTCATTTACCAGGACAAATTCCTTTTTCTCCTCATCATACGAAATATAAGCGTCTGTGGATGCTGTTCTCTCCTTCCCTCCAAAGCTGTCGGCTGCAAGCACCGTTTTTTCCTGGTCTTCATCCTTGATCACCTGATAAGTGATTTTGTAATCCTCCTCCACAGCAAAAATTCTGCGGTTCGCCGCTCTTTTCACCTGAAGGGCCTGGAGGCTGTTCTTTAGGACCTCTTCGTCCAGGGAATAGCCAAGTTCCTGCATGGTAGTCCGGAAAACCTCTTCTCCGTCCTCCTGAAAAACAACTTCTCTGTTCAGAAATGTACGGAGGATTTTCTGCTCCGCCTCCTCTGCGTTCAGTTTTGAGACGTCCAGTCCGTAAACGGAGATGCTCCGGCCCAGTGTACCCGTATCGGATACTTTTATGTAAATAAAAAGTCCTGCGCTCAGCAGAACTGCCGCCGCAATGCATACGGCTAGGATTATCTTCTGTGTTTTCCTGCTTAACCTTATTTTTTTCTTCATATTTTTCCCCTGATCTATTGTATTCCCTGACCGGACAATTATTCCGGCTTCCTCCCCTTCAGCCCGCAGCATTCTGCAGCTATTATAGTAAAAGAATTCAGACTTACTGTAATCTTCATTTTCTATAATCTGTTTATTCTTCTTTTCCTTTTCCCTTTTCATACTGCTTGCCGACGTAATCTCTCCGTCTATTATATCTCATCAGGATTCTTCATACAATCCCCCGGCATCTTACGCTTTTTGCTCACCCGCCCGGATTGCCCCCTCTTCTTTTTTATGATATGATAGCCCTGATCAAAAAAACTGCGAACAGAGGATTTTATATGGACCGTATCGTATCTTACCGCATTTCAAAAAAAGAAGAGGGAATGAATGTTTTGGAGTTTCTTCGAAAAAAAGGTATTTCCAGACATATTTTAAGTTCCATGAAGTCAGTGGAAAAAGCCATCCTGATCGACGGATTCCCGGCCGGCGGAAAAACGCCTCTGAGAGAAAACAGCATCCTCCGGATTCACGTTCCGGAAACCGGCTCCGGGGAGCATATTGTCCCGGTGTCCATGCCTCTTTCCGTCCTTTTTGAAGATCAGGATCTTCTTGTTGTCAGCAAACCTGCCGACACCCCTGTTCACCCTTCCGTCGGAAACTATGAAAATACTCTTGCCAACGGGATCGCCGCTTATCTGGAAAAAAAGGGGGAGGACTGCCCTTTCCGCTGCATCAACCGTCTGGACAGAGATACCTCAGGCGCACTGATACTTGCCAAGAATCCTCTCAGCGCCTCTCTTCTGTCCCGTCAGATGAGAAATCGTGAAATCCGCCGCACCTATCTGGCGGTGGTAAAGGGAATTCCGCCTTCCAAAGGAACGGTATCCGCCCCTGTCGGCAGAGTCTCCTCTTCTGTGATAGAGCGCCGGGTAGACTATGATTGCGGAGATCCCGCAGTCACCCATTATGAACGTCTGGCGGTAAAGGGCTCTCATTCTCTTCTGGAAATCCACCTGGAAACAGGCCGCACCCACCAGATCCGGGTCCATATGGGATATCTTGGCTATCCTCTCCCCGCAGATTATCTTTACTGCCCGGACTATTCCCGTTTTCCCCGCCAGCCTCTTCACTCTTTCCAGCTTGATTTCATCCATCCTCTGACGGAAAAGCCCCTCTGTGTCACCGCTCCCGTTCCGGCGGACATTGCGGAAAATTTCTGATTCCGGGGTTTTCCGTTCTGCGAAAACAGCCGTCTTCCTGGCAGCCGGTGTACATCCGGCAGCAGAAAAACGGCTGTTTCTTACTGTTATTTATTTTTTTCGTAA
>DWYN01000176.1 GCA_019118645.1 Candidatus Blautia excrementipullorum | reverse complement strand
CGAAAGTATCTGAAAGCAGGAGTGATGACGCCACAGGGTTACGAGGAAACAAAGCTGGAACCCCGCAGGGCGGAAACCTGTCACCGCTACTGTCAAACATCATGCTGAATGAACTGGATAAGGAACTGGAGACAAGAGGGCTTCGATTCACGAGATACGCCGATGACTGTGTCATTGCGGTAAAGAGTGAATCAAGTGCGAAAAGAGTGATGCGGACGGTGTCGGACTGGATACAGAGGAAACTTGGGTTAAAGGTCAACATGACAAAGACCCACATCACAAGGCCGACAAAACTGAAATATCTTGGTTTCGGATTCTACAAAGACAGCAAGACGAAAGAATGGAAGTGCAGGCCCCATCAGGAGTCAGTGAAAAAGCTCAAAGGCAGATTGAAAGAACTGACTTGTAGGAAAAGGCCAGGGACAGTCACAAGTAAGATTGAGAAAATCAATCAGGTAACAAGAGGATGGATTAACTATTACGCTCTTGGTTCCATGAAAACAGCAATGGCAGAGATAGACGCACATTTAAGAACAAGACTCAGAGTAATCATCTGGAAACAATGGAAAGTGCCAAACAAACGGCAATGGGGATTGCAGAAACTTGGAATCGAAAAAGACCTTGCAAGACTGACAGCGTATTGTGGAGATCGCTATTACTGGATAGTGACTAAGACATGCGTTAGCAGGGCAATCTCTAAAGAAGTATTAGCCAGAGCAGGGCTCATAAGCTGTCTTGATTATTACAATGAGCGTCATGTTTTGAAGTTATGTTGAACCGCCGTATGCCGAACGGCATGTACGGTGGTGTGAGAGGGGAGGGGAAATCTCCCCTACTCGATTATTTTCTTAGAAAACCGCTCACAGCTGCATGGACAGGAAACTACTGTACCGGACAGATCGGGAAACAAAGGCCAAAGAATATTTTCACCCGCCAATTCAGATGCATAAGCCGGAAATGGACTTGTATGAATGTACCTGAAAGAGTATGATGCTTAAGTGGAGGCGGAGTGAAAATTTATGAAAGCAATAATTTGTGATGATGAAAAAGTTACCTGTTCGGACCTGGAGAATTTGCTTTTAAAATATGCGAAAGAAAAGAGGGTTTTTCTCACCGCTGAGGTTTTTTATTCAGGAGATACTTTGTTGGATTATTTAAAAAGGGAAAAAACGGATATTCTTTTTCTGGATATAGAATTGCCGGGAATGGATGGGGTTTCGGTGGGAAAATATATAAGGGAGATTATGGAGGACGATACTATTTTTCTGGTATATATATCTTCAAAAGAGCATTATGCATTACAGTTGTTTCAAAATCACCCTTTTGATTTCCTGATAAAGCCTCTAGAGCAGGAAAAAGTGTATCATGTGCTGGATAATATTTATCGGGCTGCGGGGAAAAATAATTCGAGCTTTGAGTTTCAAAATTATAATGACAGATTTCGCATTGCGTATAATGATATTCTATATTTTCAGAGCGAAGGAAGAAAGATAAATATTGTACTGAAGAAGGAGATAAAAACATTTTATGGAAAATTAAGCGAGATTGAGAAAAGGACGCCGGGAAATTTTTTGAAAATCCATAAATCATATTTGATTAATCGAAATTATGTGAAAGAATTTACCTATGAATGGGTAAAAATGAATAATGGAGACATATTAAATATCAGTAAAGCCAACCGTGCAGACGTGCGCAGAAAGATATTAGAGAGTGCAGCAGATGAGTTTGGAAACATATAATTGCATAATTGCGTTGTCAGCAAACGCATTGCGTTTTTATGCATTGAAGCATTTTGTACGTATTTTTGCTCCTGAAGAGACCTGTAAATGGAAATATGTGTTTATATTATACCTCATTGGCTGGGGATGGACGGGTATGGTAAGCCTGCAATTTTCTACTCCGGCCCTGAATATCATATCAAATGTGGCGAGCCTTTTTATAATTTTTTTGCCATATCAGCTGAGATGGACAAAAAAATGCCTGGCTGTTTTCATTATTTATGTGATAAATGCTCTGGTGGACAGCGTTGTTATTCTGTCCCTGACAACGTATGCGGCAGGCGAATCCGTAAATCAGATATATGAGTGCATTACAAGCTTAATTCTGCTCTTTATTGCGATCATTCTGGAAAGGACAGCGGGGGCCGAAAAGGAAACAGATTTGCCGTTGTCAAACATGGCCGCTCTTTTGCTGGTTCCCGTTATCAGTATCATATACATATATTATCTGGTAATTACAGCATATGCAATGAAAGAGGTTGTTATTTTTGCCGCCTTAACACTTCTTGTCATTAATATTCTTATTTTTTATTTGTACCATTCATTGATGAAATTTTATTCTTCCCGCATGAATGAACAGGTATTTAAGCAGATGGTGAAGGTATATTCCTATCAACTGGACATAGCCAGGGAGTCGGAAGAACGTATCAGGGCGCTGAGGCATGACATTAAGCATCATATTATTGAACTGTCTGCATTGGCCAGAAAAGGCAGCAATGACGAGATGGCAGCTTATTTGAATAAGATGCAGGAATTTATGTTGAATCCCAGGGAATATGCGTCAACCGGAAACCCGGACATAGATGGAGTATTGAATTATATGCTTCAGAAGGCGAATGCGGTTTTGAAGCAGGTAGATGTGCGGATTAATATTCCGGAAAGCATGAGTCTGAATCACTTTGACATCTGTGTGATTCTGGGAAATCTGGTAGATAATGCGGTAAGAGAAGCAGGTAAATCAGAGGAAAAGAAGCTTGCAATAAAGCTTCGGGTAAAACAGGAGGTTTTATTTATCTTTATTGAAAACAGTTATTCAGGAAAAATCATAGAAAAGAAGGATACGCTGCAGACGACCCAGAAGGATCCTGCGATACATGGTATAGGATTGGAAAATGTAAAAAGGGTTGTTGCGGCAAATGGAGGAGAAATAAAAATAGAACATACAGAAAACAGATTTTATGTTCATGTACTTTTGTATCTGTCGCATATCAAAAAGTAAGAGGCGTTATAAAAGGTCTGTTTTTGACAAAAGTATGGTCTGATTTTTACAATTTCATAAAAACTGTGCGTGCATGTGCTATAGTCCGGGAAAACCAAAGGAAAAGGAGTAAAATCGAAATGAAAAAAATGAAATGGTTTTACCTGGTTTTATGCGTATGTACGATCTGCGCCGGATGCAGCGGTAAGAGCGTTGGAAATGCCGGTAAAGAAGAGACGGAAGAAACAGCTTCAATGGAAAATACGGAATATGCTTTTCCGGAAAAATATGAAAAAACCTCTGATTCAGGAAAGGTGAAGTTTAACTGTCAGCTGGAGATTCCGGAAAATATGAAACAGGAGATTCATGTCGCTTCTGTAGAGGGCCTGTATTGCTGTGATAAGGAGAAAGCATGGGCGATGTTCGGAGAAGGAAAAGAAGTGATTGAAAAACCGGAAATTCCGGCAGATGAAGGAAGAGTCCCGTATGATTATTATCTGTTTGCGGATGGCGAAAGTCTTGGATTAGGTGAAGGGATTAGCTATGGAAGCAGCAATTCCCAATATTACATGAATATCGGCGTGCAGGATTCGAACAATCAGGCAGTGCTTGAAGAGGATAAGGTTTCTTTTAAAAGCGGCGAAGAATGTATTACGGAAATAAAAAATACGATGGAAGAATTGGGATACCATCCTGAAGATTTTGTATTTGGTTTTTATCCTTTGAATTTTCAGACGATGAAGACTCTGGAAGAAGAGTATATACAGGAAAATTATCTGGAAGAAGACCAGCAAAAAGAAAACTGGAGCCAGGAAGATGATGCATATTTTATTTATGCTTACCAGCAAAATGAAGGTATTCCGATTTTTCATGAGCTGATGAGCATTGCCGGAATCATGGCATATGATACTCCGGATAATGCCCCTGTTCAGGCGGTGTATTCTGCCAGAGGAGTTGAATTTTTAAACATAAATAATGTCTACGCATTCAGCAGGGAAGAAGAGCAGGTTTCACTGAAGCCCTTTGAGGATATTGTCGCTGTAATTGAGGGAAAATTTGAGAATACTTCAGATGACGCCGGCTGTGAAGTAACAAGAGCAAAATTTTATGAGAGGGTATATCTGGATGAGGCGCAGAACTATGAGACGGAACCGGTATGGTATTTTGAAGCGGTGGAAAATGATACCGGCAAATCGGTAATTTTAATTAACGCGGAGACAGGTAAAGAAATATTCCTGCCATAATAATCGGACAGTCCGAACTGAGAGGAAAACACGGTAAGCTGCTTCTCCTTTTCCCGGCAGCAGGACAGGGCATAGAAAATGCCCCATCCTTCCGGGCCTGCTGTTCATCTGTCGTATGGAGAAACCGATATGGCGGTCATTTGATCTCAATGGATACGCTCCCGTCCGCATGATCGCCCCATACGCCGATATAGGTGCTCGCGCCGTCCGCTTCCACAGTGCCGGTGTAAGCGCCGCTTTCAGAGAGAAGAACCACGGGATCATCTGAGCCGGAGCGGAGAAAAACTGCGGCGTTGCCGTTTTCAAGAGAAAGCGTGCACCTGATGCTCAGGGTGCTGCCGCCTTCGCGTTCCAGAGTGGTGCCGCCGAACAGAAGCTCTGTTCCCGTAAAGTCCGAATAGTCCGCTTCATAGGAACCCGTATAATCATCCCCGCCTTTTTTCAGGCGGCCTTTCAATCTGCTTTCCGGCGTCAGCACGGTGGAACCCGCTTCATCCAGGAGCGTCCCATAGGCTTCCAGAAGATGGTCTTTCAGCCGGCCGTCATCCGCTTTTGTTAAGGAATCGAGCATCTGACCGGTGCCGTCCGCCAGCCCGTTCAGCACAATGTCGGTGCCGTCTGCCAGCCCGTTTAAAATGGCGTCTGTCCCGTCCGCCAGAGACTGGATGGCCGTTGAGCAGCCGGATAAGCTGAAGGCGCAGAGCAGCGCAGCGATAAAAAAGAATCTTTTTCCAACTGAATTGTTTTTCCTATTGCTTTTCTTCATGATTGAATTGTCCTTTCCGGTCCTTTCTAAGCGCGCCGTCTGCCGCGCCCTTTCCTTCCTTTTTTCTTTTTGATTTTTCCCGTCCTGCTTGCGGGATGCGAAAGCAGCAGAACCGCCGTTGTCAGAATAAGAACCGCCGCGATGCCTGCAAGCGACAGTAAGATGCTGGGGGCCTGCGTGGCGCCGTTATAATCCTGCATATCAAATCCGGCGAGGATCAGCGCCGCAGAAAACGGATATGCGGACAGAAGGAAGCCGCTCTTGAAAAACAGAATGCAGTACCCCAGGAAAAATGTCAGAAGGGAACCGCCAAGATAAGCGCCCCGCAGCTGGCCGAAAATCAGAATCATCGGCATGCAGACCAGGCAGGTATTGAAAGCGGCTGCAACCACCTGCACGCTCTGCCGTAACAGGACGGCGGCGGAAAGACCGTCCAGGCCGGCAATCGTGCCTGTCAGAACCGTGACGGCCACGCTGTAGGCTCCAAACATCAGGGACAGCCAGATGGTGACGATCAGCTTTCCTCCCAGCAGTCCGGGGTAGGAGACAGGGACCGTCAGGAGATTTTTCATGGTGTCGTTCGTGTGTTCGCGGTCAATCATCCAGCCGCCGATCATGACAAGAGAGAGCGGCAGGAAAATCTGCGTATTTCCCCAGATTACGCTGGAAAACAGGCTGACAAAATTGTAGTTGGGATCACGGATTTCCGGATTGACGATCAGCTGGCTGCCATATTGTACTACGGGGCAGAGCGCCAGAGCCACGAAGCCGACCAGCAGAATCTGGCAGCGCCGTAACTTGCACCATTCCCCTTTCAGAATACTCCACATAGCTTACACCTCCTAACAGCTCTGGCGTTTATAGACCAGTGAGATTAAAGTCAGAAACACCGCCGACTCCAGGATAACAACCAGAAATGCCTGGGGAGTCGTCACAAAATAGGGGCTGATCCGTTCCAGCAGCTCCGTCATCTGCGCGCCGGAGTCTGAGGTATCAAGGTACTGGAAGAACCAGCGGAAGGTCAGCGGCCCGGGCAGCAGTGTCCCCGGATTGAATCCAAACGGCTGCATGAGAAAAAAGTCGTTGGTACTGAAAATATAGTTGACCGTCGTATAGAAAAAGGTGATGATTACAGAAATAATGTAACTGCGGTTCAGAAGCACCACCAGAAGAACGCATGGAAGCGCCCCGGCCCACATCATGATCCCCTGGCCGATTCCCACGCAGAACAGTTTCCAGAAGCCTGTCGGCTCCAGCCCGTAGGCCAGCACGATGGCCAGATTGACCAGGCCGCCGACAGCCATAAACGCGATGGAAAAGAGAAACAGCAGAGCCATCTTTGCCAGGGCCAGGGCCGGCTTGCCCACTGGGACGGTCATCAGATTCTTCAGGGTATCATTGTCCTGTTCCTCAAAAAGCAGATTGGATGCGAGCACTATCACGGCGGGCATGAGAAGCAGGTACGCGCTCAGCTGAAACAGGGCGGACATCAGGCGGTCCACCGCTTCCGCACCGTCTGAGAACTCCCGCATTTCCGGCAGAAAAAGCGCGCATCCCAGCGGGAGCAGGGCCGAAATGGCCACCGCGGCGAAGAACAGGGGCCTGCGTTTCAGCTTGGCAAATTCACAGTGTAAAAGCTTAAGCAATTCCCTCACCTCCCGTGACCTGTTTGAAATAATCCTCCAGAGTATCTTCATACAGATGTGCGTCAGACACGGCCAGCCCGGCCTCCACAAACAGCCGGACCGCTTCTCCGGCGTCCAGGTGCGGGCTGCGGACCGTCAGCCCGTTGGCATTATCCACCTGGATGTTCTGAACGCCCAGCCTGCTTTCAAGCAGTCTGGCTGCCGTCGGCGCATTGGAAACGGTAAAGCGGAAATACTTTCCATTCTTCGCTTCCAGTTCCTCAAGGCTTTCTTCTTCCAGCAAAATGCCGTGATCGATGATCCCGATGTCGTCGGCAAGCAGGGCTATCTCCGACAGAATGTGGCTGGAGATCAGAATGGTTTTTCCGGTGGAATCACACAGCTCCCGGATAAAGCCGCGCATCTCAGCGATGCCGATGGGATCAAGACCGTTGATCGGCTCATCCAGAATTAAAAGCTCCGGGTTGTGCATCACAGCAAGAGCAATGGCAAGGCGCTGCTTCATGCCCAGGGAATATTGGGAAAAGAGTTTTTTGTCCCTGTACGGCAGATTGACGACTTCCAGAGCGTCTTTGATAAATCCGGGGCTTTTTAAACCCCTCAGGTCGGCAAAAATCCGAAGGTTTTCCGTTCCTGTCAGATTCGGATAGAAACCCGGCGATTCGATCAGAGAGCCGATGCGGGGCAGGATGTTCTTTTCATTTCCGCGGAGCGGCCTGCCCCAAATCTTCACTTCACCGGAAGAAGGAGCCGTAAGGCCCAGCAGCATCCGCATGGTGGTGGTTTTGCCGGCACCGTTACGGCCCAGCAGGCCGTAGATGCGCCCTTTTTTTACATGGATGGACAGGTTGGACACGCTGTTTACTTCTCCGTATTTTTTGGTAAGGCCGCGGGTTTCGATAACATAACTGTTCATGAGTGAATGCCTCCTTTCGTGATGGTGTAAGCATATCACCCTGACCTTAAGATAACGCTGAGCCAACCTTGAATGAGAGAGGGTACATTCCCCGCCGCTTGCGGCGTAAGAAACTTTTCGAATAAAGTAGAAAGATGGTATACTATGTGGAGAAAGGAGAAGTGTAGATGAGTGAGTACATCCACAAATCGCACAATGT
>DWYN01000175.1 GCA_019118645.1 Candidatus Blautia excrementipullorum | reverse complement strand
TCTCTCTTTTTTTGTATTTGATTTTAGTTCTCCTTGACATACATAGATTTCCGATGTATATTACATACATAGAATATCGATGTATAAAAAGACAGGAAGGAGATACAGAATGGATAAGAAGATGATGGCGGCCAGCACTTCCATGCTTCTGATGAAGCTTTTAGAAGAGGAAGACATGTACGGGTATCAGATGATCCGGAAGCTGGAGGAGAGAAGCGGAAATGTGTTTTCCCTGAAGGAAGGGACGATGTATCCGGTTCTCCATTCTCTGGAGGAGGAAGGCGCTGTGGAGAGCTATGAAAAGACGGCCGAAAACGGCCGGACGCGCAAATATTATCACCTGACCGGAAAGGGCCGCAGGCTGCTGGGAAAAAAGAAGGAGGAGTGGGAGGAGTACGAGAAAGCCGTTCATGCCGTTTTGAAGGGAGGTGCCGTCTTTGCCTTCTGAAACGTATGAAGCAGTAGAAAACTTCCTGAAAGATGTGGATGAACAGATATCCTGCAAGATTGGCCTGGATTCGGTCAACAGAGAGCTGCGCGGCCACATAGAAGACAAGGCGGCTCTCTATATGGAGTATGGGGTGGAGGAAAAGGAAGCCTACAGGCGGTCTGTGCGCGATATGGGCGCCGCGGACGTAGTTGGCCTGGAACTGAACAAGCACCACCGCCTGCGGATGGCGGCGCCTCTTCTGGTACTTATTCTGGTTCTGATGGCGGTGGGTGTTGCGGGAGAACTGCTGAGGGATGGGATGGAGTGGAATCTGCCAGGGATTCTGTATGAGATTTCAGATAAGCGGCATTATCTCTGGGGACTGCTGGTGCTGTTTCTGGTGATGCGGTTCGGGTATCCGTTTCTGCTGAAGCATACGAGGGGCATGTGTATGCTTTTTCTTGTGGTCTGCGTATGTCTGGGAGGACTGTACTTTTCCATGAAACTTTTCCCGGGGCAGGTAGATTATTTATATGGGATAGCGAGACTTCCTGGAATGCTGTCCGGAACGATCTGGTCTCTGACCAGTTCCGTGGTTTTCCTGGGTGTTGTGCAGATTGGGATTCTGGTCGGAACCGTTATCTTTTACAGAAGAAGAAATCAGTATTTCAAGGGAATCGTTCTGCTGTTCCTCTATCAGGCAGCGGGTATTCTGTTGGCGGCAGGAAATTACTGGGAGGAACGCACCTATATTCCGATTCTGGTCCTTTTGCTTAGCTGCCTGGGAGTTACACTGTATTTTCTGAAAAAGGGCTGGACCAATGTAGGAAAAGGAAAGGGAGCGGCGGCAGCCTTTGCAGGCTTTGCGCTTCTGCTGATTCTCTGGGCTGCCCCGCAGTGGAATCAGGTGAAGGAAAGCTGGCAGGTCTTTCTCAATCCGGGAGAGCGGGCCTCTGTCACGGACGCGTGGAACGATGCCTACAACAATGTGCTGATCCGGGAGCTCCTTTCACGCGCGAGACCTTTCGGAGAGATTCGGCTGACAGAAGAAGAAATGGTCCGGTATGGAACGTCTCAGTGGTATTATGAAGACGGAGAGGGGATCTGGCATGGAGAAAAAGAGCCTCTGGGAGATACAGCGGATTTTGAGTGGCACGTAGAATATGAAATGCAGTTTCTGAAGGAACCGTCGCTGCGGAACATTCTCCCGCAGAATTATCTGGGAAATTACCGCATCTCCTGGTGGATTCTGCGGTATGGCTGGGTCCCGGCTCTGCTTCTGACAGCGCTTGTGCTGGCTCTGCCGGTCCTGGCGCTTGGCACTGCGTTCCGCATCAAAAACCGTCTGGGAAGAGCCGTGGCCTTTGCCGGCGGGCTGGTGTTCACCATTCAGACTGTGCTTTACCTGATTGAAAATTTCGGCTTTCAGTTTGGAGCCTTCAGCAATCTTCCTTTTGTATCGGAAGGGATCGTAAGCATCACAGGAAGCGCGGTTCTTGCCGGCATGATTCTCTCCGCCTACCGCTTTGACATCGTGATGGAAGAGTAACTATTTTTTCAGATTCCGGTACACCAGAAGATAGGCGTAGAAAAACACCGGGATGATAATGGTGCATACAATCGATGCCTTCAGCCAGTCCTTGGAGGCTGTAGGGTCCACAAAGGCCAGGATAAAGGTGATCAGATACAGGCCCACAAGGACGATGACGCCCAGCAGGGCGGCGATACGCTTTATTTTCGGGGACATGGAAGTCACATCCTTTCTGTATCGATACGATACAAGGTTTCACTCTCTGAGATTAGCACATTTTTTCCGAAAAGTATAGAAGTTTTGAAAATTTCTGTATAAACCGGGAAAAGCGGGCTATACTAGGATTAGACAAAAGAGAAACGAATTACTTATATCCTCCCCTTTAGTAAAATCCCCGCTGGAGCGAACAGCGGGGATTTTTGCGAAATTGATCTTTGCGGAATCAGACAGCATTCCATTAGCGGAATCAGAGAACATTCCGTTTGTAAAATCATAGTTCATAAAATTCAGTTTGACATTTTCCCCTTGAAAATTTATACTGGACACAAAGAAAAAAGAGCGCATGCTGCGCTGGCGAAGATGCCGGACCTGACCGTTCGGCATTTTTGTGTGATGGCGCAGAAGAAAAGAAACGGGGCGTTCATTTTTGAGATTCAGGGAAAGGAAGAACAGATTTATGATTGGAAGACATAATA
>DWYN01000174.1 GCA_019118645.1 Candidatus Blautia excrementipullorum | reverse complement strand
ATTGAACGAAACGGCTGTATGAACGGAATTGGAAAACCCGAACCCCTCACTGGTGATTTGCAGGGTGAATACAGTCGCAGAATTAATGACAAAGATCGTCTGGTCTATCATATAGAAAACGGACGCATCTATATTGCTCATTGCAGAGGACATTACGGAGATAAATAATTACCTCGGCACAAAACTGTAAGCGGCCATAAAACCCATTATAACAAAGGCTTTATGACCGCTTTACTATTTCCCGCAGTACACCTTGATTGCCTCCGCAGCAAACTGCGCGGTACCTTCCCCGCCAGCCTTATCTATGTTTGCCTTAAATTCGCCGTCGCCTGCGTACATTTCTCCGAGGCTGGAAAGGATCTCATCGGAGCATTGATAAAAATATTCCGAAATGTATTCCTTCAGTTTCTTTACCTGCTCCTGAACCTCCGGTGCCTCCGGGCTGCGCCCTTTCATCTCGCTAAACTCCGCAAAGAGCTGCATAAAATTCTGTATAATCTCCTGTTCAGCATCTTTGGTCCGTTTCTCTGCGTTTGCCTCAAATTCCCTGTATTCTGGCGTCCCTCCCCACATTTCCCTGGCCTGTCTGGCATATCCGTCAATCTGTTTCATGTCAAATACTGAAAAATCCATTGTACTCACTCCTGTAAATTTTATTCCACGGGCAAAGGCGATCAGTTTTTCCAGACGCTCTTTTTTCATGGTCAACAGCGTAATCTGCTGTTCCAAAGCCTTATTTTTATCAAAATCAGGCCTGGAAATGATCTCTTTAATCTCTTTTAAAGGAAATTCCAATTCCCGGAACAATAAAATCTGCTGCAATGTCTCAAGGGCCGCATCGTCATACAGCCGATAACCAGATTCTGTATATCCCGTCGGATGCAGCAATCCAATCTTATCGTAATATTGCAGGGTGCGTATACTCACTCCAGCCAGCCGGCTGGCCTCTTTTATTGTCATCATTTTTCTTGCCTCCTTCCGTGTGATCATAGCATAAACTATGACGCAGCGTAGGAGTCAATCCTTTTTTACTTTTTTGTTCTGATTTTCATTTTTCTGTACTGCGCTTTATTTTTCTATATTGTTTTTCATTTTTCATATTATTTCACTATCAACGAAAGAATCGTCACCACCGCCCATACCAGAAACAAAAAACCATCAAGCTTCGCCAGGATATCCAGCACCCTGTTGTGCATTTTCTCTCCCGCAAACAACATCTTGCAATTCAGAAGATAGAATGTAAGAATCAGCAGCGAGTAGCTGGAAATGTTATTCTGATTTCCGATATAAAGCGCCCGTCCGTACCCGATCCAGAAAAGCGGCAGTACAATCAATGTTATCATCTGAAATATTTTTTCACCTTTCTGCATGTTAATGGCTTCCATATTTTTATCCGTTCTTTTATCCATCATGGCTATTACTCCTCTCAGATTATCTTTTTAATAATGTTTCCCGCTGCGGTAACATTTACATTCTCCATTGTCATTGCTCCGCTCCCCGAAACAACGCCACAAATCCAGCTTCCTTCGGGCTGTCTGCCACCATGTCCGCTCCGCTTCTAAGAACCTTATACGCGATGGCAAGATCCGCGCCTGGTAATGTCAGATTCACCAATGCGGTCAGCAGCGATACCGTGCCCGGACAGGCAACCAGATAGATAAAACTTCCGCCACCCAGCACGATGAAAGGAAGCAGCGTTCCTGTCAGATATGCCCTCACCGGGAGTACCACTCTGCAGGTACACATGGGCATCCCATGGCGGAATATCAGGGATACCTGTTCTCTGCCAAGCCGCCCACCCAGCTTCCATCCAAGGCCGTGAAGCGCCTCATGAACCGGAAGGCTTACCGCTGCCGCCGCCAGAAGAACGATACCGGTGCAGTCAAGCAGTACCGCCCGTTCCAGCAAAAAAGTACGGTACATACCTCCGGCCAGAAACAAAAAAGGAAGGGCAAACAGGATTCCCTGCAGATAGGTCTGCCTGCTGTTCATGGTATATGTTCGGGCCTGCCATCCGTTTTCCTCTAAATATCCTGTTTCCTGTAAATTCTTCATCTGTTTATCAGTTATCACAATCCTTCCGATTGCCATAAGCCATCCCTTTCCTTTCGCTTTATAACTTTTTCAGCTCTTCCAGCACAATGTCCAGATTAGCCCGGTGCCAGTTCTCTACTTTCAGGAATCCGGCAGCTGTCGCGCTGGTGTTTAAACCACTTATACCGGCGGCCAGGGTTCCGGAGGAACGGAACTCACTTAATTCTTTTTGCTGTGTCGACAGGGCGATCAGCCCGTCGTCGGTATCCAGTTCAATGCGATAGTTCAGCATGTCCTCCCGAACTTCCACTTTGTGAATGGACTCATAAGGAATCTCCAGCGCCACTTCCTTTTTCAGCGACAGTGTTATTTTGCTAAACGGCACCAGCACCAGAGAATCCTCACACATCTGTAAAACAAAAAATTCATTGGAGAAAAAGCGGGTGATTTTCTCACTAAGGTTAGCCGGGGCGTAGGTCACGATAATCGCACGTCCCTCCATTGGGTTATATCCTGCTTCTTTTAAAATAGTATTGATTTTCTTTTCCGTTGCCATCTTTTTATATCCCCCTTTGTTTTGTTGACCCGAGTATAACAGAACAAAGGAGGCTATGACCGATTCTTTCGCCAACGGTTTTTTTCGCTTCGCCAATGGCTGCCGCGCCTCGCCAACGGCTTTTCCTCTTCGCCAACGACTGTCCCGGCGACCATTTTTTCCGGCCGCAAAAAAAGCCGCCGCGAAAATCTTTTCGCAGGCAGCTCGCTCAATTCTTTTTCTGATATTTACTTTTTGCTTTGCGGGACAGCAGGCAGGTCTCGCCGTTGTCAAGTTCCACCAGCTGCTCTTTCAGATGCACTGCCCGGATGCGGGAGCGGTTGACCAGAAAGCTCCGGTGGCAGCGCCAGAAATTCTCTCCCAACTCCTCTGCAAAATGATCCAGACTGCTGTTGAATTCCAGCAGTTCTTCGTCCAGATGCAGCTGAAGAGTATGCCGGCGTCCCACAGCTTCAAAGTAAAGGATGCTGTCCACGGGAATATGCCGCACAGTGTCGAGAATCTTTATGGTACAGTAATTTCCCTGCCCGGGCCGCTGGGCTTCCATCCTCTCCCGGATGCTTTCAAGACATT
>DWYN01000173.1 GCA_019118645.1 Candidatus Blautia excrementipullorum | reverse complement strand
AGAATGCTGTACTAAAGCGTTGACAGAAATCCAGCAGTATCGGGAAATGGACAGAAAACTTCGCCTGCTGACTAATGAGGATGCAGATATGTGGGATGCTTATCGAGCAGTCGGTACCGTGGAAGAGTGCCAGGAAGCGGTGGAGAAGCAGAAGCCCCAAAAAGCACTTATTGAAACAATATACGGATATGGTGAGAAAAAATATCGATGCCCAGAGTGCGGGGAAACCTTAATGGGAGTGGACATATTTGCGGGATACTGTAAATGGTGTGGGCAAGCTATCATAAACTAAGAACCTCCCAATGGCCAATAATATATCACATACACTCGCCATTGGTGTTACATACAGGGCGGCACTGACCGGCCGCCCATTAAAGGAAAGAAGAAAAAGCAGTATTAAGGAAGAGCAGGGGGCTAGGATAAAATCTCTTTGCTGTGATAACGATTGAGTTGTAATAAGTCAGCAAGAACCTTCTGAGTAACCAGAAAGCCTGAGGGAAAATCAAAAGTAACGCGAAGAGACTGGCCCAAAAGGAAGAAATAGGATTCGGCCGTTTCGATTGAACTAAAGTTAAGATAGTACATATGACCTCCAGATAAGATTATTTGGAAAAATTATAATACAGGAGCAGAAAAAAATGAACAAGAAGAAAGACAAAATTTTTAGGGAAGATGTGCTGAAGCTGATCGAAGAAATGAGCGGCTGTGATGCACAGGATGCAGAAGCAAAGGGCTGGGATGCGGCCTGTGATGCCTTGTATGAGGCAGTGAGGAAATTAAAATAGCCAATCAAAGATTTTGCGGAGAAATAAAACACCATGGGAGAGACAATCAAGTGTCCTTTTTACATAAGCCATAACCAAAAACAAAGAAATGTAACGATATTGTGCGAAAATATAGAAAACAACATGGGGTTTGAGGTCAAAAATATGCTTTGGTTTAATTCGCTGGAAGAGAGAAAGGACTGGATGGAATTATTTTGCGAGGACAGATACAAAGAATGTCCTTATTACAAAACAGTATACAAAAAATATAAGGAGAGGAAACATGGGAATTGTAAATAAATTAAGAAAACAGGCAGAAAACGCTGAAAGAAAAAGAGCATTAATGAAAGAAATGTGCAAGAGAATGTGCAGGGAGAGGGAAGAAAAGGCAGCGGCAGCAGAAGCCAGGGCAGCAGCCTCTGAAAGGTTGAATCAAATTTTAATTGAAAGATTGGGGGGAGAGGTAGAAGTCGAAAACTCTGAATGGCAGAAAGAGAGAAGCATAATGGCTAAATATGAACCGGAAACGGGAAAGACGATATTCTCTCAGGAAAAGAATGGATAAAAGCCCAGGGAAAAGCTCCCTGGGCTTTTTCTGCTCTTGCATCTGGGCTGGCAGAGTTTACGCTATTTTCATCAGGTCATTATATCCCAAAATCACGGGGTTACCGTTTTCCCAATATATGATTGACGTTGCCCCAAATGATTTCATCAACTGCGGTATGTCGAATAATGTAAATGTGTTTTTTATAATATCTTTACCTCCTGTTTATGGCTCTGTTCCTTTTGTTGATATTATAATCACATTTTTATGAGAAAAATTTATTGACAATATGAGCGTGATATTATATAGTATAAATAGGACTTCGAAAGGAGCAGAGAAGATGTTACAATACAAGATAGACGTTATAAAAGAGCTGTCAAGAGTTGGAATAAATACAACAACGGCGAAGAAAAGCGGAATTTTTGGGCAAGACACAATGCGTAAATTCAGGATCGGAGACACAAAAATATCATTAGAGGTTTTAAATCGTCTTTGTGCGGTGCTGGAGATGCAGCCACGGGATATTTTAAAATACGTAGAGACGGACGAAGACAGAGAAAAAATAATCTCAAAAATATGTGAAAAAAGCATTGACAATCACACAAATGTGTGATATATTATAATTGTCCAAAGGGAACAAGGACAATAACCCGAAAGGAAGAAAGGTTAAAATAAAATCAATACCGGCAGGAGCCGAGGAAAGGTGGATGTTATGAAAACGATCGAAATTTATTGCAATTATGGAGTTTTGGCGGCGGAAAAGAGAAACGTTTACACGTTCGGCGCGGAGCATCCGCACGCTACATGCAGCGACAAAATGACCGTGGTTGTTCCGGATGGATGGGAGATCTACCAGAACCAGGCGGGGCAGACGATGGTAACGGCTCCTTGGGGCTGGAATTATGATATCAATGAAGTTTTAAGCGGTGCTGTACATCCATATTTTAGAGCCTATGATAAAAATATGCAGACACGGTTATTTAAACTAAAAGTAATTTAAA
Source organism: Candidatus Blautia excrementipullorum (assembly GCA_019118645.1). Taxonomy (GTDB): domain Bacteria; phylum Bacillota; class Clostridia; order Lachnospirales; family Lachnospiraceae; genus Blautia_A; species Blautia_A excrementipullorum. The sequence goes on along the minus strand of DWYN01000173.1, from coordinate 46,019 downwards.
ACATATCGGCGTGTTATGGTTGGATCCCGAATGAGCTTAAAGATAAATTAAGCCCTGAAGAACTTGGGAACTTGACGGATCAGTTCCGTGATTATTATTTAGCAGGTAAAGCAAACAAAAAAGGGGCTGAATAATTCAGCCCCTTTTCGCATAAATAAAAAAGAATAAGATATTTCAACCCGCGGCCACCGGATTGCTGGCGGCTCCGGATGATGCTGCATCCTGCATCACCGACAAATATAATATATCATGCCATAAATAATATGTCAATCCTCCCTGACTCTTACCACGGAGAATGAGCTTCCATTTTTTAGTACCTACGACAGAGACGGGAGAATGAAATTATTTACACTTAAAACAATATCAAAATAACGAATTTAGAAGGATTGATTAAATGAGTAAAAATCAAAAAATATGTGTAGTGTGCGGGAGGCCTTTTGACTGCCCGCCGTCTGACAAAACGGTTACCTGCTCGAAAGAGTGCAGCCGGATCAACAGGAGCCGGACGCACAAAGGTAAATCTAATAAATGGACGGATGAGAGTAGACAAAAACTCAGAGATTTAGGGCAAACCGATAATCTAAAGATTGGCACAGACGCAGCTAAAAAAAGCCCAGAATCGGGGCGTTTTGAGACAAATATAAATGCTATAGACTGGCATTTGATAAGCCCAGAGGGTAAGCATTATTATTTCCATTCGCTTAATTTTTGGCTCCGCGAAAATTGCCGGGAATTGTTTTGCATAGAGCCGGACAGCAGAGAGTTTTTAAACGCGCGTAGCGGATTAAGCGGAGCAAAGCGGGCGATGCTTGGCGGCCGGTATGGCTGCACGACCTACAAAGGATGGAGAGTCATTCCAACGGAAGAGGATATAAAGAAAATCGAAAAATAGTATAAACAAAAACCAGCGAGAAGAAAAAAACTCGCTGTTTTTTTATGCTATTTTATGGCAGGCGAAAAGAGAAAAGAAATATGCCATAATCTTATGAGAGAGGAGGGCCGGCATGGCGAAAGGAAAGTATGACGCCTGGATCAATGATCCGGACAAGCTCACCCTGCTGGCCGGATGGGCCAGAAAGGGCCTGAGCGATGAACAAATAGCAAAGAACATGGGAATCCGCCGCTCCACATTGAATGAGTGGCGGAAAAAATTTCCGGTCATTTCGGACGCTTTAAAGAAAAATAAGGAGATCTGTAACACAGAAGTAGAAAATTCCCTGTACAAGAAGTGTACTGGATTTTATATAAACTTAAAAAAGACATTTAAAGTAAAAACAGTTACCTATAACGAGGATACGGGAAAAAAGATAGGAGAAAAGGAAGAGTTAAAAGAGGGAATTGAACAGATTTACATTCCTCCGGACACGGCGGCGATCAAGTTTTGGCTGGCAAACAGAAACAGAGAAGAGTGGAAAGAAAGATTCCCAGTTGCAATTGAAGATGCAGAAGACGAGGAGGAGGGGATTCCGTTTCTGGCACCGGCTGACATTGAAGCAGCGAAGAAAGAAATAGAAAAAGAAAAATTAAAGGATATGCAGGAGGAAAACGGTGGAAAAGAAAAGGAAAATTAGCTGGATTCCTCAAACGAAGCAAATCATTATGATGAACCGGGGGGAGGATGAAGGGCTGTACGGAGGGGCAGCAGGAGGCGGGAAATCAGATTTTCTTCTGGTGGAGGCGCTGCGCCAGATCCAGATTCCCCATTACAGGGGAATTATTTTCAGGAAGACATTTCCGCAGCTCACAGAGTTAATTGACCGGAGTCATGAGCTGTATAAAAACTGTCCGGGGGCAAGATATAACGGAACAATGCATTGCTGGAGTTTTAAAAGCGGAGCAAAAATTTATTTCGGGAATATGCAGCACGTGTCAGACAGGACAAATTATCAGGGAAAACATTATGATTTTATCGGATTCGATGAACTGACGCATTTTACCTGGGACGAATACTCTTATATGCTGTCCCGTAACCGTCCATCGGGGCCGGGAACTCGGATCTACATGAGAGCGACAGCAAACCCCGGAGGGATTGGCCACGGTTGGGTAAAAGACTATTTTGTAACTGCCGGAAAGCCATACGAGACGGTGGTGTTTAAGCAAAAGGTAAGATTCCCGGATGGCAAACAGAAAATCTTTTACCGGACAAAGGTATTTGTCCCATCCACAGTATTTGACAACAAAATCCTGCTGGAAAACGATCCGGGATATCTGGCCAGGCTTGCAACGCTTCCGGAGCAGGAGAGAAAAGCCCTGTTATATGGGGACTGGAATGTATTCGCCGGACAGGTATTTAGAGAGTTTAGGGACAATCCGGATGGATATAAAAGTCAAATTATGACTCACGTGATAGAGCCGTTTAAGATACCGCATGACTGGCTGATCTATCGCGGATTCGACTTTGGATATGCAAAGCCCTTTTCTGTGGGCTGGCACGCGGTGGATCATGACGGCTGCATTTACCGAATACGGGAGTTTTATGGATGCACCGGAACGCCGAACGAAGGAGTTAAGATGGAGCCGACAGAGATTGCCAGGAGGATTAAGGAGATAGAAAATACAGATCCTCTGCTCAAGAGAAAGAAAATTATAGGGATTGCCGATCCGGCTATCTATGACGAGTCCAGAGGGGAATCTGTAGCGGCGATGATGGAACGGCAGGGAGTTTATTTCTCACCGGCAGATCATACGAGGCTGGCCGGAAAGATGCAATTCCACTATCGCCTGGCGTTCGGAGAAAATGGCCGTCCAATGCTTTATGTATTTAATACCTGCAAGGACTTTATCAGGACAATTCCGGCCCTGGTATACGATGAAAAGAAGGTAGAGGATATTGACACGGACTGTGAGGATCATATCTACGATGAATGCCGTTATGTATTGATGGAACACCCGATTTCCCCGCGAAAAAATGAGGAGTGGGTGGTTCCGGAAGAAGATCCGCTTGATTTGTACAAAGACAGAAGAAATACAAGATTTTACAGAATATAGGAGGTATAGATGGAAGAAGAGAGAGTAAAAGCGGCCGGGTTAAAACCGGTAACAGAAGAAACGATACGGAAAGCGGAAGCCAGGCTGCAGAAGTATAAACAGGGAAAACAGATGTTGGATAACCGGATTGTGTCCAACGAACAGTGGTGGAAAATGCGGCACTGGGACGAGATGAGAAAAGAAAACAAGGGAGAACCGGAACCAGCCAGCGCATGGCTGTTTAATTCGATCATCAATAAACACGCAGATTTTATGGACAATTACCCGGAAGCCAATATTCTGCCGCGAGAAGAAACAGACAAAGAGACAGCTCAGATCCTTTCGGATATTGTTCCGTACATTTTGGAACAGAACGGCTACGAGGAAACCTACTCAGAGCAAACATGGGACAAGCTGAAGACAGGAACCGGGGTTCAGGGAGTATTCTGGAATCCGGAAAAGCTGAACGGCCTGGGAGATGTGGAGATTAAGACCTGTGATCTGCTTAGACTGTACTGGGAGCCGGGAGTAGAAAAGCTCCAGGACTCTAAGGAAATTTTTTATCTGGAAGCAGTAGACAGTGATGCTCTGAAAAGACAATATCCTGCATTAGAGCAGAAAACTACAGGCGGGCTGCTGGACATTAAAGAGTATATTACAGAAGATTATATAGATAACAGTGAGAAAACCCTGGTGGTTGACTGGTACTATAAAAAGCGATACAAGACACTCCCCAAAAATGAATTTGAAATACCAAAAGTCAGGACCGTGCTGCATTATTGCAAGTTTGCAGAGGGAATTATCCTTTATTCTTCGGAAAATGAAGGAGAGGACAGCTGGTACTCTCACGGCCAATATCCCTTTGTGCTTGACACGATGTTTCCGGAAAAAGGTTCTCCGGCAGCCTTTGGATACCTGGATGCGATGAAAGACTGTCAGGCCTACATAGACCGAATGGGGCAGGCAATTCTGAAAAATACACTGGCGGGTTCAAGGCCGCGCTATTTTTGCAAGATGGCAGCAGGAATCAATGAAGAGGAGTTTCAGGATCTTTCAAAAGATATCGTACACTACGAAGGCCAGCCGGACGATTTGAAGCCAATCGAGGTATTTCCGTTAAATGGCACGTACTATCAGGTATACCAGGGAAAAATTGAAGAGCTGAAAGAAACTTCTGGGAACCGTGATTTTTCCCAGGGTTCCACTGCCAGTGGAGTGACTGCGGCTTCTGCGATTGCTGCTCTTCAGGAGGCCGGATCAAAACTTTCAAGAGATATGATTAAGTCTTCCTTCAGGGCTTACAAAGATGTGGTTTTTCAGGTGATCGAGCTGATCCGGCAGTTTTATGATGTGCCGAGGGCTTTTAGGATCACAAACAAACTGGGACAGATGGAGTTTTTAAGTTTTGACAACTCCCTGTTAAAAGGGGAACCGGAAACAAACAATTTTGGAATTATGATAGGAGGCCGGATGCCCTATTTTGACATTTCCATCTCTCCGCAGAAAGCGTCTCCGTTCGTAAAGGTATCGCAGAATGAGCTGGCAAAAGAGATGTACAATCTTGGATTTTTTAACCCTCAGTTTTCAGATCAAGCTCTCGCCTGCCTGGACATGATGATGTTTGACGGGAAGGAAGAGGTAATTCAGAAAATTGAGAGAAATGGAACGCTGTACCAGCAGGTGCTCCAGATGCAGGCAACTATTCAAAAGATGGCGGCTTTAATCGCACAGACAACGGGCGATACAAGACTGCTGGATGCTACAGCGGAACAGAATCTTTCACAGCCAGTTGTGAAGGCTTCAGGAGCAAGCAGGGATACGAAAACAGACTCTGTGGGAGGAGTCAGGGAAGAATTAAACGCGACAGCGGGAAAGGCAAGGCAGAAGGCAGCAGCGGCCTCTACGCCAAAGAGCTGATATGACAAAAGTACTTATATTACAGGATGGAATGGACATTTCCATTATTGGGCATGCAGAAAAGATAAACGAAGGCAAGGACAATTTACTGTGTTGTGCGGTATCTGTTCTGGGGCAGACCCTTGCTCAGATAGCCATGGACATAGAAGCAGAAGGGGAGGCAAAAGCCTCAATAAATATTGAAAAGGGCTTCATTCGGGTGAAAGTGTCAGCATCGAAAGAGGGAATGAGAAAATTTAAAGAGAGAGCAAAGGCAATAGAGACAGGTTTTGAGTTGCTGAAAGCGGAGTATCCGGAACAGATTTTTATGGCAGGCGAAATCTGTTTTTAAACCTGATATAGTGATTTGGAAAGATAGACACGCCGGAAAGACGGCAGAAAAAAAGACGCGCCGGAGAGACGGCAGGAGGGAAAATGAAGAAGAGATTAGATTTGACTTTATTTGACGCTGGAGCAGCAGGAGCAGCTGGGGCAGCAGGAGCAGCCGGAGACGGACAGGCAGCAGAAACGGGCGGAGAAGGCCAGGGCGCCGCTGGCGGGCAGGGGAACGCTGAAACTGACAAGACGCCGGAGGAGCGGGCTGCAGAATTTGAGAAACTGATCTCAACAGAGTACAAGGATCTGTATGAGGCCAGAATGAAAGATACAATTAACCGAAGATTGAAACGCTACAAGGGAATGGAAGCTCAGTTATCCTCCCAGGGTGAATTAATCACACTGCTCAGTTCCAGATACGGGACAGAAGATCTGGAAGGACTGAGGAAGGCTATTGAAAGCGACAATAGCTTATGGGAGGAGGAGGCTGCGAAGGCAGGCTTAACGGTTGAGGAATACCGCTACAGAAGAAACCTTGAGGTGGAAAACAAACGGTTATTAAGGCGGATGGAGGAAGCCCAGAAAGCAAGCCAGAGAGAACGTATCTTCCAGAAATGGAACCGGGAAGCAGAAGAGTTAAAAACCCTCTATCCCAATTTTGACATGGAAGTAGAGGGGCAGAATGAGACCTTTACCAGGCTCCTGGGAAATGGAATTGACATGAAAACGGCTTATGAAACAGTCCACCATGAGGAGATGATGCAGGCGCTTGCCAGGCAGACGGCTCAGAACGTAGCAAAAGCCCAGGCAGATGCGGTAAAAAGCAGTCAGAGCCGGCCGAGCGAGGCAGGAATGAACACAAAGCCGGTGGAGAATACAGGAAAGCGGGTGGAGGATATGAGCCGGGAAGAAATCTTTGAGCTTGCGAGAAGAGCACAGCGAGGAGAGAGTGTAGAATTATAAGGAGGACATATGAAGGACAGAAGATTGATTTATGCAGATAGAAAAATGGTAAAAATTCGGCTGCAGTTATTTGATGTGACAAATACAACGGAATCGACGGGAAGCGGGAACGAGCTGTCCCATGAGATGAAAACCTATTACTACAGATACCTTCTGGAGAACGTGGGGCCAAACCTGATCCATGACCAGTTTGGACAGGAGAAGCCGATTCCCAAAAACGGAGGAAAAACGATTGAGTTCAGGAAATACACGCCGCTTGATAAGGCGCTGACGCCATTAACGGAGGGCGTAACGCCGGAAGGTGACAAGCTGGATGTAAGCGTAGTGAAAGCAACGGTGAAACAGTACGGAAATTATATCCGTCTGTCCGACATGCTGCTCTTAACTGCGATTGATAACAACCTGGTAGAGGCTCTGAATCTGCTTGGACCTCAGGCGGCTCAGACGCTTGACACGGTTACAAGAGAGGTAATCAATGCGGGCACCAACGTCCAGTACGCAGAGGGACAGGTGGATTCCCGCGATGAGCTTACGCCAGAAATGAAACTGACGGTTCGGGCGATTCGCCTGGCGGTAAGGACACTGAAGAGAAAAAATGCCAGACCGATTGAGGGCCAGGAATATGCGGGAATCATCCATTCGGACATTGCGTTCGATCTGATGGATGACGAAGCCTTTGTTGAATGGAACAAATACACGACGCCAGAGAAAATGTGGAAAAACGAGATCGGAAAAGTTGCGGGTGTGCGTCTGTCAGAAACTACAGAAGCGAAGATCTTCCCAAGTGCAGGAGCGCAGATTGGAGAAGGCCCAGACAAGGCAGATGTGTATTCTACGCTGATTATCGGTCGTGATGCCTACGGAATTACAAGCGTAGAAGGGGGCGGACTGGAAACGATTGTGAAACAGTTAGGTTCCGGAGGAACGGCAGATCCGCTGAATCAGAGGGCAACTGCAGGCTGGAAAGCGGTAAAAACCGCTGAGATTCTTCAGAACGATTTTATGGTCAGAATTGAGACCGGATCATCCAACAATATTCACGAGGCGAATTAGGAGGAAGCTATGGCAAGAGGAACAAAATCAGAGGGAGTAAAAGCCGGAACAGAAAATATGACAACAGAGAAAGAAGTGGCAGCAGAGAAAGAAATGGCAGCAGAGAAAGAAATGGCAGCAGAGGAGACTGGAAAAACCGGAAAGAAAGGGGAGGAAATGGTTCCGATCCGTCTGTTCCGTGACGGAGAGCGCTACCGTGATGACGAGAGAGTGACGGTAAACGGAAAAACAACGATTGTTCCGAGAGGAAAGACAGTAATGGTACCGAAATCTGTTGCAGAGGTGCTGGAGAATGCCATGTCACAGAGAGAGTTAGCGGATCTCTACATGGAGAAAAAGGAGGAGCAATACGAAGAAGGCTTAGGAAAGCTGCTGTAGAAAAGGAGCCGGTATGATAATTGTAAAAAACCAAAAGTTGTTGTTTCCGTCCGGAGAGGATCGTATCGGCACAACCTATGATAACCAGGTAGGGGAACGGATTTTTCGTCTGGATCGTCACTCGTCGGGCGGGAACGATCTTTCCGATCTGAATTATTATCTTGATTTGCAGTACAAAAACGATGCTTACGATACAACGGCTCTGAGAAAAGAGGTGCAGGAGGAGTACATTCTCCTGCACTGGAATATTCTGTCTCCGATGCTGCAGGTTCCGGGGACGGCTCTGGTAAACCTGAGAGGGTATAATTCAAACGGAGAAGTAAAGTACGCTTCCTTTAAAGCTCCGGTGTATATTGAAGATGTAATTAACACACCGGGAAACTATAAGGGAGGGCTGACAGAGTTTGAGCAGCTTGAACAGGATATTATCAAGCAGCAGGAACAGCTGAAGCAGGATTTTAAAGACGAGACGGAAAAACTGGAAAAAATCGTTGACGGGAAGATTTCAGAAGTTGACAAAAATCAGGATGAATGGAAGAAGAATGAGGAACAGAGACAGCAAAACGAAATAAAGCGGGAACAGGCGGATAAAAAAAGAGACGAAAAGATCGATACTTTTCTGGAAGATTATAAGGGCGAGTTGGAAACCGCGAAGGAACAGGCAGACAGTTCTGCGGAAAGCGCAACTCTTTCTGAAAGTTGGGCCATTGGAAAAACAGGGGCCAGAGAAGGGGAAGATACAAACAACAGCAAATATTATGCAAGCCAATCGGAAATGCAGGCAGAGCGCGCGAAGGTAGAAGCGGATAGGGCCGAGACATATTCCAAGATTATAGCTCCTGGATTTTATGTAGATATAGAATCCATGAGCCTGTATATGAAAACAGGGGTTGGAGTAGATTTCAAGGTATTTGATGATAATGTGCTGTGCTGGGCGATTATATAAGGAGGTGGTATAAATGGCGATACCAGAAGGATATGAAAAACTGGCGGTAATAGGGATTGCATACAAAGGAGAGTATGACCCTGAAACGGAATACCACATAATGAACGCGGTATATTACGAGGGATCCACATACGTTGCACTAAAAGAGCATCCAGAAGGAGTCCCGACTGCAGATGGAGCAAATTGGATGTATCTGGCAAAAGGTTTTATTCAAAATATGTTGGATACGGTAAATGCTAAGGATACAAGCGGTTTGCTTGGGGAACCGGGAGGGGTAGTAAGCGCCCAGACACTGATGGACAAGATTGCTGATAAGATGACGAAAGAGTTGGTCACGAATACTGCGCTTCAAAATAAACTGGCAAACTATATTCTGAAAAGCCAGATCGTCAATAACCTCCTTGCAACGCAGCCAGGAAATCCCTTGGACGCAACTCAGGGTAAAATATTGGCGGATAAATTTGCTCAGTTAAATAGCGAGTTTGAATTGGAGTACATTTCCAACACTACAAATTTCATAGAGTTAAAAAACGGGTATGATTTTACTGATTCAAAAGCTGAAAATTACATGCTCAAATACGGAAGAATCATTGAGATTCAGCTCGCTTTAATCGTTACAGGAAATGATCTTCCTAATGTTGTAGCAACTATTATCAAAAATAAACCATATCGTTCTATTAAAATTTATGGATATATTGCAAGTTCGCAATGGGGGGTTCCAGAAACAATACTCTATGTATACATTGGCAGTGATGGCCTCATTAATATAAATAAACCATCTACTTATACTGATGATTTAACTAATAAACACATTAGCATAAATGCTGTCTATCTCAGTTAATTAGCGATATTATAACCGCGTATAATGAGATCGATGCTGTTTACGGTACAGACAAAATAATATGTTCGCTTACCCTTAAGCCGGGGCATCAATACCTCATTTTGTGTAACCTGACAACGTCGGACAGTGACAGTAGTAGCATTATGGGCGCATCCCTTAAATGTGTCGGTGATGCTCGTGTTATTGGAGGAGCAACGGCGCGAACAACGATGCACTCGGGAGGAGGTTGTGCTAACTGGATGTTTGTAGAGCCTACAGTAGATGTAACTATTAACCTATATGGCTATGGATACTCCGGCAAAACCTACAAATACATGGGTACTTTAATGGCCATCCAGCTTCGATAAATAGCGATATCCAAGCCGGGAGGAATAGCATTGAACGAACCATAGGAGGGGTTACATCCAAAGAAATTATCTTTCCGGAAGCATTTCCGTCTATACCAGCTGTTACGGTTTGCGCTGAGACGGGTTCGGTGGAATCCGGAATAATGACGATCCGAGATGTTTCCAACACAGGTTTTACTGCATATACTCATTCAAAGGACACTAATTCTCCCATGGGGTTTTGCTGGATCGCGGTAGCGCTGAAATCATAATTTTACCATTGAAATCTTACAAAACAGCAGCTCTTTTTCCGCTTTTTTGTTATGCTTAAGCGCGAAAGGAGAGCAAAATGGAAGAATTGTTAATGAATGTAGTAAGACAGATGGCGGAATATCTGGATGAGGAACAGTTGGACAGGCTTCAGAATGTCCTTTACATCCAGTTCCACGGCAAAAAAATTGCAGAGGACAAATATGAGCTGCAGAACACAGGGACTGACGGAGATACACATAAAGTTAAGCTGTTTGTTGCCAGCAAAAAAATCTGTGGCAGGCAGGATAATACCTTAAAGCAGTATCTCAGAGAGATCAGCAGCTGCCGGACAGCAATCAACAAGTGTTTTGATGATATGACGGTTATGGATCTGCGCTGGTATTTCGGGATGCTAAGAGAGCGGCAGGGAATCAGCATGGTAACGCTTCAGAACCGGATGCGTTATCTCAACAGCTTTTGGGAGTTTTTGACGGCCGAAAAAATGGCAAAAGAAAACCCAATCAAGCGAATTGGCACATTGAAAATTGAAAGTACAATCAAGCAGGCATATACAAGCAGGGATTTGGAAGCGATGCGTCTTTCCTGCACCAGAACAAGGGATAGAGCCTTGATAGAGTTTCTTTTAAGCACAGGGCTTCGAGTCTCAGAACTGTGCAGCCTTAATGTTGGAGACATTGACCTGTACAAGCAGGAGTTTAAAGTAATGGGAAAGGGACGCAAGGAACGGAAGCTGTATGTAACAGATTCGGCCTGCTTCCATCTGTTCAGGTACTTGCAAGAGCGAATGAAAAAAGAAGGGCTGACTCTGGAACAACTCTCAGAGAAACCTCTGTTTGTAGCAACCAAGAAACCCTATAATCGTATGACTCCGGCAGGAGTGCAGTACCTGTTAAAACAGATAGGAAGGGCCGCAGGAGTGGGGAATGTTCATCCACACCGGTTTAGAAGGACATTTGCGACGGATCTGTTAGCAAGAGGGATGCGGATAGAAGAGGTCATGGTACTCATGGGACATACTAAGATGGAGACGACGCTGATCTACTGCAATATCAAGCAAGATAACGTCAGAGAGTCTTTCAGACGTTTATCGGCAGCGTAAAAAGGCCGGTTAAATAAGATTTTTTAGGCCGGCCTGCGGGGTGGCCTTTTTGTGGTTAGATAAACAATGAAGAGTAAAAAGAGTGGATGGGAGAAGACACGGGAAGGGCAAAATGGAGTAAGAATTTGGCAGTAAAATTATGATTTCAGCGCTACCGCGATCCAGCAAAACCCCATGGGAGAATTAGTGTCCTTTGAGTGAGTATATGCAGTAAAACCCGTGCTGGAAACATCTCGGATCGTCATTATTCCGGATTCTACCGAACCTGTTTCAGCGGCAACCGTAACAGCCGGCACAGACGAAAATGCTTTTGGAAAGATAATTTCTTTGGATGTAATCCCTCCTATGGTTCGCTCAATACTATTCCTCCCGGATTGGAACTCGCTATTTTGCCATGGGGTCATTCCAACTTCCGTTATTAAAACTCATATAAATTAAACGTACTCCTGAATTTTGGTAGCACAGGAACTGGGCTATTCCGTATTTATCCAATAACCGGGTTATAAAAACGGCATGAGAGCCACCATAAAAAGGAGAAAAACTTGCTGAAAAGGGTAACCTTAATAGCGAATAGTGGCCAAGGCTTAATTTGTTAAACTCATTTGTCAAAATTCGTTTAACATCATCCAGTGTGGCTGCTGTATCGGTGTTTTTCAGGACGCCTAACTCGCTATTTTATGTCCAAGCATCGGCAAGTTTGATTTCTGGGAGCCATGAGCCGTTATGCTTTCGCGTGATTGAAATATATCCATTTGGTTTAAAAGACAGATTAATGGAATCACCAGTTTTATGAGATATTCCAAGGACGGCTCCGTCATCAGTAGCATAGGCAAATATATCTTTATATATTGCGCCTTGTATGTCTTTATGGACTGTATCGCTATTTAAACCAGATAATCCTGCCCTGATCATAAAGGGCTTTAATATACAAAAATTTTTATAAAGGAGGTGCTCATAATGAGCAAAGATAAATTAATTTTGAAGGACGGAACAACCATCGAACTGGAATCTGGATCTTCTCTCGATGCCATTAAGGCAGCGACAGAAAACCGGGAAACTATGCTGAAGCAGTGGGAGATGCTGACGCCGGAAAACCTGAAGGAGGTAAAAGTACAGAATGGGGACGGACTTACCATTGGAATCTATAAGGAACTTGTGCTGCTCTCTGAAACCTCTGTAGTGGCTTCTGACGGATCTGTCCTTACAACTTATAGCCTGCGGGAAAAAACGGACACAGAAAGGCGCCTGGAAGCTCTGGAAGCAGGGCAGGAGATCCAGAACGGTGCAATATCCGATCTGGGTTCGGTAACAAGTGCGATTGCAGAGCAGATAGGAGGTGGAGAATAATGGGAGCATTTTACGGGATGCAGATCAAAGCTGGAAATATAACGCTCGAAGATGTACCGAAGCTCTGGAAAGCATCGGTTGAAAAATGGATGAAAGAAAATCCGTAGGAGGAAATGACATGAAAAGAGAAATTGTAATATCTATTCAGGGAGTGCTGGCAGCTGTAGGAGCGTTTTTGAGCAATAAGCTGGGGATTTTATTCCCTCTGCTGAGTTTGTTATTTACTGCCATGGTGGTGGACTATATCACAGGCATGCTGGCAAGCAAGCGGGAAGCCATCGACCACCCAGGGGATCCAAATTACGGATGGAGCTCCAAAAAGGGAGCTAAGGGGATCATCAAAAAAGTGGGGTATGTCTGTGTAATTGCAGCAGCCATGATTTTAGACTATGTGGTAGTAAAAACGGCGGGACAGCTTGGTTTCCAGGCGCCGGCATCGGCGATTTTCGGGCTACTGGTGACTGTATGGTATTTGCTGAATGAAATTTTATCCATCGTGGAAAACGCAGGCCGCATGGGAGCAGATGTACCAGGATGGCTGTGTAATTATATCGCTATACTGAAAAATAAGATAGACACAGAGCCACAGGAAAACAATTAGAAGGAGGTGATCCACCATCTCCGGGCCAGGCGGAATCCTGGCGAAAACAACTGAGATACATATTCAGGCAGAGGGCCGGAAAGGGGAAACATGGGAAGAGATATTACACAGTGCCATCCTCGCCTTCAGGAGGCTTTTAAGCAGCTGGCAGTAAAATGTAATGCTCAGGGCCTGACTATCGGGCTGGGAGAGTGTTTCAGGACAGTAGCGGAGCAGGATGCTTTGTATGAGCAGGGCCGAACAAAGCCGGGAAACATTGTCACCAATGCTAGGGGATCCAGCTATTCATCCCAGCATCAGTGGGGGATTGCTTTTGATTTTTACCGTAACGACGGCCAGGGAGCCTATAATGAGTCAGGAGATTTCTTCCGGCGTGTTGGGCAGGTTGCAAAAAGTCTTGGACTTGGCTGGGGCGGTGACTGGACAAGCATCATCGACAAGCCCCACCTGTATTTGCCGGACTGGGGAAGTGGCACCAATATCTTAAAGCAGCAGTATGGGACATTTGATAAATTCAAGCAGACGTGGGAGGCGAGCCATAAAGTGTGGAGCTATCAGACAATCGGAACAGGAGCCGCACGGGTAGAGATAACAGCCTCCTCCCTGATAATCAGGGATGCGCCGGGCGGGAAGGATACAGGAGGCAGATATTACAAGGGGGATAGGATTGCACCTCTTAAAAAGGCCCTGTCAGGCTCTGAGAGGTGGTTTGAGACGGACAGAGGATGGATCAGCGCCGATTATCTCCAGGGGTGGATTCTGGAGGATGGCCGCTGGTGGTATCTGCAGCCTGGATATATCTACCCAACAGGCCGGCTTGAGATAATCGATGGCAAGTGCTACAGTTTTGATTATGCTGGATGGATGATTACAGGAGATAGGATTCAGCCGGATGGAGAAGTGATTTAAGGCAGCGGAAACGCTGCCTTTTTTGACGGGCGAAAAACATATTTTAAAATGATACGATAAGAAAAAGGAGGAGAATAATGCTTTTAGCCGAATTAATTGCAACAATAGATGAGATAAAACCAAACCAGTACACGAAGGAACAGAAGGTAAGATGGCTGTCGGAGATAGAAGGAATCGTAGTAGATGATGTGTTAAACAACTACGAAGGAAATGATATTGAATTTACATCTTATGAGTATGAAAACGATATGGAAAAGGAACTTTTGGTTCCTGAGCGATTTTCTGATATTTATATAAACTATATAAATGCAAAGATTGATTTTCAAAATATGGAAACAGAACAGTATAACAACGATGTGGCGATGTTTGAGGCGTCGATGGAACAGTTTAAAAAATACTATATCCGGACGCATATGCCAAAGCAGAGAGGACATTTTTACAATTATTAGGGAGGGAACATGAAACTGCCGTACATTAACCCAATTCGGATGCAGAGGAAACAGATTGGCACATTCATGGGGCTGGACAGGCGGATTATTACGCAGGAAAATGCGTTTGCGGATATGGAAAACATTTCCCTGGAGGATTACCCGGTAATGGGAGTGAGAAAGCCGAGAGGAGAGATTATAAAAACTTTATCGAAGCCAAACGGCCTGTTTTGGAAAAATGGGCTGGCCTATGTGGACGGAACCTCTTTTTATTACAAAGATGCTAAAAAGGGGGATGTTTCTAATACGGAAAAAAACATGGTGGGAATGGGAGCCTACATCTTAATCTTTCCGGATAAAAAATATTTCAATACTCATACCGGGGAATTTGGAACGATGGAAAAGACCTGGACGCAGGGAGCGCAGGCAACATTTACCCCTACCTATGCCGCGTCAGTATACACGAAGATTTCCTGTACAGGGATCGGGAAAAATTTCAATGAAAAAGATGGAGTTACAATTTCCGGCTGTACGAATGCAGCGTTTAACGGGACATTTATCATCGAAGGGAAAACAAATGATTCCATTACTGTAATTTCGACGCTGGAAAAACAGTTTACCCAGGCAAGCGGTTTAAAATTGACAAGAACGATTCCGGATATGGATTTTATCGTAGAAAATGAAAACAGACTTTGGGGGTGTTCCAATGCGAAACATGAGGTATACGCATCCAAGTTAGGAGATCCTATGAACTTTAATGTATTTGAAGGGATTTCTACAGATTCCTATGCCGCAACAATAGGAAGTGACGGGAATTTTACAGGAGCTGCCTCCGGCCAGGGATATGTGGTATTTTTCAAGGAAGACAAGATTCATAAAGTACAGGGAAACAAACCGTCCAATATTCAGATTACCAGCCAAGAGGCTATGGGAGTGAAGGAAGGGTGCGCGGATTCTCTTTGCAGTATCAATGGAACACTTTATTATGTGGCTCCGGAAGGCGTGTGCGCCTATACAGGCGGAGTTCCTTATCTGATTTCTGAATTGCTGGGAAATAAAGTGTCTTCAGGAATGGCGGGAACATTCAAGGGAAACTACTACCTGTTTGCAGGAGAGATTTTGGTCTACTCGCCGGAAAGAAGGATTTGGACGCGGGAAGAGAGTATGGACGTCAAGTTTCTCGCCGGCGGGGAAGGAGAACTTTACATAATTGATTCAGAAAACCGATTATTTACGCTGGAGGGAAATCGAACCGAGAAAATCTTCTGGTATTTGGAATCGGGAGATTAGGAGGAAGGAAGCCTGCAAAAAAAGTTTATCCAGAAACTTCAGTTTTATCTGGAGCTGGAACAGGGATCGCAGGCAGACATCTTGATTCAGTATGACAATTCTCCCATGTGGGAACATCTTTACAGCGTCACGGCGAAAGAAAAAAGAGTTTACACTGTGCCAGTGATTCCTCGCCGGTGCTCCAGATACCGATACCGAATTGAAGGAATGGGAAGAGCAAAACTTCTGGGTATTGGAAAATATACAAGAGAAGGGAGTGAAATTTGATGTCTGTATACCGTGGAATGGATTTTAAAGGCGATCAGAATGAAATAAGGGATCAGCTGTTTCGTTTAAACGAACAGTTGAAGTACATGTTTGAAAATATGACTCCGGAGGATAATTACAGTTCAGAGGCGCTGAAAAAATATTATGAAACAGATGAAAAAATCGCTTCTCTGATTTTTGGTGTAGATGGGCTTCGAGTAGACTTAAAAAATTTGAGAGACGATACAGAGACAAAATTTTCTGTATTAGATGGAAAGATTAAAATGAAGGTCAGCAAAGGAGAGATTTCCAGTGAACTGTCTTTGGAGCCGGGGCAGGTTGTCTTAAAATCAAACCGATTAGTGGTAGAATCCAGTAATTTTAAACTGAAAGCGAATGGAGATGCAGTTTTTTCAGGAGATGTAATTGGAGCTTCCATCATCTGCAAGGATGGGGAGTTTGAAGCGAATGATGAGGCGGTTTATATCGGCGGATTTTATACCTTTGATACGCGCTATGGAAAATATCTCGGAACATTGGATCAGGAAACGGGAATGGGAGAAAATAATTTCTTCTGTTTTTGGACAGGATGGGACGGCAGCCACAATACGGATGGAGGGCCGGAACAGGTACTGAGGCATTATGGGTGCGTATTGACACCGGACGATGCTTATGCGCAGGAATTATATTTAAACCACAGCATTTTTGAAGGAAGCAGTCATTATTGGGGAGTGGCTGAAAGCATTGCAGATATTTACGACAGACTGGAGGCATTAGAAGGATGATTGAATTTGACGAGGCAGCTGTAATACGGATTAAAAAATGTTTGGAACAGGTTCAGGTGACAGGAACAGAGCAGGCGAAAAATCTGGTAATGATAGCAGCTCTTTTGGAAACGGGAAAGGAGAAAAAAGATGGCGTTAGGAATTGTAGATTGGATGAAACAGAACGGGCAGGACTCGAGTTACGCAAACAGAAAAAAACTGGCAGAGCAACACGGAATTTCAGGATACACAGGAACCGCGGCGCAGAACACGCAGCTGCTGAATCAGCTTCAGTCAGAAAGGAATGCCCAGAGCACAAATCAGAACAGCGTGTCAACGAATGTGACGGCGGGAGCAGAGAGTAAGTCGACAAGAAATCCATATACCCCGTCACAGACAGTGAACGATTATAAGGGAAAGGTACAGGATTTAGAAGATAATTACCCAGACGAGTTTGACAGCAGATATGATGATATGATCCAGGATATTTTAGGAGATATCATGAACCGGCCTGATTTTTCCTATACTGGGGAAGATATGGCCGATGATGATCTCTATAAAATGTATCGGGATCAGTATACCAGAAACGCGGAGCGGGCTATGAGAGATACGATAGGAGCGGCTTCGGCCTTGTCCGGCGGATATGGAAATTCCTATGCGGCGGCGGTGGGGCAGCAGGCGTATAACAATCAGATTGCTGCTCTGAACGAAAAAGTGCTTGATTTTTACGACAGAGCCTATCAGAGATATCAGGACGCCGGACAGGAACTGTATAATCAGATTGGCCTGGTGACAGGGCTGGACGACAGGGATTACGACAGATACCGCGACGAAGTCAGCGATTATTTTGCAAATCGCGATTATTTTAATAACCGTTACAATCAGGAGTACGGCTACGATTACGGAAGGTATCAGGATGATCTGGCTTATGAACAGTGGCTGGAAGAAATGCAGTTTCAGAAGGACCAGGCGGACCAGGCACAGGCAAACTGGGAAAAAGAGTTTGCTCTTCAGCAGCAGGCGGCGGCACGTTCCAGAAGTTCGGGGGGAAGTTCCAGGAGCAGGTCAAAAAGCAGCAGCTCATCCGGGAAAAATGCCTTGAAGGATCCGGACTCCGCGAGAATTTCCTGGACAGAAGCTGCTAACGCTTACATGGACGCTTATAAAACTGAAGGAAAAGAAGTGGCCGACAATATCATGAACTACCTTGAAAGCGCAGGAGCCGTGGACATGTACAAGGAGGACAAAGAAAATATCAGGACGCCAGATCTTTACGAGAATGCGGGAGCGATAGCCTATAATGATTGGCTCTTAAAGAATCCGGAAGGAAAACTGGAGGAAATGGCTGAGTCGGCAGATGCCTGGAGGAAAAAATGGAAAGGTATAAAATAGATCGGAAGAAGCAGGGGGAGAAAGCGGCGAGGGAATATTTGCCGCAGCTGTTTGAAAACAAAAAGGAAACCAATGATACAAAGACAACGGGAGCGAGTATTGTAAAAACGTCGGGGCAGGAGAGATGGGAAGCACCTGATTATAAAAAGAGTACGCTTCAGTACAAAAATGATCGGTTAGAAAATGGAAAAAGGCTGTTTGAAGAATATCTCAACCGTTCGAGAAGAGAAACCGGCAGAATTAACGCCTGGAAAACCCAGCCTGATATTTCACCGGGCAGGAAAATGGTTAATGAATACATGGACTGGAAGAAAAAAGAAACTTCCGGGCAGAGAGAAAGAGTCTTCATAGGAAGCGGGAAAGAAAGCAGATCAATTTCACCAGCCGAGGATCCGGACTATGAAAAATATCGGGAAAAAGGTGAGAAAAATATTTTGATGGGCGAAACAGATGGAGGGTGGAGAGGGAAAGCACAGTCCATTGCAAGGAATGTTTTCGACAAGGCAGGACTCCAGTCTCTGGAAAAAATGACGGACCAGGAAAAAGATTATTACAATTATATCCTCGGAAAGTATGGAAGCCGTGCAGCTACAGACTATTTTGATTCTATCCGGGAACGCCTGGACGAAGAATGGATGCGGGATGAAAGAGAAAAAACAAGGAAACTGGCAAAAGAACATCTGGTCTTAGGAACCGCAATAGACGCGATAGCCCCGATTGCTTCTTATGAGCCGTATGTGGCCGCCTTGGCAGCAGAAGCGACAGGGAATGAACTGAATATCAATCATCCAGTATTTTCGCCGGTAACGGGAGAACAGGAGCTTAGGGAGGGAATAAAGGATGCACTGGGAAGGGGGCCGGTGAAGGATTTTCTCGCAGATACAGGACTTTCCATGGCACAAAGCCTGGCAAGGATTCCGCTCGGCGTCGGTGTGGGAGGCCTCAGCGCAGGCCTTTCTGCCGCTTCATCCGGCTATCTGGATGCCAGAGAACGGGGAGGAACACAGAGACAGGCGTTACTGCAGGGAGCAGCCCAGGGAACAGCGGAAGGGCTGTTTGAAAAAATAAGTCTTGGTAACCTGAATGCTTTAAGACAGACTCCTGGAAAAGGGGTTAAAAATTTTGCCAAAAATCTGGCGAAGCAGGGGCTGATAGAAGGATCTGAGGAAGCGGCAACAGAGATTTCCAACACATTGACAGACAGACTGATTATGGGAGAAAAATCCAACTACAGCCAGGCCTACCAGTATTACAGAGAACAGGGGCAGAATGAATCGCAGGCCCGTCTTTTGGCAGCGGCAGACATGGCGGGAAATGTCCTTCTGTCCGCCGCCGGCGGGGCGCTTTCCGGCGGGGTGATGGGAGCCGGGATGCAGGCGGCCGGCATGCGATTTGCAGACCGGACAGAACCGATCACAAAGGAAGCGGAAACCGGAACAAAGGTTCAGGACAGAGAGAGTCTGCCCGGGCAGGAGAATACAGTGCAAAAAATGGAAGAGGAGGGACTGGAAAATCAGGAAAGAACAGATCCGGCGGCAGAAAAGCAAACGATGATTGAACGGGCAGCAGAGGAGTATGTAACCCAAAAGACAGGCGAAGACGCGGAACTGGAGGAAATGTTCTCAGGTCTGGAGGAGAATGGAAAGAGGGCGGCGGCAGAAAACTATGATCCGAGTGTAGAGCTTCCGGATTATATCCGTGCATTTAACCGCTACTATGACATGGGAAGATATGGAATCGAAGCGGATGGATTTAAAGATGGGGGAGCATACACTGCTGTATTGAATCGGGCACAGCAGGAAGCTGCGCTGAATGCAGGAACGATGGATCGAAGATTATCCCTGAATGTGAGGCCTCAGTATACTCAGGGACAGCCGAAAACAGGAGGGATGGTAAATCATTCATCGGCAGCAACGAAGGGCCAGATAGGGCTTACAGAGGCTCTGGGGACGAAGACGGGATTAACCTTCGTATTGGAAGATGAAATGGGAGATGCGGAGGGTTCCTATGGTTCTGGCCAGATCCGGATCTCTGCAAAGAGCGACAATTTCCTTCAGACCACTTCCCATGAGCTGACTCATTTCATTAAAGAGTACGCTCCGCAGGAATACTCTGTTTATAAGGACATAGCTGTATGGGCACTGGCAGAATCTCATTCCGAAGATCTGGAAGCAACCATTGAGCGGTATGCCAGAGCTTACGAAGGCCAGAATCTTTCCCGCGAACAGCTCATAGAGGAAATTGTTGCAGATGCAACCGGAGAGTTTTTAAATGACGAGGCATTCATTGAGAAAGTAGTTCGGAAAGACAAGACCATCGCACAAAAGGTGATTGATTTTCTGTCTGATATGATAGACTCCATCAAGTCCCTGATTAACAAGGAAAGCACAAGGAAAGTGGCGAAGCAGCTGAGAGAACAGATGAGATTTTACGAAGATGCGCGGGAGTTTTGGATTAGTGGACTGGAAAAGGCTGGGGAGACGTATAAATCTGGACTGGAAACGGAAAGTGAAGTCAGATATCAGAAAAAGATAGAGGAGGCAGATAACGGATATTATTTGGACGGTGAGAAAGTGGTATTTACAGAACCGTCCAAAATTAAACAGAAACAGTGGCAGGGGATGCTGAAAGGATTCAAGGCGGCGGGATTTACAAATTATAAGAACGTCCAGCAGCTGAAAGATTCGGTGAATATTATGGTCGAAATCCTTGGAAAATATGATTTTGGCGATGAGAGAAATGACATAACTTATGAGGTATTACTTGGGGAAGGAAGCCAGAAAAAAGAATTGTCAAAAAAAGAATTACCCAGGGAAACGATGTATAAAAATGCTTTAAAGACGCTGGGAACTACTCGATACATAGAGGCGGCCGGATATCTCACAGTGGACGGGAAATTTCTCGATTTTTCCGGAAAACAGGATAGTGGAAATCCAAGGCATAGAGGGATGGACCATCGGGATATACAAGATATCTATGAAGAGAATGGAAAAGAAATGGAAAGCGGAACGGACGCGATGATAGAGTTTATGAAGGAAGGAAATATCCGTTTGAATCCGGAAAGCGGAGGAATTAATTTAATTCATAAACCGAACGAAAAGCAAAAAAGCAGTTTGAGGACTTTCATCAATCATTTTGACGGCGAAATCTATATTGATTTTTCAAATGAACGGGGAGAAGCGGTAGAAAATTTTAAATATCCTAAAAGGACTTCTGCATCGAAGATTCTTACGGATATTGATAACTATATTGAACGCGGGAAAAAACCGTACATTTCAGAACTGGGTCAGTTCCGCTACCAGCTTAAAAATGTGGACGAAAATGTGGATATTGAAGCTCTGGTAAAAGAAAATGCGGAATTAAAACAGATAAATGAATCTCTGGCCAAACAGCTTACTCTTTCCAGAGATTATTTACCACGAAACGAAGATATTCGGAGAATTTCCGGAAAGCTGCTAAAAGAGTACAATTCAACGTATTCAAAGGAAATCCTGGAAGAAAACCTGTCAAAATTATACGCTTATATCCATGACAGCGAGCAGGTGGACGGAGCAGAGGTTACCAAAACGGCTACAGCGATTGCCAGAGCTGTCTTAAATAAAGCGGAAGTAAAAGACGTAGAACTGGCGAATGCCTACAGGGATATCCTCCAGACGATACGCAGCACGACAATAAAGATTCCGGAAACAGACCGCTCTGAACTGGATATAGAAGGGGGATATGAAGCGTTTAGAAAAAAATATTTCGGGAAAATCCGTTTTTCCAATAATGGAACGGATATTGATACCGTTTATCAGGAGTGGTCTGGAAAATACCCCGATTTATTCCCGGAGAACATTACGCATCCGGCAGATCAGGCTCTCCAGATTGCGGAAGTTGTAGACAGCCTGAAACCTCAGATTCAAAATCCGTATGAAGCAGATATAGATGAGTTATCGTTTATTCTGGGACAGGAGATTTTTGAAAGCTATTTCGATACCAGGAATATGCCGCGCACACTGGCGGATAAGATTCAGGCCCAGGCCGACGAAACAGTTCGGAAATACCAGGAACAGATGAACCGCTTTAAGGAAAATCTGAAAGCCAGGTATGAGGCACAAAGGCAGCAGGACACTTTGAAAAGGGAACAGACGATTCGGGAGTTAAAAGAAAAATACGAAAAAGCATCTGCAGAACAGAAGGCTTATTACAAAAAAAGGATAGAGGAATTAACCGAACGGAAGAACGAAAAGCTGAGAGATTTGATGGAACATCATAAAGAGGTACTTAGAGAGAGAAACGATCGGCTTGAATCTTCAAAATCTAAGCAAAGGATCATTAAGACTGTCACTGAATTAAGAAGGTGGATGCTTGAACCAAATGATAAGAAGCATATTCCGGAAGAACTGAAAGTCCCGATGGCCAACTTTCTCTCCATGATTGACTTTTCTTCCAACCGTCTGAACAATGAAGGAGAGCCCACGAAGAGGACGCAGGCGTGGCTGGAAGCAAGAACGGCCTTTGAAAGGATTATCAATAACGAAAGCAAGGATCAGGACGGCAATTACTTGGAAATAGATCCGGATCTGGCTGCCAAGATGGAAGAATTAACAAAGACCGTAGAAAATATTGATAAGCTGGAAAATCTTAGCAAAGCAGAACTGAAACGGGTGGAAGAAACGGTTACTGCTATCAAGAAGCTGATTGTAGGCATTAATACGATGCATGCCAATGAGCGCTATGAAACGGTCACAAAGCTGGCGGAAGATATGGTAAAGGCACAGAAAAAAGAGAGAAAAGAGTATACCGGAAGAATAGGGCATCTTCAGAGACTTTTTACAGAGGATATGCTGAATTCGTTAAGTTTTTTCTGGCAGCTGGGAGAGCAGGGAATGAGCCTTTACCAGGAGTTGAAATCCGGAAGAGATAAAGAAACAGTTAATTTAAGACAGGCAGAGACGATGTTTAAAAATCTCTTAAAGGAGCATGGCGTAAGCCCTCAGCAATATAAAGAGTGGAGCGGAGAAAAAGCAAAACTGCATGAATTTGAATTCGGAGGGAAAGAATTCTCGATGACAACCGCCGAAATCATGTCTTTATATGAGCTGAACAAGAGAAGACAGGCGCAGTTGCACATTTATAACGAAAAAGGGGAAGCAGAAAGAAAAAGAGGCATCAGGCTTCTGGATAGAGACGTAAAAGGAAGAGTCGGAACCTATAAAGGAAAGACGCCGGATCCGATTCCTTTATCAAGAGCTATGGTTAAAAAAATCACCGATACCCTGTCTGAACAGGAAAAAGCCGTAGCGGATGGGATTGCAAATTTCTTCCAGACGGTCACAACAGATTGGGGCAATGAGATCTCAATGACACTTTACGGCTACAAAAAGTATAATGCAAGGGATTATTTTCCGATTTCTGTGGACAAGCACCAGATCGCAACCACTACAGATGCGCTGGGCCGGCCGCAGACATTGAAAAATTTAGGTTTTACAAAGTCAACACAAAAAGGCGCATATAAACCAATCGACGTGGAGGACATTTTTGAAGTGTTCTCGGATCGAACTGCCAAGATGGCCGTTTACAATGCGTATATGCTCCCGCTTTCCGATCTGCAGAAATGGTACAACTATAATGTGCCGGGAACAGGAAACATAAAAGAAATGCTGGATCGAAGGCTGGGAAAAGGAGCACTCAGGTATATTGAAAATCTGATGCTGGATATAAACAGCGGGGGCAATTCGGAAACGGCTACCACAAAAGAACTGACCAGAGCCATGAAGAGCGCGGCGGTTGGAGCGAATTTAAGGACGGCAATTCAGCAGCCGACAGCCTATATAAGAGCAGCGGCAGAAATCGATCCGAAATATCTGATAAAAGGATTGAAAGTCCGTACTGACTCATGGGATATGATTAAGAAGTACGCGCCGATTGCCCAATGGAAAGATTGGGGATTTTTCGATGTACATACGGGAAGGACCCTTAGAAACATTTTGACTGGTTCAGATACGGTAAGAGAGCGGTTGATCGAAACTTCCATGATGCTTGCTTCTAAGGGAGATGAAGCGACGTGGAAAAGAATCTGGGAGGCGGCCAAAGCAGAAACTGATGAAAAAATGCCGGAATTAAAAGCAGGAACAGAAGAATATTACAAGAGGGTTGGAGAACGAATGACGGAAATCATTGATAAGACCCAGGTAGTAGATTCTGTGCTGAACAGAAGCCAGATTATGAGGGAGAAAACCATTTTTAAACAAATGGCCACAGCCTTTATGGGAGAGCCGACTCAGACCTACAATATGCTTTATCGTGCAATGTACGATCTGAACCAAAATCCCAAAAGCAAGGAAGCGAGAAAAAAGGCCGGAAAAGTCTTAATGGTATATGTGCAGACGGCAGTGGCGACGGCGATGGCAGCGGCTGTAGTGGATGCACTGAGAGACAAGGAGAAAGAACCTTATCAGGAGCGCTATGTAAACGCGGTCTTAGGAAACCTTTCTGACAACCTGAATCCATTGAATATGATTCCTTATCTCAGGGACGTGGTAAGTATCTTTTCCGGATACGAGGTAAAAAGAACGGATGTTCAGGCAGTGGAGGATATTTACAACTTAACCAAAGAATTGGAAAAAGCAGCAACCGGGGAATCAAAGCTGAATGCGTTAGGAATCACAGACAAGATTTTACGAACAGCGAGCTCATTAACAGGAGTCCCACTCTATAATTTAAAGAGAGATGCGTCGGCAATAATCAATCAGGGGATGCAGGCTTTTGGAAACGAAACCGGATTAGGCACAGTGGGCCTTGACATAAAGAATGAGGAGAATACAACAGCCTTTGTCACAGGAGCTGTATCAGAGTACCTGAAGGGAAATAAAACAAAAGGGGACAGAATTATAGATGATCTGAAGAAGGCTGGAATCGATGAGGAAAAAATAGATCGATCCATAAAAACGGCTTTAAAAGATTCGGATGAGATTGTAGAGGCAGCAGAAGCAAAAATAAACGGGGACTTTGAAACATATGAAAGAATTGTTGAGGAAGTAGAAAAAGAGGGAGTTACAAGAAAACAGGTATTATCATCCATTAACTCTGCCATCAATAAAATAAAAAAAGAGGGGGAAGAGATTGAGGAGGAAGATGAGAAAGAAAATAAAGAAGATAACGAGCCGGCATATATGTACGAAAGCAGCGATGTGATAGGAGCCATGGAAGCGGGGGATTATAAGCAGGCTAATGAAATAGCTGACAAAATTTTTATGGAAAAGACCAGGGCGCATGTAAAAGAATCCACTATTAGAAGCAGCATTAAAAGCTCGATCACACGAAAATATAAAAAAGACTACCGGAACGGCAGTTCAAAAGAAAAAGAGGAAATAAAAAGGAATCTGAAAAAAATTCGAGTGAAAGGAAAAGCTCTTTACACCAACGAGGATTTCAGAAACTGGGAAGAGGAAGAAGAAGAGTAAAGAAAGAGGGCGGCCATCGGGCCGCCCGGATTGTATCATCTTCGGAAAGTTTCGTGTGATATTTTTCTCCTAAAAACCCGGAAAATACCAGGAAAAATAAAGAAAATCGTGTGATATTTCGTGTGATATTTATATGATTACGCCATGATATTTTAGTATCACAGCATAATATGAATTAATCACCAGAAATGAGCAATCCCCTTGTATTTACAAGCAAAACTCCCATTTTACCTGCCAATAAAAGGGCGCAAAAAAATGGAAGCAATGGGGCTCGAACCCATGACCTCTCGCGTGTGAGGCGAACGCTCATCCCGGCTGAGCTATGCTTCCATGTCTATTATTATAGCATTAATATCAAAAAAAGCAAGAAATTTATAAAAACTTTTCCAAATTAAATCAATTTTTCTTTTTTCTATGTTCTTTTTGAGATTTGTATACCGTTTATCCATTGGAAGAAAACCCGAAGACAACCGGACGGCCGGAAGTGCGCATCTCAAGTCCGCTGTCGCAAAACTTCTGGAGAATTCCCGGAAAGGGGCGGAAGAAATCTTCCAGCCCCTTTTTAAATCTCGTCTGTTAATCTTTCTGATCCCAGGCAGCATGATTTAAGATATCTGCTATTTTTTCTACTGTTTCTCTGTCAGGCCCTTCTATCACGAGATCTTTTCCCTCCCGATAGAGATCGGCGAACATATTGATCTGGCGCACAGGACCTATAAAGCCTGCACGGACAGATTCAGCTTTCTGAACGGTCGGACAGCAGGCGCGGGCAGTCCAGACGCCGTTTTCAGAGCATATGATAGCTTCCGTATTAAACATAGATTTTTCTCCTTAGATATTTTAATTTTCCAGTTCACACAGGGCCTGTTCATATGCCTGGCGGGTATGCGCATCAAAGCAGACCATAAAGACCTCTCTGAGAGATGGGTTTTCCCCGAGAAAGCCCAGAATGACGGAGACGGCAATCCGCGCGGCCCGGTCGACGGGAAAACGGTAGATCCCGGTGCTGATGGAAGGAAAAGCTATGGAAGAAAGGCCGTAGGATACAGCCAGTTTAAGACTGCTTCTGTAGCAGGAAGCCAGAAGCTCTTCCTCTCCGTGGGAGCCCCCGTTCCAGACGGGGCCCGGAGTGTGAATGACATACCTGGCAGGAAGCCGGTAGCCCTTTGTGATTTTGGCCATACCCGTCCGGCAGCCGTGAAGCGTCCGGCACTCGGCGAGGAGTTCAGGCCCTGCCGCCCGGTGAATGGCTCCATCTACCCCGCCGCCGCCGAGCAGAGAGGTGTTGGCCGCATTGACAATGGCATCTGTGCAGCACTTTGTAATATCACCTGAAATTATTTTAAATCCCATGGACAGCCTCCTTAAAGCATTTCCAAAAATCAAGGAACCTATTGTCCCTCTGTACATACCATATATTATAAATGGAAATTAATCAAGGAGATATTAAATATGTGTTGTTTTAGAAGATGTAATAACTGTGGATGCAATTCCGGATGCAGAAGAAGGTGCTGCCGCTGCTGTACAGTATGCTGCGACGACGGCGGAAACTCCAATACCTGCTGCGGAAACTCTAATTCCTGCTGTGGAAATTCCAATACCTGCTGCGGAAACTCCAACTCCTGCCGCTGCGGAAATTCTGATTACAGAAATGGCTTCAATGACGGTTTTTCAGCAGGCTACCAGAGCGGCTTTGACGCAGGAATTGCCAACTGCGTGATGCCTCTTAGCGGTTCCGCCTCTGCAGGCGGCTGCGGGTGCAGCTCCGGCACAACCGCTTCCTCTTTTTTTGACGCTTCCGCGTCAGGCGGCTTTTACTAGGCGACCCGTTTTTTCTCTGCTCCAGAAGGAAAATCCTGAGTGAGCCACGAAGGAAAAGAATGCCGGAAGAAAGATGTGGGGAAAAATACAGAAATAATTGAAATCAAAGAAACAAAAAAATTGCACTGTCGAGGCTGCCATCGCTCACGGCCCTGCCCCCTGAATCCGGGGGCGGACAGTTCCAGCTGATTTTTTTCTGGCGGGAGGGCAAAATACTTTTTTCTCTCCCGCAAAACAGAATTTTTACAAAAAGGGTGGGAACAAAAATGAAGGGGCGGACTTCACAGTTATTCATAGATTCCTTACCATTCGTTCAAATTTTGTTTACATTTTCTACAAATCAGGTACATAAATGATACCTATACTATAACTGTAAAGAACAGATACATCTCGACAAGAGAGTAATATTTTTTTCATAATAAGCCGGGCGGCCATAGCTGCCCGGCTCCTCCTCATTTCAGGGCATTTTACCGCCGGCGCTGTCACTGACGCTTTAAGATCTTCATGTGTTTTTTATACGCTTCCGGCAGAGATTTCAAGTCTTTTTCCCTTTTTCCTCAGATAAAATAGATTAGAGAAGCTGCGAGCCCATTCCGGAATTACAATCTGGAAAGCTCCAAGGCCAATCCTCCCGGTGTATTCAGAGGTCTTTCCTGTTGAACCCCTGTAGGCTGTATGATAAAATGGCGGAGTGCAGGAAGAAGCGGAGGCTTCGGACAGATACAGCAGGGAACGAAGGATTCAATACACAGGAAAGAAGGAAAAAGGAGAACCTATATGGACAGAGCATTTGAGACAACCGTATTCAGAATTCCGGTGATCCGCAGGGCGTCACAGGCTGGGGAACTTTTCTGGGCAAATCCCAAAAAGAAGCCGGCAGAGGAGATGTGCCGGGAATTTAAGGATGGACAGGGAAGGATACTGGGATATGAAGATATAGAGGACGCAGAGAGAAGGCTGTCTTATTTTGGGCCGCTGATTGCCCGCTGTTTTCCGGAGACGGCCAAGGAGGGAGGGATCATTGAGTCCCCCCTTGTTCCCATTCGGGGGATGGAGCAGTTCCTGAAGTCGGATAACAGGAAAGATGCAGAGGGATTTTCCTGCTTTCTGCCAAAAGAGGAGATGGCTCTGCCTTTTAGAGGCTTTGGAGGCAGGCTCTTTTTGAAGGAGGACAGCCATCTTCCCATCGCAGGTTCTGTCAAAGCGCGGGGAGGCATCTATGAAATTCTGAAACATACGGAGGAAATTGCCGGGAAGGCAGGACTTCTCAGAAAAGGGGACTCCAGCGAGATACTTCTGTCAGAAAGGTGCCGGGAGTTTCTCGGCAGCCACACAGTTCAGGCCGGTTCAACGGGAAATCTGGGGCTGAGTATCGGGATTATGAGCGCTGCCCTGGGATATAAAACAGTAATTCATATGTCATCCGATGCCAGGGAATGGAAAAAAGAGCTTTTGAGAAAACATGGAGTAACAGTAAGAGAATACAGTTCAGACTACAGCGGGGCTGTCAGGGAGGGCAGGAGGCTTTCCGCTCTCGATCCGTCCAGCTACTTTGTAGATGATGAAAACTCCAGAAAACTGTTCCTGGGGTACGCAGCCGCGGCTGTCCGGCTGAAGCGCCAGCTCTTAGACGAGGGAGTGGAGCCGGACAGGGAGAGACCGCTTTTTGTCTATCTTCCGTGCGGAGTAGGCGGCGCGCCGGGGGGAATTGCCTTTGGACTGAAAATGATTTTCGGCGATTCTGTGCACTGTTTTTTTGCAGAACCAGTGCAGTCACCCTGTATGCTGGCAGGCATGGCCACAGGACTTCACAGCAGAATAAGCGTGCAGGACATCGGACTTACGGGGAAAACCCACGCCGATGGGCTGGCTGTGGGACGCCCGTCCGGCTTTGTGGGAACTGTGATGGAGCCAATGCTGGATGGGATTTTTACAGTCAAAGATTTTAGACTGTATCACTACATGAGGGCGCTTATGAGGACGGAGGGCATTTTTGCAGAACCCAGCGCCTGTGCAGGATTTCTGGGGCCTCAGCTTTTAGATGCCATGCTGGAGGCCTGCAGAGAAAAACAGGAGAAGGAGCTTCCGGCCTTTCTTCGGGCGTACAGAAAAAACAGAGAGAGCGCGGTTCATATCGTGTGGGCGACAGGTGGAAGTCTGGTGCCGGCAAACGTCAGGGAAGAGTTTCTCGGAACCTTTTTAGACTAGATGGCGGGCTGTATCTGTAAATGCACCGGCCGCCTGGCTTCTGCCGGCATCCTGCCTGTGCCGGGGAGTACCCTACCGGTAAACCGCTGCGCCCACAAGGCCGCAGATTCCCATAACGAGTATGGGATTCAGATGCACTTTTCTGACAAGAATCAGAGCAGATAAAAAAATGGCGGCTGCAATCCAGTTCAGATTTTGCATCATATTTGAAATTTTAGCAAGTGGGTCTGTGCTTCCCGCCATGTTTTCACCGCTCCAGGAAAAGGCCATAACGATAATCGTCATGGCGGCTGAGACGATAAGTCCCGCAGATGCCGCCTTCAGCCCCTTTAACAGTTTCAGCCCATACTCTGATTTTTTATAGCGGTCAAAGACGCGGCAGAGTATAAGAGATATCACGAAGCCGGAAAACACGCATCCCAGAGTCGCCGCGACGGCTCCGGGGATGCCGCCTATCTGCAGTCCCACGAAGGTGGAGGTATTGACAGCCAGAGGACCGGGCGTCATCTGTGAAATCGTGATAATGTCTGTGAATTCCTGAATGGAAAGCCACCCTCTCAGATCGACGACATGTTCCTGGATAAGAGGGATAACTGCGTATCCTCCGCCGATGCTGAACAGTCCTATCTGAAGAAAATCTGTGAGAAGTTCTAAAATAGTATTCATTTCATCCTCCCAAATTAAGCCCCTGTGCCGCTTTCCTGTCTGCTGCTTCTGTGGTTTTTGAGCCATACAGTTCCGATGCAGATGACACAGCAGAAAATCAGAATAACGGCCACATTGATGTTCAGAAAAAAGCTGCTGATGAAGGCAGCTGGAATCATGGCAGTGAGAAGCAGTGACTTTTCCTGCATAACCATCCGCACCATGTCGATAATCAAATCTACAATCAGAGCGGCCACCCCGGCTTCCATTCCCTTTAACACTGCCCCCACCAGCTGATTCTGGGAAAATGCCGCATACCAGGCGGAGATCACAGACAGGATGAGCAGGGCCGGAATGACAGAGGCGATACAGCTCACTGCGGCTCCCGCCATTCCGGCTGTCTTGTACCCGGCCAGGGTGGAGAGATTTACGGCAATCGCGCCGGGGGAGGACTGAGAGATGGCGGCCAGCTCCATCACCTCCTCCTCGGAGAGATATTTCTTTTTCTGGACAAAATATTTGCGGATCATGGGAATCACCACATATCCGCCGCCAAAGGTAAATGAACTGATGAACAGGTTTATGAAAAACAGCCATGCAAGCCGCTTCAGCTTTCCGTCAGCCACAAAAGCACCTCCTATATCTCATGTGCTGTCTCAGAGAAATTGAAAATCCCGTCTGCCGGAGCCGTTTTTTGTCCGGTTTCGGGACTCATTGTCAGACCTGCCTATTATAATGCTTGAAAATATATAAGTAAAATTATATAATTTTATCATATTAATAACTAAATAGTAATATATGACCGGAATGCAAAAGGAGGATATTTCCATGACGATCCGTCATCTCTTTATATTCAAGACCGTCTGTGAGGAAGAAAGCATCACAGGGGCAGCGGGAAAGCTGTTTATGACACAGCCGGCTGTATCTCACGCGGTTGCCGAGCTGGAAGGGGAGGCCGGCACGCCGCTTTTTGACCGTGTCGGCAGAAAAATCAGACTGAACAGGAGAGGAGAGCTGATCTACGAAAAGGCCTGCACTGTGCTGGAGGTGTATGGGGACCTGCAAAAGAGCATGAAGGATCTGGAACACCGCTTGGCTCTTCGGATTGGTTCCAGTATAACCATCGCCAATTTCTGGCTGCCCGGGCTGATCCGGAAGTTTACGGATGCTTTTGGGAGTATTCAGGTCAGGGTGACGGTAGACAGCGCCCGTTCTATTGCCAGGTGTCTGGAGGACAGTGAAATCGATCTGGCTCTGATTGAGGGGGCTTCCTATCAGGAGAAGTTTGAAAGCATCCCCTTTTCTTCCTACCGGGTGATTCCTCTCTGTTCCAGAAAATATATGGAGGAACGGTTAAGGCCGGCTGCAGCCGAAAGGGCAGGCGGAGACAGGGAGAAGACGGGGGAAATGGCGGGAAAGCTGGTGCTGCCCGCGAAAGCCTTGTCAGGGGAAAGCCTGCTTCTTCGGGAAAAGGGGAGCGCGATACGTGATGTATTGGACGGTGCAATGCTCCAGCAGGATTTGGAGCTTCCGGCATCCTGGGTCAGCGTCAATTCCCAGTCGCTTATCAGTGCTGCTGTATCGGGTCTTGGGATCACCTTCCTTCCGGATATAATGGCGGAGGAGTTTTTGAAAAACGGCAGCCTGGTCACCTTTGAAATAGAGGGAGTTGAGCTGCGAAATGAAAACCATCTGGCGCTTCCCAGGGGAAGATACCTTTCTGCCCCCATGAAGGGCTTCGTGGAGCTGGTCACAGGCGGAGAGAAAAACCAGGCTTTTTACAATGCTGCACCGGTGCTGCGCTGAGAGAGCCTGGAAAAAGGCTTCAGGGAGTATTCAGAGCCGTCCTTTGTTCTATTCCAGCCTCCTTGTACATATAAATTAATTATATTCATAATCATGATCCGCCATTTCACTGTTCAAAATGACTGCTGAAAAGAAAAGCATAAGACGGACAGGGGACTGACAGGCGACAGGCATATTGCCGTCAATAGATTGTAATGGAAAAGGAGAAAGAAACATGCCCAGAGGAAGAAAAAAAACATGTACAGAAAAGCTGGAAGAGCTCAGGACGGCCATCTCTGCCCAGGAGGCGCAGCTCAGGGAGCTGAGGCAGCAGGAAAAGGAGCTTTTGAGGCAGAAAAAAGAGGAGGAGCTTCGCCAGATTGTGGAAATTATGGAGGAGAGAAACATGACGCCGGGAGAGCTGGTGGAGATTCTGAACAGTCCACTGCAGGATGAGCGGTAGGTGAGCTGTAAGGAAAAAATAAGGGAAAGGACTCTGAATTTTCACAATTCTGTGATAAGGTATAACTGAAAATCCTGTAAGCAGAAACTGTAAAAATATGGCAAATGGATTTTCAGACAGATAAAAGACGAGTGAAATCCGAAGAGGATAGAAAAATACGGGAGAAGAGTATGATTTGTCCAAAGTGCGGAAGAAAAATAAAGGGAAATTACTGCAGCGAGTGCAGAATATACCTGGTCTCAGGAGAAAGAACAGAAGAAATCCGGAGAGCTGAACCAAAGCAGAGAGAAAGCGGCTGGAGAGACGGCGCCCTCGCAGATGACAGCTTCCACGGCAGACAGGAGAGGGCTGAAATAACTGAAAAGGAAAGGGAGCAGAGAGAGGAGAGTGCCCGGGAGCTTAGCCGGCATTCCGGCCGGGATTGGGAATACCGCCGTTCGGTGAAAAGAGAGCGGCAGTCTGAGAGCAGTGCCGGGCGGGAAAGAGGAAGGAGCAGGGCGAGAAAAGAACCGGACACGCAG
The DNA here is from genome assembly GCA_019118645.1 of Candidatus Blautia excrementipullorum. Lineage (GTDB taxonomy): Bacteria > Bacillota > Clostridia > Lachnospirales > Lachnospiraceae > Blautia_A > Blautia_A excrementipullorum. The sequence goes on along the minus strand of DWYN01000173.1, from coordinate 13,073 downwards.
GAGAAGCGTGAAAGCTATAAGAGCCTGAAAAAATCCGGAAAGGCGTCTGATAAGGCGAAAAAGAAGAAGGCGAAACTGCCCTCCCTCTCACTTCCAAGGCTTCATCTGCCGGGAGGGCTTGCTAAGTTCTGTTCCAGGGCTTCGCAGCTGTTTTGCGCTCTGATCATGCTCTGGCTTGCCTTCCATGCCCTCCCCGGGCTCTGGACAGGAAGAGAGGGGCTTGGCTCCATAAGAGTGCTGATCACAGAAAGGAATGTCAGTCTGGCAAGCTATCTGGCGCTGTCGGGAGGCTATCTGTTCTTTACCTGCATTTCAGCACTTTGGATTATGACCAAACGCCATTTTGCATCAGGAGATAAAGTAGTCAGCGCGGATCTGGGAAGAGGGTTCACCGCTTTCCTTTTGCTGGCTGCCATTTCCTGGGCAGCGCCCAGGGCAGAACTGTTTCTGGAAGGACAGGCACTGCTTGCAGGAACGGAGCGCTTTCTTGACATCATGCTTCCGGAAGCAGAGATAATCTTAAAGGTATCTGTTTGGGGACTCTTTTTGTGTGTGCTTCGCCGGTTTCTGAAGGTGTGATGAGAAAGAATCTTCTGCTTTAAAGAGAATCTTACGGCTGGCCGTCTGCATCCTTCATCAGGCTGCAGGCGATTCTTACGGCATCTTCAATGCAGCCGGGACAGCTTCTCAGCATGCTGCCTCCTGTCAGCCCCTTGAGTTCACTGCAGACTGTAGAACCGTTCTTCTGAAGAAACTGTTCCCTCACCTGCCGTACAAGACCGTAGGTGGAAGCCTTTGTGGAAGGGCTCTGGGTTCCGATGCTGTTTGAAAAGCCCAGAGCAGCCACTGCTCCTGACACGGCTCCGCAGGTTTCCTGCATCTGTCCCATGCCGAGACCGAAGCCTTCCATCAGCCTGAAACAGATATTTTCATCAACTCCCACCTCTTCGCTGAGAGCGCAGGCAACGGACTGGGCGCAGTTATAGCCCATCCGGTGGAGCCTGACAGCCCTCTCCACAAGTTCCTCCGTTCTTTTTTCAGTCATAACAAGTTCCTCCTTTTTCGCTGATAAAATAATTTCTAAAATAAGACAGTACAGTGCCTTGGCTATAAAAAGTTAAAACCGTGAAAGTATGGAAAATGAACAGGTACAGAAAAACAGTACCAGACAGCAGCCGCTGCCGGAAATCAACGGATACAGTTAAAAAAAGAGCTTCCCGCGGCAAAAGCCGCTGGAAACTCTTCCCTCATAATTAATCGGGGCAACAGGATTTGAACCTGCGACCTCTCGGCCCCCAGCCGAGCGCGCTACCAAGCTACGCCATACCCCGATTGGAAATCCTAATTCATTATACCACAAAATAAAAAAAAGGGAAGCCCTAATTTTAATTTTTTTGAAAAACATGGTAAATTTAAACAATTCCTGTCCTTTCCGCCTCAGGAAGGAGGGATGGCGCCGTGAAAGAGCCGGCAAAATGCAGCGCAAATAAAAATATACCGGAAAGTCTGTCTATGCTATAATGAAAGTATCAAAAGATAAGAATTACCTCAGGAGGAAGGCGCAGTATGATTAGCTTCGATTTGGACATGACACTTTTAGATCATAAGACCGGGGAGATAACACCCAGCGCCCTGCAGGCGATCAGACGGCTCAGGGAAAAACACAAAATAGTGCTGGCCACAGGCAGGGACATGGACAATTACTACAGCTCAAAATTCAGGGATATAGTAAAGCCGGATGCGATCGTACATTTAAACGGCACAAAGGTGACAGTGGGAGAAAAGCTCCTCTATGAGCATGAGTTTGACAAAGAACTTTTGAGGGAGCTTCTCACCTACTGCGATGCCTGCGGATTTGCCGTGGGAGTGACAGTGGGCGACGAGGACTACTATATTCATCCGGAGGTAGTGGAGGAGAGCGACAGAAGACTGTGGGGAATCACGGGAAGAAGATTCTGTGATCCCTGGAAGCTTCTGGAGATGAAGGTGAGGACTCTGGCCTTTGTTGGAAATGAAGAGCAGGCGGCCCAGATCGAACACAGATTTCATCAGCTTCGGCTTCCTCTGTTTGCAGGAAAGCATGGGGCAGATGTGATTGAAAAGGGATACTCCAAAGCAGACGGACTCAGATGCCTGGCAGAATATTTCGGAGAGGACACAGATCTCAGGGATACAGTGGCTTTCGGCGACAGCATGAATGATATGGAGGTAATCCAGGAGGCCGGCACAGGGGTAGCCATGGGAAATGCCATAGAGGAGCTGAAGAAGTGTGCGGATCTGGTGACAGATCCAATTGAGCAGGACGGAATCTGGAATGCATGCATCAGGCTTGGCCTTTTTGAGGAATAGAAGGCCGATGGCAGGTGCCGGAGGACGGGCTGCAGGGATGTAAAAAAGACGAAAGATTTCAGCAGAAAATTAGGAAAAGTAGTGTATTCCCAAAACAAAGGACCAGTGATATAATTGATTGTCAAACAGGTCAGATTTCCGGCTTACGGAGGTCAGGATGCGGCTCAGAAGAGAATCAGCAGGCATCATGAAGGACACCGGGAGCGCTGACCCCCATACAGCAGAGCTGTCTGGGAAAATAAAAGACATAAGGGGAATGCAGCATGGAGCACTTAATAGTACCAGAGAACTACGAACCTGCCATCGGCCTTCGGGAAACACAGGTGGCTATCAAGATTATCAAGGATTTTTTTCAGAGGGAGCTTGCGAAGCAGCTAAATTTAACGCGCGTGTCTGCGCCGCTGTTCGTGCTGCCTGAGTCGGGACTCAACGACAACCTGAATGGTGTGGAACGCCCCGTTTCCTTTGGAATCAAGGAACAAAGCGACAGACCGGCTGAGATTGTCCATTCCCTTGCCAAATGGAAGAGAATGGCGCTGAAGCAGTACGGGTTTGGAGTCGGTGAGGGACTCTACACAGATATGAGCGCGATCCGACGCGATGAGGACACCGACAATATCCACTCGATCTATGTGGATCAGTGGGACTGGGAAAAGATCATTGCCAGAGAGGAGCGCACCAGGGAGACCCTGGAGCTTATCGTAAAGGCTGTGTACAAGGCTCTCAAGGTGACAGAGGACTACATGGCGTATGAATATGAATATATAGGAAGATATCTTCCCGATCACATCGAATTTGTTACAACACAGCAGCTGGAGGACATGTATCCGGACTGCACGCCCAAGGAGAGGGAATATAAGATTGCAAAGCTCCACAAGGCAGTGTTTATTGAGCAGATAGGTGACAAGCTCCGTTCCGGCGAGAGACATGACGGCCGGGCCCCGGACTATGATGACTGGAAGCTGAACGGTGATATTATCGTGTACTATCCTGTTCTTGATATCGCGCTGGAGCTCTCCTCCATGGGAATCCGCGTGGATGAGAAGACGCTCAGAGAACAGTTAAAGAAGGCAGGCTGCGAGGAGAGGGCAGAGCTCACTTTCCAGAAGGAACTTTTGGAGGGCAAGCTTCCCTGCACAGTAGGAGGCGGTATTGGCCAGTCCAGAATCTGCATGTTTTATCTGAGAAAGGCTCACATCGGAGAGGTGCAGTCTTCCGTCTGGCCCGATGGAATCCGGGCAGAGGCAGAGAAGCACAATATTTTTCTGCTCTAAAACGGAAGGTTTACTTACACCGGGAATTGTTCTTCCGCCTGAAAAGCAGGGGGAACCTGTCAGTTTTCTGGGCAGGAAGACAGAAAATGCAGAGGCAGAGTGTGGACTTCGGCCCATCATTACAGTAAGGAACAGGAGGTTTTGCAGATGAATACAGTGAATGAAAGAATTGAGGCTCTCCGCGGGCTGATGGAGGAGCGCGGAATCGATGCCTACCTGGTACCCACAGCAGATTTCCATGAGTCTGAGTATGTGGGGGATCATTTTAAGTGCAGAGAGTTTATTACAGGTTTCACAGGCTCAGCAGGAACAGCCGTGATTACCCGCAGCGAGGCAGGGCTCTGGACAGACGGCCGCTATTTTGTCCAGGCGGGCAAACAGCTTGACGGCAGCGAGGTGAAGCTCTTCAGGATGGGACAGGAGGGCGTGCCCACCATCGAAGAGTACCTGTCAGATAAGATGCCGGAAAACGGTGTGCTGGGCTTTGACGGCCGCGTAGTGAATGACGAGATGGGAGAGGAACTGCTCAGCCGCCTGAAAAAGAAAGCCGTAACGGCTTCCAGCGAGGAGGATCTGATCGGCCTTCTGTGGAAGGAACGCCCGGAGCTTCCGGCAGAAAAGGTGTGGGTCCTGGATGTGAAATATGCCGGTAAAACAGCAGCACAGAAGATTGCAGAGCTCAGGGAAGAGATGAGGAAAAAGAGGGCCACAGTCCATATCCTGACAACTCTGGACGACATTGTATGGCTCCTCAATATCCGCGGAAACGACGTTCCCTGCAATCCGGTTGTACTCTCCTATATGGTCATTACGGAGGAAAAGCTGTTCCTGTTTATCAATGAGAAGACGATGGACCAGGCAGTACGGGAGTACCTGGAGGGCCTGGGAGTCAGAATTATGCCGTACAATGATATCTATGTACTGGTGAAGGCTTTCCGGAACGAGAGAATTCTTCTGGAAAAGAGTCATGTGAACTTTTCCATCTGCCAGAGCCTGGACGGGACAAATGAGATTCTGAATCAGATGAATCCCACATCAGCCGCCAAGGCCGTAAAGAATCCGACAGAGATGGAGAATATAAGAAAGGCCCATATCAAGGACGCTGTGGCCATGATTCGCCACCTGCGCTGGATGAAGGAAAATGTGGGCAAGACCGAGATGGACGAGATGTCTGCTGAGGCGCATCTGGATCGCCTGAGAATGGAGACCGAGGGCTGCCTGGGCCTGAGCTTTAACACCATCTCCGCATACGGGGAAAATGCGGCTCTCTGCCACTATTCCGCGACACCGGAGACTAATAAAAAGCTGGAGCCAAGGGGGCTTTATCTGGTAGATTCCGGCGGTCAGTACTATGAGGGAACCACAGACATTACGAGAACGATCGCCTTAGGACCGGTGACGGAGGAAGAAAAGAAGTACTTTACTCTGGTTGCGGCCTGCATGCTGAGGCTTCTGAATGTGAAATTCCCCTATGGCTGCCATGGGTATAACTTCGATCTGGCTGCCAGGGAGCTTCTCTGGAGAGAGGGACTTGATTTCAACCACGGAACGGGCCACGGAGTAGGATACCTTCTGAATGTGCACGAGCGTCCCAACGGAGTGCGCTGGAGGGTCGTTCCGGAACGCCAGGACAACGCCGTTTTTGAGGAGGGAATGGTGACCTCTGACGAGCCCGGCCTGTATTTTGAGGGAAAATTCGGAATCAGGACGGAGAATCTGATGCTCTGCGTAAAGGCAGAGAAAAACGAGTACGGCCAGTTCATGCAGTTTGAAAACCTCACCTGGGTTCCGATTGATCGGGACGCCATTGACACAAAGTGGATGGAAAAACGTGATATTGAACTTTTGAACACCTACCACAGACAGGTATACGAGGTGATGGCACCTCATCTTGAGGAGGATGACAGAAAGTGGCTTGAGGCTGCCACCAGACCGGTAGAGTAGGACAGAAAACAAAAAATCAGGCGAAGTCATATGTTCGCGGACCGGATTATATCATATAGTAACCAGAGAAGAATATTTAAGAGAGGTTATTGCGATGCGCGGATATATGACAGGAGTTAGGGCCTGCGAGGCGGCAGCCGGAGGACGCGGGTATTTACAGGTGGATGTAGTCAATGAGGAGAACAATTTTCCCATACAGGATGCGGTGGTGACTGTTCAGGAGGAGGACGGCAGAGTTCTTGAAGAGCTGGCCACAGACAACTCCGGGCAGACGGAGAGCGTGGAACTGGATACTCCTCCTCTTGCTCTGAGCCTTGAAAGCGAGAATACAGTGCGCCCATACAGCGTTTATAATCTTCACATTTCAGCTCCAGGATATGAAGCGGTGGACATTACGGGCACGGAGGTTCTGCCCGGCATTACGGCCATACAGCCGGTGCGGATGCGGCCGATTGTGGTGAATACCGATCAGATGGCCAATATCAATATTCCGGGGCATACGCTGTATGAGACCTATCCGCCCAAGATTGCGGAAGCAGAGATTAAGCCAGTGACCGAGAGCGGCGAGATTGTCCTGAGCCGGGTGGTGGTCCCACAGACTATCGTTGTTCACGACGGAGTGCCTACCGACAGGAGCGCAAAGGATTATTACGTGCCTTACCGCGACTACATAAAGAATGTGGCCTGCAGCGAGATTTACGCCACCTGGCCGCAGGCCACAATCGTGGCCAACGTGCTGGCAATAATGTCCTTTACCCTGAACCGTGTATACACAGAATGGTATCGAAATCAGGGCTACGATTTTACCATTACTTCCTCCACAGCCTTTGACCACAAGTGGATTTACGGAAGAGACATTTTCGACACGATCTCTGTGGTGGTAGATGATATTTTTGACAGCTATCTGTCCAGACCGGATGTGAAGCAGCCAATCCTGACACAGTACTGTGACGGAGTAAGAGTAAGCTGCCCTAACTGGATGACACAGTGGGGGTCCTGTGCCCTCGGGGAGCAGGGCTACAGCCCGATTGAAATTCTGAGAAGCTTCTACGGAAATGATATGTATATCAATACAGCAGAGCAGATATCGGGAATTCCTGCATCTTTTCCCGGAACCGATCTTACCATCGGCTCACGCGGCAGCAAGGTGCGCCAGATGCAGGAGCAGCTCGATGCGATCGCCACAATCTATACAGCCATTCCGAGAATACAGCCCGATGGAATTTATGGCCCGGCTACAGCGGAGGCCGTGAGAACCTTCCAGTCTATTTTCGGACTCCCGCAGACGGGAGTAGTGGATTTTGCTACCTGGTATAAGATTTCACATATTTATGTGGCAGTTACAAGGATTGCTGAGCTGAACTGACGGATGGCAGAGAAACCAATGGACGTGAGCCGGAAACTGTTGCGGAAGCTGTTTTATAAAGATTTCCCATGGAGGAAATCAGAGCAGGGCTGAGGAGGCCTGAAATCCAAAGAGAGAAAAAGTTTAAAAACTTAAATTGAGAAACGATTCAAAACAAGAGAAAAATCCTGAGACTGAAAGAGGAGAAGAGTATGAGAGCTACGGCAGAAAGTCAGAGGATGGAGGAGAAAAAATCAGGGCGCGGCAACGGGATAACAGAGGGGGTTATCTGGCAGCAGCTCCTTATTTTCTTCTTCCCCATTCTGTTCGGTACATTTTTTCAGCAGCTTTACAATACCGTGGACGCTGTTATAGTGGGACGCTTTGTCGGCAAGGAGGCCCTGGCGGCAGTTGGAGGCAGCACGGGAACGCTGATCAACCTTCTGGTCGGCTTTTTCGTGGGACTCTCATCAGGAGCTACAGTAATCATCGCGCAGTTTTACGGCGGCGGAAGGGCGAAGCGTGTCAGCGAGGCGGTTCACACGGCCATTGCCTTTTCCCTGGCCTGCGGTGTGGGACTGATGCTGATCGGTATTTTCTGTTCACCGATTGCTCTGCGTGCCATGGGGACACCAGAGGACATTATGAGTTATTCTCTGTCCTATATCAGAATCTACTTTTTGGGAATTATCCCCAACCTGATCTACAATATGGGTGCAGGAATCCTGCGTGCAGTGGGAGATTCCAAACGTCCGCTCTATTACCTGATGGCCAGCTGTCTGACAAACATTGTTCTCGACCTGGCGCTGGTAGTCGGACTTAAGATGGATGTGAGAGGAGCGGCGATAGCCACGATTGCATCCCAGCTTGTCAGCGCGGTGCTGATTACAAGGCGGCTCCTGAAGACTGAGGATACATACAAGCTGGTCATCAAAAAGATACGCCTGAACCTCTATATGGTAATGAGGATTGTGCGGATCGGTCTTCCTGCCGGCCTTCAGTCTGTCATGTACTCTGCATCCAACATCATCATTCAGAGCAGCGTGAATTCCCTGGGTACAGATACCGTGGCTGCCTGGACAGCCTACAGCAAAATCGACAGTGTTTACTGGATGATTATCAGCGCCCTGGGAATTTCCGTCACCACATTCGTAGGACAGAATTACGGTGCAGGGAAGATGGATCGGGTGAAGAGAGGAATTTATGTCTGCCTGGGGCTCAGCTTCCTCATCACAATTTTACTGAGCGTTTCCCTCTATCTGGGAGGCGGCTACATTTATCTCATGTTTACGACAGATGCGGCAGTAATTGAAAAGGGAATGCAGATTCTCCATTTCCTGGTCCCCACCTTTGTGACCTATGTCTGTATTGAGATTCTCTCCGGCTCCCTGCGCGGAACGGGCGACTGCTGGATTCCCATGATAATGACGGCTCTCGGCGTATGCGCTCTCCGTGTGATCTGGATTTTAATTGCAGTCCCGATCAGCCCCAATATCATGACGGTAATTTTCAGCTATCCGCTGACATGGAGCATTACAAGTATCCTGTTCCTGATTTATTTTTATTGTTTCAGTTCACTGAAAAAATTTAATGTAAAGCTGCCTGGACTGCGGAGAAAACGCCGCAGGAGAGCATAGAATTCTGCTCCCCAGTTTCTTCCGGGACGCTGTAAAATACCGGAAAACGGGACAGTTCAAGCTGCCGGCAGAGAGCAGGGGCTGGACTGCTGCAGAAAAACAGCCGGAAATGTGAGAAAACAGTAGACACATTCCGGCTGTTGTGCTAATCTATGGGTATCTGAAGCGTTTTTTAAGAAAGGAAGGATGCATATGGAGTACAATTCTATGAACCAGTACGGCCAGGCTGAAGGTTTCGCCGGGGAAAGTCTTTCTACATACACGGCTAAAACATTTCTGTGGATGTTTGCAGGGCTTCTCGTCACCTTTGCGATGGCATACACGGGATATGCAACAGGGATTACGATGCTGGTATTCTCAAATCCCTATGGTATTTTTGTGATCACGGGAATTGAGCTTTTTGTGGTTATCAGTATGTCTGCCAGAATTCACAAGATTTCTGTGTCAGCGGCCAGAGCCATGTTTCTCTTTTACGCAGCGTTAAACGGGATCGTATTTTCCGCCTATTTTCTGCTTATCGGCTCAGGAATGCTGATTTTTATTTTCGGAGCGACGTCGGTATTTTTTGGACTGATGGCTGCGGTATCTTATGTGGCAAAGATCGATCTGTCCAGAATCCGCCCCCTTTTAATAGGAGGTCTTCTGTTTCTGATTGTGTTTAATCTGCTCTCCATGTTTTTAAATTTGACTGCTATGGAGACAGGCATCTGCTACCTGGGAATTATCATATTCCTGGCTCTCACCGCTTACGATGTGGGGATGATCCGCAGAAACTATGAGTATTTTTCCAGCAACAGCGAGCTGCTTGCCAAGGCGTCCATATTCTCAGCCCTTCAGCTCTACCTTGATTTCATCAACCTGTTTTTATATCTGTTAAGATTGTTTGCGAGGAACAGGAATTAGTGTTTGGCACGCTGCCGCAGCGGAAAGAGTGTTAAAATAAATTTCTGCTCGGAGCATTCAGATGTACGTGATACTTCGGCATCGAAAAACGGTTCGGCCGCCGGATTCTGAATAAGGAATCCGGCGGCCGTTTTTACTTCCGCGAAGTGCCTCATGGCATAAGACAGCTGGCAGGCTCTGATCTTCGAACGGAGGAAAAAGGTCTCCTTAGCAGCTTTGCGCCGGCGTGGTGGGATTTTATACCCGCATTCCTGCCAGGAACCTCTGCTAAAGGGTGGGTTTATTGAATTGCTTGTCAAATTCAGGGTTAAAATAATAGTAGTTCTTCGAGTCAAGGGAATCCTTGAGATTCTCTAAGGCCTCACCGAAACGCTGAAAATGAACGATCTCCCTTGCGCGCAGAAACTGAAGGGGAGCGCGCACGTCGGGATCGGTAATAATGCGCAGCAGGTTGTCGTAAGTGGTTCGTGCCTTCTGTTCAGCCGCCAGATCCTCCGTTAAATCTGTGATGGCATCTCCCTTGCTCTGAAATTCACAGGCATTGAAGGGAATTCCTCCTGCAGCCTGAGGCCAGACTGCTGCTGTGTGATCGATATAGTAAGCGTCAAAGCCTGCAGTTCTGGCGTCATCCACTGTCATGTTTTTAGTGAGCTGATAGATAATGGCGCAGATCATTTCCAGATGGGCCAGCTCCTCCGTGCCGATGTCGGTGAGAAGACCGCCGATCTTTTTGCAGGGCATGGAATAGCGCTGGGACAAATACCGCATGGAAGCGGCCAGCTCTCCGTCCGGCCCGCCAAACTGGCTGATGATGAGCTGGGCTGTTTTGGGACAGGTATTCGTAATTTTTACGGGAAACTGAAGCCGTTTTTCATAATTCCACATCAGATGATTCCTCCTTCCCAGGGCGCGGGGCCATCCTGCCAGCTCCAGTGATCGGCAGGGCCCTCGGCACTTATACAGTCGACGGTCAGAGGACCGTAGGCATCGGCGTACTGCTTCATAAGCTCTTTTCGGGTTTTGGCTGCACTGTTAAAAGCAAGGAGAGCTTCCTGACAGTCGGGATGGGTGTCCAAAAAGAGCGTAAACTCATTGACTGCAAAGCTGATTTTATCGATCTCCCTCAGCAGAGAGGTTCGGTCAGATGATGCTGTGCTGCTGGTCATGCTTCTCACCTCCTATAAAAAACGGCATGTCAAGACTTTCAAATACGGTTCCCCTGCAGAGGGCTTTTTCAAGCTCCATCGGCTTTTCCCAGGGCTGGGACGGCACGGAAGCAATGGCAAGGCTCAAATGGCATCGGCAGGCTGCTGTTTCATTGCTGAATGCTGCAGTCATCTGTTCCACCTTCCTTTCTTTGAATATTTGAATAGTAAATAATGGGATTTTGCAGCTGCCGGCTGTGATTCTGAAATACCGGCTGCACAAAATCACCGGAATCTGATTCCTTAGTAGTATGAGCGGTCTGTCCGGCAGTTATATTGATAAAATATGTAAGTTGGGGAGCAGACTGGAAACAGGATGTCTGCAGCCGCCTGCGGAGTTTATATGAAGCGAGTAGTCTTTTTAAAGAGTTCCATATGGAAAAGTGTAACAAAACAACAAAAATATGTCAGATATGTTTAATAAAACTTGCAATTTGAGGGATAACCATATACAATATATACTAGGCGAAAATGGGACTGCAACGAAAAGGTATCTTTTACGAAAGCATTCCATGTCAAACTATTTCAAAATGGAGGACTGCAAAATGAGTAATTCAGCAAAAACATCAGCAGGTAAAAGAATCGAAGCTTTACTTGATGATAACAGTTTTGTTGAAGTTGGTTCTTATGTGACAGCGAGAAGCACAGACTTCAACATGACGGCACAGGAGACCAGCGCAGACGGCGTAATCACAGGCTACGGAACCATTGAGGGCAGCCTTGTGTACGTGTACAGCCAGGATGCGTCTGTGATGGGAGGCTCTGTAGGTGAGATGCACGCAAAAAAGATTGCGAATATCTACCGCATGGCCATGAAGATGGGCGCGCCGGTGATTGGACTATTAGACTGCTCGGGATTAAGACTTCAGGAGGGCACAGATGCTCTGGACGGCTTCGGGCAGATGTATCTTAATCAGACAATGGCCTCAGGCGTGGTGCCTCAGCTCTGTGCGGTATTTGGAACCTGCGGAGGCGGGATGGCCGTCTCTTCTGCTCTTGCTGACTTTGTATTTATGGAGGAGAAGGGAAAACTGTTTGTCAACTCCCCCAATGCTCTTTCCGGCAATGACGATTCCAAGTGCGATACAGCCTCAGCAGACTTCCAGAGCAGAGAGTGCGGTCTGGCGGATATGGTTGGAACAGAGGAGGAGATCTTAGAAAAGATGCGGACCCTCGTATCCATCCTTCCGGCAAACAATGAGGATGACATGTCCTATGACGAGTGCAGCGACGACTTAAACCGCCTCTGCGAAAATATTGAGGGATTCAGGGGAGACACAGGAAAGGCTCTCTCCATGATTTCCGACAATTACTTCTTCTTCGAGGTGAAGAAAAATTACGGCCCGGATATGGCAGTTGGATTTATCCGCTTAAATGGCACAACTGTCGGCTGTGTGGCTAACCGCACAGAAATTTTGAATGATGAAAACGAGAAAACTGAGGAATTTGATGCAGCTCTCTCCGCCCGCGGATGTGAGAAGGCGGCAGAGTTTGTGAACTTCTGTGATGCCTTTGGAATCCCTGTGCTGACGCTTGTAAATGCAAAAGGCTACAAGCAGTGCAAGTGCACGGAAAAGAAAATCGCGAAGGCAGCAGGAAGGCTGACATACGCGTTTGCCAATGCAGATGTTCCGAAGGTAACTGTGGTAGTGGGAGAGGCATATGGAAGTGCTTACGTAACCATGAACAGCAAATCCATCGGAGCCGATATTGTATATGCATGGCCGTCTGCAAAGATCGGAATGATGGACAAAACAGCAGCAGCCAAGATCATGTATGCAGAGGAGATTCAGGCGTCTGACAATGCCGCTGCTCTGATTGCCGAGAAGGCGTCCGAGTATGAAAAGCTCCAGTCCAGCGCTGAGGCTGCAGCAAGGAGAGGTTATGTGGACGATATTATCAAGGCGGAGGAGACAAGACAGCGCGTAATTGCCGCATTTGAGATGTTATTCACAAAAAGAGAGGGACGTCCATCCAAGAAGCATGGCACAGTCTAAGACGAGGTGACAAATCTATGAAACAGAATATTAAACGGTTACTGCTTGTATTATGCACAATAACCTGCTTCTTTGTTCTGTCCGGCTGCACGAAAAGCGAGGAAACCAGCTCAGCTGAGCTCACGGATGAGATACGGGAGACGCTCGTAAACGGAGCGGGACAGTATCTTTCAACCTTTGCCGGATACAGTGACGAGGAGCTGGACGAGCAGATTAAGAGAGCAGAAAAGACAGACAACACCGTAATTGCTACAGCGCTGTCATCCTGGAAATCTGTAAAAGAGGATCTGGGAAGCCTTGAGGTAGATGAAACAGGCGCTCCGCTGATCAGAGCAGACGAGGCAAGCGGAGAGAAAGCCCTTGAGGTAACGGCTGCAGATGAAGACACATACGAGATCGATATGACAGTCGTCTATGAG
>DWYN01000172.1 GCA_019118645.1 Candidatus Blautia excrementipullorum | reverse complement strand
TTTGAGCGGGATTTAGTGGAGGCAGAGAAGGAGATTATTGTTTCCAGCCCGCAGATTACACAGGACAAGATAGAACGATTTTTGTATTTGATAAAACCACGGCAGGAAGCAGGAGTAAAAGTTACTGTTATTACAGAAGATCCGGAGAATAGTGCATATGAAAATGCAGAGTTTCTATATGCCCTGACAGAAGACATGAAACATGCTGGAATCCACGTAAAAATTGCGGATACTGAAATGGAGTGCTTTTCTGTGATTGATCAATCACTGGTGTGGCATGGAGGAATGAACCTCCTCGGAAAACAGGATGCATATGACAATCTGATTCGGGTGAGGGATGCAAAGGCGGTAGAAGAGCTGCTGCTCATAGTAGAAAAAGCTGATATCGGGGAAAACGCAATTCAATAACAGAAGTATCGCTAAACCAGAGTAGGAGGCATTTTGATATGATTTTATACCACGGCAGTAAAGTGCTTGTAGAGTCACCGGAACTCCGAATTTCAAAGTACAATAAAGATTTTTATTTTGGTTTTTACTGTACGCTTTTCCCAGAACAGGCTATCCGCTGGGCGACGCGTTTTAATGGCGTAGGTTATTTGAATGAATATCTCTATACACCAGATGAGAGTCTGAAAAGCAAAAAATTTTCAGAAATGACAGAGGAATGGCTGGATTTTATCATTTCATGTCGGCTGGGGCATTCGCATGATTATGATATTGTGGAAGGCCCTATGGCGAATGATACAATCTTCAACTACGTTCAGAACTTTGTGGACGGGAAAATCAGCCGTGCGGCCTTCTGGGAACTGGCGAAATTCAAAAAGCCGACCCATCAAATCAGTTTCCACACGGCTCGTGCCCTGGCAACGCTGAAATTCGTGAAAGGAAGTGAGATCCGGGATGAAAAATAACAGCGCGTTATTTTATACCTGCAGCCTCATTGAATTTATTGGGCGCAGGCAAAAGCTGAGACGCTCCGAGCTGGTTACGCTTATGGGAAGCAGTGCGATTGGGCGGATCTACCGCTATGCAGATGTATTTCACTGCGAACCGATTGCAAAGACAGCGGATGATTTTGTCACGATGCTGAATATTCCGGAGGGAAGCTTCGACAATGTGGAGGCCTGCCGCTATGAGGTTCCGGACTACTGGACAATAGGCGAAGTCTATGAGCGCCTGATAGAAGATATTTCCGGTGATGATGAAGAACATATTATAGATCGGTTGATAGAAGTATATACTTCCTGGATCGACGCGGCGATCTCAAATTACAATACGGATTTTTATTATCAGTCGCGGGAATACATCTGCCTGTGCTATCGGGAAGGAAAGGTCTGCGAGTGATGAATGGCTGAGGTGATACGGAATGAACCAGGATCCATTTAAGGAATATATCAGAGAAACGGAGCCGGATAAACGGGACAAGGGGTATGCGTGGCGCACGGCTATCGGGCTGCAGGCGACGCTGGAATATGACCTTTCAGAGGAGAAAAATTTTCCTATCGAAATCTCTCAATATTTTTGCTGAGCATGCCTGGTATTTCCGGAATGCGTTGGTCAGGGTAAATTACAATGACCTGAAAAATGGCGTTTATGAGACGACGGAATATCTTGAAATGTTCCTGCGGAATCTTTTTCTGAACGAGAATCATCCGCGTCATAACCGGGCGCTGCACACAGCGGAGCTTAAAACTGGAGGAAACACATATGGAAAATTTTTTTGAGAAACTCAAGCTGCAGCTAGAGAAAATGACGCCGGAGGAGAAGGACGCCTGGATTCTGGAGCAGGCGAAGATACTGCCGGAATGGAAGCAGGAGGATTTTTACAAGAGCGTCTGCGGAACAAAGAAGGTCATAGATATGCCGGAGCGGGATGAGATTACAGAGTTCTGTGAAAAAGTCAGCAATGGAGAGATTACCGTAAAGTATGAGACGCATTACGTCGAATTTGACGATTTTGGCCATTATCATGACGGCTGGGAGCATGATTTTTATGATCCGGATTATGCTATGACTTTTGTCTCGTCTGTGCTCAGCGGCTGTCATGATCTGATTGTGCTGGAGGAATACGGGCAGGCTTTTGAAATACTGGACGAGATCCTGGAGCTTGAATTTACCATAGAGGATACTCCGGATACGGAAGACAGCTGTCAGGATGAATTTATGGATCTGAATATGGCGGCAGAGGAAAGGATGCTGACGATTGACAGAGAGGAGCTGCTTCGTGATTATATTATCGCGTGCAGGTACAGCGTCAAAGACTGTGTCGAAGCTGCCGGAAAGATAGTCTCTGCTTTTGAAAATGAATTATTTGAGGATTGCGGAATACAGAGCTGTATAGCGCTTGCGGAAAAAGATCCGCTTTTGAAGGAGATCGGGAAGAAGCTTACAGAAGAGCTGGAGAAATTTGAAAAAGAACATGCTGAGAAAATCCGAAAGAATCCGTATTACTGGAAAGAGTACAGCGACAGAGAGAGGATAAAACGCATAAAAGGGCTGATAGAATATTTTGGAAATGTCGGGAAGTCGGAAAGAAAGAAGGAAAAATCCTTTCTGAGAGGAACCTGGTCTCAGATCGCAGAACTGATTTCTGAATTGAAGGATGAGCCTTATATTGATGACCAGCTTCAAATCGAAGAAATATGGGATATCGTGGAGGCTCTTTTAAAGCGTGGCAGATTCGAAGAGGAACCCTGGAATGTCAAGGAGTCAATTCTTCGGAAAATATATGAGAACGATTATTATGATTGTTATGGAATCTGTGATCCCATGAGAGATCTGGCAGGCGCAATCTGTTCAACGAAAGAAGAAAATTTGAAACGGGCGGGTATTATGATGAGAGCAGGAGGGGGATACCTGGGGGCAGATGCGGCAAAGCTTTATCGTGAACTTGGAGAAGAGGATAAATGTGCAGAATATTTCAGGAATCATCTCGGAAAAGATGAGGAACCTTATGAAATTCTCATAGACTACTATAAAAAACGGGATCACGAAAAAGCAGTTGAGGTGGCTGCGCTTGCCATTCAGAAGTGCCAGAAGGATCAGACTCCGTTCTTCTTGTTTCTGCTGCAGGATGCAAAGGAGCGCGGAGATGAAGCTGCATTTAAGAAGCTGATGCAAAGCGCCCACAGAAGAAAGGCAGTAAATTCAGCAGAAGTGGATGCAAAATTTCCGGAGGAACCATAGCTATGAAACTAAAAAACATTTTAATTGTCGTAAGCGACATAGAAAAATCCAAACAGTTCTACCACGACCTGTTCGGTCTGGACGTGGTGCTTGACAATGACGGCAATGTGATTTTGACGGAGGGACTCGTGCTCCAGGATGAAAAAATCTGGAGGCAGTTTCTGGGGAAGGAGATCGTCCCGAGAAACCATTCCTGCGAGCTCTATTTTGAAGAACGGGATATAGAAGCGTTCATCGAAAAACTGGAACGTCTCTATCCATCCATTCAGTATGTGAACAGGCTTATGGAACACAGCTGGGGCCAGAAGGTTATCCGCTTTTATGATTTGGACGGCAACCTGATTGAGGTCGGAACGCCCATGGAGTGAAAGGAGCCGCCGCTATGGATCACCTCCGCTGCGTCATTGAACGCATCACCTACCAAAACCCACAAAACGGTTACACCGTCCTCAAAGCCGCCGCCAAAGGCTATACCGAGCTGGTCACCATTGTCGGAACCATGCCCGACACCCA
>DWYN01000171.1 GCA_019118645.1 Candidatus Blautia excrementipullorum | reverse complement strand
TCTTTGGATCTTGCAAAAGCCTGTACACCCACTCCAGATTCGTCTTTTGCATCCACTCAGGAGCACGGCTTATGTTACCGGCAAAGTAGTCAAATCCTGCTCCAACGCCAACCATAAATCCTTTAATCTTTCCTTGGTGTTCTGCCATCCAGCGTTCCTGCTTAGGTGCTCCAAGGCCAATCCACACAAAGTCCGGCTGAGTTTCGTTGATCCGTTCCACCACCAGATGATTCTCTTCTTTAGTCAGCGGTCGGAATGGCGGGCTGTACATGCCCGCGATCTGGACACCTGGATAATCATGCTGGATCGCCTGATACAATTTCTCAAGCGTTTCTTCTGTGCTGCCATAAAAATAATGACGGTATCCTTTCTGAGCAGATATTTTCAGAATTTCTCCCATGTAAGAAGGTCCTGTCGTGCGTTTCATATTTTTAAATCCGCGCTTTTGACCTAACGTGCTCAGAGGCCCGCCATCTGGAATCGCCATAATACCGCCATTCTGGACATCGCAATAGGACTTATCCTCGAACGAAATGACTGTGGTATGTACATTAGAGACGCACATATAATCACCGGACAGCTCTTTGATATGCTTGTCCGTAAAATCAAGAAGCCAGTCCATATCAATTGCGGCAATGTTAACCCCTAAAATATTGCAGACAGGTATCTGTGATTTATCTACTTTATGTTTAAATGTAACCATACCAGATCCCCTCCTTCTGCACAATTTCTGTATCATTCATTTTGTGGTTCTCGTTAGTCGCGCTGGAAAATATCCCGCGTATACACTTTCTCTTTCACATCATCCAAACAGTTATCATAGCGGTTTGCAATAATGGCCTGAGACATTCTCTTGAACTTCTCCAAATCATTCACCACAAGACTCCCAAAGAACGTACTACCATCCTCCAGCGTCGGTTCGTAGATCACCACAGTGGCCCCTTTGGCTTTCACGCGTTTCATAACACCCTGGATACTGCTCTGGCGGAAGTTATCGCTATTACTCTTCATAGTCAGGCGGTACACACCGATGACACACTGCTTCTCCTCATCCGCTCTATAATCACCACGGCTGTAATAATCGTAGTATCCAGCAAGCTTTAACACACGGTCAGCGATAAAATCCTTTCTCGTTCTGTTGCTCTCAACGATTGCTTCGATCAGGTTTTCAGGCACGTCAGCATAGTTTGCTAACAACTGCTTGGTGTCTTTCGGCAGACAGTAACCACCGTAACCGAAGGAAGGATTGTTGTAGTGTGTTCCAATTCTCGGATCCAGACAAACACCTTCTATGATCTGCTTCGTATTAAGTCCCTTGCTCTCCGCATAGGTGTCCAGTTCGTTGAAGTACGCAACTCTTAATGCCAGATATGTATTGGCAAACAGCTTAACTGCCTCAGCTTCGGTAAAGCCCATGAACAGTGTGTCAATATTCTCTTTGATCGCCCCCTCTTGGAGCAGATTAGCAAATATATGCGCCGCCCCGACCAGCCTTTCGTCCTCCATGTCGGTGCCGACGATTATGCGGCTGGGATACAAATTATCGTACAATGCCTTTGACTCACGTAAAAATTCAGGGCTGAAGATAATGTTCTTGCTCCCCGTCTTTTCTCTGATACTCTTCGTATATCCAACCGGAATGGTGCTCTTGATCACCATGATGGCATTCGGATTGTACTGCATCACAAGGTCAATTACGTTTTCGACAGCCGATGTATCAAAATGCTGTGTGGTTGAGTCATAATTGGTGGGTGCGGCAATAACAACGAAATCCGCAGCATTGTACGCCATCTCTGCGTCAAGCGTTGCGGTCAGATCCAACTCCTTTTCCAACAGATACTTTTCAATGTACTCATCCTGAATTGGAGATTTTCTTTGATTAATCAGTTCGACCTTGGACGATACAATGTCCACGGCATAAACTTTATGATGCTGGGAGAGCAGTGTGGCAATAGACAGGCCAACATAGCCAGTTCCAGCAACCGCAATCGTGTATTTCTTTTCCATAATGCATTTCCTCTTTTCATCCGTTAGAGCCGGAATATTGTTCTATATATCAATCACTGTGGTCATCATTCCAAATTCGTAGGATATCCATGATTTCCACAGCGTCTTATCTTCCTAATAAATCCCTGAGCAATCTATCATCCCAGGTCTGTTCAAAATCTCCTGATGTTAAACTCATAAAATCAGCGCCCAAAATGTTCATTTTCATCTTCCAATCATCCAATTTCATCAACTATTCCATTTAGGGCAGACACCTTAAATGTTGAATACTTTATTGACTTCAATAATCCCATTTGGATAAGCACCCTTTGCACATAACAATCGGAAATAGACGCCTACCAAGCAAATAATATCATTTGGAACAACCTGCCATCATGTAATGAACATTATCTAAAAATCCCGATAAAATCAGGCTTTCAGCGATGTGGACATCATCCTGATGAGTAACTTCATCCCATGACTTTCGCTTTATAATGACCTTATCATTCTCTGCAACCATCTATCCAAAATGAAAAATTTCACGATTTTCTCCCATAACCAGGCTCTCGACTTTAGCTTTATAATAGGAGAACCTCTGCCTAACCCATCGGACTTTTGCTTTATAATGAAGTAATCACTATACAAACGCTTTTACACAAAAACATCTTTTCCCAGCCCATTTTCATGAGTTTTTCTGTCCTTATACCTCGTTTCTAACCAACTAATTCTTTCGGCTAGCCATTCATCATATAACAACATGTTCCAGAAATCCTGATCCCTTACAACTCCACACAAAAATTCACGAAAACCCTAATCATTTTACCCGTCTCCGCCTCAAATCATTTTATATTTATAACTTATCTAATTACATTTTATATAAAACGATTTCCCTTCACACACATCCTGCAACAAACATCTCCTTCCCCCTTCGCCCGCGCAAAACACATAACTCACATTATGCTATATAATCTCCAGGACAATCTCCTCGCCCTCTTGATTCCATCCCTCCGCGGCGCCAGTGCTCCTGCCCTGCTCCTCACTTCAGGAAAAAACAGACTTTTCCCCGGAATGTCCAGTAATGCAGCAGGTTAGCTATGTATCTCTGTTTGTAAAAACCACAGAACACATTTTTTCATGAACCAACAGGAATCACGATTTTTCTTTTAACAACCGTTATTCTAGCACATAAACTTTTTTATGTAAAGCCACATATTTGCTGTAAGTCATGCAATTTCTGATTATTTTTGTCTTTTTTTAGCTGCATATGCGGCCGAATAATACCAAAAATACAGCCCTGAAAACCGTCTTTCCCCCTTCGGAAAGGCAATTCTCAGGGCTTTGTTTATCTTTTTTCTTCCATATTCGCCGCTGTATTTATTTTTTCGATCAGCTCCGCTGCGTCCTTTGTCTGGCCGAGATAGCCGAATTCATTGGAAAACACCACGGCGCCCAGGAGAATCTGCTCATAGGATCTGTGATCCAGATAAAACTGTATTCGTTCCATCAGGTGCTTCATGGTCTCTTCCAGAATCCCGTATCTGTTCAGAACCGCCAATGCTTCGTCCGTTGTGCTGCAGTCAAGAATCTCTCTGGCGCAGGCAAGGCTCCCTCCCGCCCGCAGGGCATTGGCGCAGAGCGTCTCCATTCTTCCGTCTGCGCTGTGGGAATGGGTGTTCATAATCCCCGAAGCCACTTTCACAAATTTTCCGATATGGGCCACAAAAAGAATCCCCCGGACTCCCATGTTCACTGCCATATCGATTGTCTCTCCCACATAATTGCTGCACTTGATGTTTTTTTCAAAGGGCAGATCCATATGTTCTCTGAGATAGTCCGCTCCGTAATTTCCAGGCGTCACAAGGAGATATTCCATCCCTCCGGCCGCTTTCTGAGCCATTTCCACCCGTATGCTCTCAATAAGCGCCGCTTCGCTCATGGGCTCCACAATCCCGGTAGTCCCCAGAATGGAGATTCCTCCCTGAATGCCAAGCCGTGGATTAAACGTCTTTCCGGCTATTTTTTCCCCTTCCGGAACGGAAATTGTAATTTTCAGATTTCCCTCATAGTGGTGCTTATCCGCTGTTTCCTCCACAGCTCCTAAGATCATCGCCCTGGGCACAGGATTTATTGCCGCCTCGCCGATTTTCTGGGAAAGTCCCGGCTTTGTCACCCGGCCTACGCCTTTTCCTCCATCAAGGATAAACCGGCTCTCTTCTTTTTCTGAGGATCCGGGAATTCTTTCCGTCTTCTCTACTCTTGCGTAAACCAGGATTCCGTCTGTGGTGTCCGGGTCATCCCCTCCGTCCTTTCGCACAGCGCAGGAAACGGCATCCGCCTCCCTGCGGATGTCCAGAATTTCCAGATTCAGAAGGATCCCCTTTGGGGTCATAAGAGAAACTTCCGTCACAGGCGCTCCTCCCAGAAGCGTCTCCGCCGCCCCCTTTGCCGCAGCCGCGGCGCAGGAACCGGTGGTGTAGCCGAACCGGAGTTTTTTCTTATTTTTTATTATGTAATAATCTTCCAGTCCTGTCTTATGCCCCATGCATATCCCCCTTTTCGCCATAGCCGTTTCCTTCATAATTGTTTCCAATTATATAGAATCCGGCGGGGAAAGTCAACGCTGTTCCTTTTCCTCGCAGAGTTCCCTCCACTGGCAGTCCGGGCACACATTCTTTCTTTCCGCCTGTGCAATAATTTTTCCGCGGACCATGCCGGAAAATTCTTTCCAGGACAAGGTCTCTCCCGGATTCAGGCCGCATTTCTCC
Source organism: Candidatus Blautia excrementipullorum (assembly GCA_019118645.1). Lineage (GTDB taxonomy): Bacteria > Bacillota > Clostridia > Lachnospirales > Lachnospiraceae > Blautia_A > Blautia_A excrementipullorum. The sequence goes on along the minus strand of DWYN01000171.1, from coordinate 2,479 downwards.
AGCACTCTCCAATCATAAAGCCGTACCTTCTCGTCAGAAACGCAAACGCCCTCCCGTAGATTTGGACAGCATCGGCAGATTTCATCTGCGGACTCCGTAATCAGGATCTGTCCGTCTCTTTCCAGCGCTTTCTTCACCTGGCCCATGTGAGCGGTGAACCCCTCGCTGTACCCTTTGCCTTCAAAGAACTGCAGGCAGAGGCCGTGATGAGGGCGGATTTTCCATACTTCCGGCTTCTTTTCCTTATGTATCACAGCACTTATCCTCCTTACCCAAGATTTCGCAGCGCCGGGGCCAGACGCCGGGACAAAACGGCGGCAAGGACAATTTTTACCAGATCAGGAATAATAAAAGGAATCACGCACCATCCCAGCACCGCGCCAAGGCCTACCGCGCCGGTGCTCCGCGTGTATACGGCCATAAACCAGACCGTCCCCACTGCATAGCAGGCTGCAAGTCCAAGGATCATGGAAATTATCTGCACCCACTTTCCTCTGCCGGCAAATCTTTCCATCCCCCACATGACCAGAGCGGAAAAAAGGAAGCCTGCTATATATCCGCCTGTCTGCCCGGCCAGCACGCCGACTCCTCCGGAAAATCCCGCAAATACGGGTACTCCCGCCGCTCCGAGAAGGATATATACCAGAACCGCCAGAGTCCCTCTCCTGCCGCCCAGAACTCCTGCCGCAAGAAATACGCCGAAAGTCTGAAGGGTAAAAGGAACTACTGTCGGAATGGATATCCAGGAGCACACTGCGATCACTACCGCAAACACGGCTATGTAGGCAATGTCTCTTGTTCTGCTGAATTGTATGCTTTTTGCTTCTGACATATGATTTTCCTCCGTACCGATTATGAAAGTAATGTATCATATGCCTCTTTAATTGTCAACCTTTTCGTTTTTAAGGTTTACAATTCTACACTTCCTTCAGATGTCTCGCTGTCAGAGCCCTGCAGGAAATCATTCCCACAAAAAGATTGTAACCTGGCTCTTCCAATGCTACACTTAAAGTATTATCTGTTTCAAAGATCAGGAGGCACAGTATGGAACTTCGTGTATTAAAATACTTTTTGATGGTTGCCCGCGAAGAAAACATCACCCGGGCGGCCGAACTCCTTCACATTACCCAGCCTACCCTTTCCAGACAGCTTATCCAGCTTGAAGAAGAATTGGGGGTAACGCTGTTTCAGCGCAGCAGACACCGCATCATCCTTACAGAGGACGGTATGCTTCTGCGCCGGCGGGCAGAGGAAATCCTCTCTCTTACGGAAAAAACAAGGCAGGACCTTCAGCATCACACCGGCATCCTTTCCGGAAAGATCACAATCGGAAGCGGCGAATTCAAAAGCTCGCAGTTTCTTGCCGATTTAATTTCCGCTTTTCACCGGGAGCATCCCCAGGTGGATTTTGAGCTTTACAGCGGCAATGCAGACAGTATCAAGGAGAAAATCGACCGGGGCAGTCTGGACATCGGGCTTCTGGCCGACCCTGTGGACATTTCAAAATATCATTTTATACGCACGCCATTTAAAGAAAGATGGGGCGTTCTCGTAGGAAGGAATTCGGAACTTGCGGAGAAAGAGGAAGTTTCGCCGGAGGAACTGGTGCGTTTTCCCGTTATCATGGCGCAGAGGGAGCTGGTTCAGAATGAGCTGATGAACTGGTTCGGCAAATATGCGGATCAGATTAAGACCGCCGCCACAGGGAATCTGCTCTACAATATGGCAGCTCTCGCAAAAGCTCAGATGGGCTGTGTCATTACCATGGAACTGAACTGTTCCTATGACGGTCTCTGTTTCATTCCTTTCCGGCCGGCACTTGAATCAGGGACCGTCCTTGTCTGGAAAAAGGCGCTGATATTCTCACAGGCGGTAGAAAGGTTTCTTGAATTTACCCGAACATACTTGAAAGGCATTTATAACCATTGATTACAAGTATTAGACATATTTAAAAGAAAAATATACAATACTCTTGGAACTGAAAATAAGGTATTGGAAAAGGAGGAGACAGATGACAGGCCGGGAAGCAAGTGAACGATACAACATTCCCCTATCTGTCCTTCGGGAATATGAAAGCTGGGATTTTGTCAAAACCGGCAGAGAGGGATCTGGTTCAGGCCAGTATGACGATACAGATCTGGAATATCTGAGCCTGCTTATGACCCTGCATGATATCGGCTTCAAAAAGCCGGAGACAGAGGCCTATATGAAACTTCTTCTGCTCGGCCGGGCCGCCGGGACGGAACAGCGTCTCACAATGCTGGAACAGAGGCGGCAGGAGCTTCTGAAGGAAATCCATTTCCGTGAACATCAGCTGGCGCGTCTGGACTATCTCCGATACAGCATCCGCAGCAGCAAACATGCATAAAAATACAGCAGGGAGGCATTTATTATGAAAATTCAAGACAAAGAAACCTTTGACAAAGCAAACATGTTCGGTCTCGGGCAGGAAAATTCCGCTTTTGCCCAGTATTTTATC
>DWYN01000170.1 GCA_019118645.1 Candidatus Blautia excrementipullorum | reverse complement strand
CTCTGCACCTCGTCGCCGCCCATGGTCTTTAAGATGATGCTCTGCTGGAAATTGTCCTCTTCATACAGGGAGGAAACATGGGCGTCATAGATCTCCGCCGCCTTTTTGGAGGTGGTGGTCACCGGGTCCAGGATCACAGGATACTGGCGTCCTTCTTCCCTAAGCCATTCCATGTCCTGGGTGAAAGTAATCCTTACAAAGCCTTCTGTCTCCTCCATGGACAGACGGATCGCCTCGGACTTCTTCCCTGAAGCGTCCTTCATACATGGGGCATTCACACAGAAGATCTCCTGATTTTCTTTATCCAGGAAACTTACCCTGTTGTGTTCCAGCACAGGGCTGAGATCCCCGGCCTGGTAAAGGCAGGTATAGCTTTCCATAAGCGCCTCCGGGCTTTTCAGGATCAGGTCTTCCTTTATCCCTTCCCCGTGCACTCTCAGCCGCAGATCCGCGCCGTTAATGATCTCCGGGTAAAGGACAACGCTGCCGCCCTGTTTTTCAGCCTGCACAGGCTGTCCCGCTTCCAGGCCCCAGGACAGCGTATGCCCTTCCTTCTTCAGGGAGATCATGAATGCGTCCCCTGCTGTACTGTTCAGAAAGATCTCAGTATTTCCTTTCTGGTTGCGAAATCCAGCCTTACTTTCTTTTCTCTCCAGCTTCCATGCAGCCGCAGAGATCCCTGCTTCCGTCACTTCCTGCAAAGTATCGTCCATTTCTTTCCAGGAACCGTCTTTTTCCTTATAGTGGACAGGCTCCAGATAGATCTCTACCGTTTTAGAGTGATCTTTGTTCTCATAAACTTTGCGGTTTGCTGTTCTCTGATCCAAAAGTTCTGTCCGTTTCATTTGTCTGAACTGTTTCATTTTTTCGCTCTCCTTTATATTTTTATTCTATAAAGGTTCTCCGGAGCACCTTACATATTGCATTATATCGAACATATGTTTGTATTTTAATATCACATTTGTTATATTTAAAAATATATAGATTTATTTTTTATTATTTTACTTTGTAAAACAATGGAACATACAAAACATATCTTTGATATTATGATGTTATTGTTTGAATATCGAAATGTAACTTCATAAACTTCATTTTAACCATATACCATATATGAAGTATTGTCAATATTTTTATGAAGTTAATGAATTTATACTGGATAAAAAAAGAGCCAATAGCGCAAACTCTATTAGCTCCCTTACTCACACCATATTTGGTTATAAATCGTCTGCCGGATATAGCGATTTTAGGTTTCCTCTTATTTTTCCTGCCCCTTCCGGGCCTCCAGCTTATCCTCAAATTCCTTCAGCTTTATCTTATATTCCCTCAGATCTTTATTTAGAAGCTCCGCCGTACTTTCCCTGCATTGGCCGCGCGGGATATCATAATGTTTCACCAGATAATCCCCAAGATACTTTGTCGTTTTCTGAGCTCCTACCGGATTCAGATGATGGGGATCATAGAAATCAGATTCCCAGTCAATCTCCATCTCTCTCAGCGGCTCCTCCAGATTAAAATCAATATAGGCTGCGCCGCATCCTTCCGTCAGCTTTTTTGCCGTCTGATATCTCCCGTATGTCCACCGATCGTCCGGCATATTGACTACGATCACCTCAGATCCCTGAGATCGGCAGTATTCAATGGCATCCTGGTAAAATAACCAGGAATCCGTATTCTCCTTTTCCGGAGGCACTGTTTTATTCACACGGTCTCTGGCATCGATTTTCCTTGCCCTGTACACCGGATACTGGCCGCGCATGAAGTCGCGGCGGTACTGTAAATTATATATATCCGTCCACTGGAGCTCTTTCCATCTGTCATGATAACGGAAGATAGGGAAAATATAATCCAGTATATGCTGAGAGTCGCTTCTTTTCACAACTTCATAAACAGCTTTCAGCTTATCAGCTGACAGTCTTTTAAAATCAAGGCCTCTCCGGAGATACGGTTCATTGGCGTTATAGTCATAGTCCAGAAAAAGGCTTGTGATACCCATGACGACAACTTTAGGCTTTTGGTAACGGTACGCCTCTTTAATGTTCAGCCAGGTAACCTGCGGCGCCTGAACCGTGCTGGCCCGGGTATGCGCCACAATGCCGTAATCCTCCCAAAGCTCCAGAGGGGACAGACCTACCAGAAGGGTGCTGCTTCCGGCAATCAGTACATCAACTGTATTCTTTTCCGTTTTGTAGAAGGTTCTGTTCTGGTCCGTATCCTGTATATAATACGGAATAAACAGCTTTCCTGCAAAAACAAGGAGCATGACAAAAATCACTGTTACGATCAGGCACCGGACAAGAATCCATCTATTCTTTTTTTCTTTCCGCATATCCTATTTCATCTTTTCCCTTAATTCATTCATGTTTATTTTGCCGTTAAAATTCAAGGGCATCTGATCCATCGCGCAGAACTTCCTGGGTATCATATAGTTCGGCAGCCGTTCCCTTAAGTATCCGGCAATCTCACGGGGAGAAGTGCCTGCACCCGTATAAAACAGCCATATCTGCTGCTTTTCTTTCTGATACAGGCAGACTGCCTCCTGGATCTCCGGCATGGACAGGGCTGCTGCCTCAATCTCTCCCAGCTCCACACGGTGTCCCATGTGCTTGATCTGAGCGTCCTTTCTTCCGCAGAAAAGCAGTTCCCCCTGCTCATTATATTTTCCAAGATCGCCTGTCCGGTATACAGTCTCGTCATAGATTGGATTCAGAGGATTTCTTACAAAAACCTCCCTCGTCTTCTCCGGATTCCCATAATATCCCAGCGCCAGCGAGGTTCCCCGTACATAAATCTCACCCGTTTCGCCAGGAGCCGCCTCCTTTCCTTCCTCTGTAATGAGAAGGATATTTGTATTTCGGAAAGGCTGTCCAATAGGGAGCGTTTCGTCCTCTGATACCAGATGATCCACCACATGCCAGGTACAGCTCGCCGTGATCTCTGTGGGACCGTAATGGTTCACAAAAACAGCGCCCGGAAGGTTTTCCTGCCATACTCTGAGATGTCGGCACGGCATCACTGAACCCGTAAAGAACACCTTCTTTACAAATTCCGGACGTATTTCTTCAAAGGTTCCCAGCTCTGAGCAAAGCGACAGAGCGCCTGTAACCCAGCAGATCGTTGTCACTTTATTTTCATTCAGATACTGAAACAGCCGCACAGGCATGGAAAAATATTTCTTCGGAATCAGGACTGTGCTGGCGCCTGTTCCAGGTATTCTAAAATATTGATAATCATATCCTGTCCTTTCTTTGCATGCCAACTTTTATCCGCTTTATATCCCTGCACGCTGGCACTAAAATCCCCTGTAAATAAAGGATTTCGCATCATAACCCATTCCATAGACTCCAAAAATCACAATGGCAAAGCCTCCGGCAAGGTATATCATCCATCGAAACAATGCATTCTGCCTGGATATCAGCTCCGTTAAAAAGGATTCCTCCTATAATGAATACCGCCTGGTAAAGCCCATAAGCAATGTATTTGAATTCCGCTCCATGCCAGATACCAATAACGAAAAAAGTGATAAGCTGAGCAAAAATAACCGGAACCAGTTTCCCGATTCTGTCTCCAAAAAATTTTCGGGAGTTTTTTCCAAGCTTGCCAAAAAATTTTGAAAGAGAAATAGGGTAAAAAATATAATCCCGGCACCAGGATCCCAGAGTAATATGCCATCTCCTCCAAAATTCCGGAATACTTGTGGCAAAATACGGTCGTTTGAAATTCAGCGTCAGATCAATACCAAAAATCTGCGATACTCCCCTTGCAATATCCATTCCTCCGGAAAAGTCCCCGTAAATCTGGATCGTATAGCCGATCACACCGAGGATGGCATAAATTCCGGTATACTCTGTATAACGGTTAAAAACCTGATCCACGAACACCCCCACGCGGTCAGCAATCACCAGCTTTTTGAACCATCCCCACATCATAAGCTGGATACCGAACTTGATCCGCTCGTACTGAAAGGAGTGCGGTTCGTAAAGCTGCTCTGCCAGTTGATCATGTCTGCTGATAGGGCCCTGGACGATCTGGGGAAACCATGATACAAAAAGGGCAAATTTTGCCGGATTCCGATCCGCTCTGTACTGTTCCCGGTAAATATCAATCAGATACCCTACAGACTGGAAAGTATAGAAAGAAATTCCCAGCGGAATCAGTATCCCGGCGTCAAAATGAAGCCAGTCCAGATGAAGCGTCTCTGAAAGCATGTTGATATAAATCCTGAAATATTTTACAAAAGCAAGAATGCCAAAATCCGCCAGCAGCACAGCCAGAAGAATGCCCTGTTTCCTTTTCTCATATTTTGCCCGGATCTCTTTTTTCTGTTTGCGGTCAAGCTCCTCTTTATGTTCCTTTACATAGGCCCTGCAGTCTTCCGTCTGCCGCTCAATAAAAAGCCCTCCGGCAAAAGTCACTGCCGTGGTGAAAAGTAAAAAAACATAGCTTCGGGGGCTTGACAAAAGATAAAAGATCTGGCTGGCGGCCAGCAGGACACACCACCGGTATTTTGCCGGGCAGAGAAAATATGCGCCTGCCGCTGCCGCAGTAAAGATAACAAAACTTATAGATACAAAAGACATAACTCTACTCCTGTAAGGATTCGACCAGCTTTACGATTGCGTCTACAGAATTAAAGTTTTCCGGTATAAGATGTTTTACGGAAATATTGATGTCAAATTCATCATTCAGTTCGCCTACCAGAGCCACTACATCCAAAGACTCCAGCTCTCCATCGTCAATAAGCTTCACTTCTCCGCTTAAATCAATGTCAGGGCGGACTTCTGTTAAAATTTCAATCACTTTTTCTTTCATTTGCGTTTCCTCTTTCCATTTTTCTTTTTATTTTCTGATCAGCGGCCAGGAGCCGCCAGACAGATCCTTTTATTATTTCAGAATATAGGTCTCTGACACGGTTCCATCCGGCTGGAAGCCGAATTTTCCGCTGACAGAAAGGATCGCCTGATTTTTCTCATCGCACCATTCGATTGCCTGCCTGCATCCTCTGGCCTTCAAAACAGATAAAGACAGCTTATATAGCTCTGAAGCAATCCCCTGACGGCGATATTCCCCATCCACAGCCACAAGCCATATAGAACCGGTTTTACGATTTTCCTGCTTTACACGGACAACCCCGCGCACACGCCCCTCTTTCCATATTGTAAGAAGTTCATTAGCTGCGATCATCTCAACTAGTTCCTGACCCTCCGGTATGGCAGAATTATAAATATCCATTGCCGTCCACAGATGGCAGAGGGACAGCGCATCTTTTTCTGAAGCATATTCCCAAAAAAGATCCTCCCGCAAGCGCCCTGTATCCAGAGAAATCAGGTATTCGTCATGGATCAGGGCTCTATGCCTTTTATTTCTCACACAGGGAAGAAATCCCAGCGCCCCTGTTTTTTTCCGCATCTTCTCAACATGGGGATCTTCCCTTCCCTCCATATAGATATACTCCAGCAGACGCGGTCTGTCTCCCTCCGGAACATGAATCTCTGCCGTTTCGGAGACATAGAAATACAGCTTATAAAAATCTCTTTCCTTTACAAGAAAAACAATTCCCTCTTCCTGTTTCTCATAATACATCCTGCCTCTTTCTATATGATCAGCTGCCTCGCCAGGAAGCATCATATGATTATATATCATATCCGGAAATTCTTTCTGATATTTATTCAAAAAATCTGTATATTCCTTAATTTCTTTAATTTTCATCATAATTTTACACCAAAAGCAGAATGATTTGTTTATTACTTATTCCACATAAAATATTTTTAAAGTTAATTATGATCTATTAGCTTAATATAGAATTAAATATTGCGTAATAGGTTTGTGATTTCTTTAAATTCAATAATTTCTATTGACTCAAAAGCGTTATATATCGTTCTCAGCATTGACATTATGTTGTTCATAGTCTAAAATTACATTATAACTTCATAAACTTCATTTCGACTTTATACCGCATATAAACTGTTATCCATATCTCTATAAGGTTAATGAAGTATTCTTTCTAAATTTTTAAAGGAGATAAAAAATGACTTTTTCAGACAAGATCAGATCGGCGCGGGAGGCTGCCGGACTGACGCAGCAGCAGCTCGCAGACAAAACTGGTGTATCACAGCGTACAATCGCTTCCTACGAGTCCGCCGGAGTCATTGCTCGTGCTTCCACTATGAAAAAACTGGCTAGAGCCCTGGATGTTTCCTATGATTACCTGTCAAAAGAAGAAGTGACGGATCCCCGGCACGGAATTGAAAAAATGGCATATATCGACCAGGCCCAGGAACAGTTTGGGAACTCTGCCGCCAGAGAGATGGACGAACTCCTGGAACGCAACACAGCTCTGTTTGCCGGAGGAGAATTAAGCGAAGAGTCAAAAGACGCTTTTTTCCAGGCAATCGCAAAAGCCTACCTGGAATGCAAGGAGGCTGCCAGAAAAACTTACGGAAGGAAAAAGAAAAATTAAGATACTATTATTCTCCAATGGGAACCGGAGAAAAATGCTGTAAGGGATTTTATCTGACCCAGAGCAGGAAACGTTCTGTCACCATCAACAGTGATATGACGCCTGTTACAGGCAATGGAGATTTTTTAAAAAATCTTTAGACGTATAATGAGACGGGGCGGCGCCCCGTCTCTTAGATACCGTCCTCCGGGCGTCTCATTCTCTCCTGGACAGAACCCTTTGTAATGAAATTCAGACATGCCCAGGGGGTTCCGACAGAAAAAATCAATATCACCAGGAGAGCCGCCCACAGCGGTGTCAGCGAAAAAGTATAGGCCGAAACCCAGGTCTGCGCTTCCACATAGCCCGGAAGCGCCAGCCGGGCAAAGAGAACCGTCACCGGAATCAGTACCGCTGCCATCAGAACAGCATAAAAGACACCCTCCGGCACTACCAGACGCCGGAGCTGGGCTTTTGTCATTCCAAGGCTTTGATAAACCGCAAATTCTTTTCTCCGGCTGAATACCTTCGCCACCAGCAGATTCAGAAAATTCAGAAGCGCAATTGTCAGAAGCACCGCTGACACAATCATCTGAACCAGCACCATATTCAGACGGGCAGCCTCAAAATTCTTCTGGTATTCGCTGCGCCGGGTAATACCGACGCCCCGCCTAATTCCCTGCTCATATTCATCCAGATAAGATTCAAAAGAATCCTGCTGTTCATGGTCGATATTTATCGCCATCTGCCGGAATCCCTGTCCGGGAAAAAGAGAATCAAAGACTTTCAGAGGCAGAATATATACCAGAGAAAAATCAGCTTCTTTGCTGTCAGAGCCGCTGAGATAAGTATCATCGTGCATCACTGAGCCAAGCACCTGAAACTTTCTTCCTTCCAGCTCCACAGTCTCTCCCGCCACCGGGCAGGAGACTCCTTCGTAATATGCTCCTCCCGCGATTACGCAGCTGCCGGAAAAAAACTTTTCCTCGTCAAAGCTGCCGCTGGTAAACGGCGAATTCTCCAGCACATAATTCAGATATTCTCCGTCCATCCCGATTACAACAGCAGTATATTCTCCGGTTTCCGTCATCCGGTCCAGTCCCTTTATCCATTCCGGATACTGGGCCTGCGTATCGCGGAAAGTCTGCTTCTCATCATAAGGCTGGTTATAATAATCCGCAATGCGCTGTCTTAACTCCTCCGAGGCCGTAAGTGTCATTTCCCGGCTCTTTAAGGCGCTGACAGACTGCACCTCGGGACGCCGGCGAAATTCAGATACCGTTTTCTCTGTAATCGCCTTATTATTCTGATTATACTGCTGCCAGTATGTATATGCCGAACCGTCTGCGATGGAATAATCCCAGGGCGACATAGCCGCCAGAATAAGCACAAAATTTTTTGCTTTATGAAATTGAAAATCGCTCTTTACCAGCATACGGCAGATTTTCAGATTATTGTTGAGCAGCACAGCGCACCTCCTTACCCGCAGACACGGCCGTCTTCTATGCGAATCACCCGGTCTGCCGTCTGGGCCAGTTCAAGATTGTGCGTTATCATCACAAGGGTCTGTCTGTAGGTATCCGCTGACAGCTTCAGAAGGCCAAGTACGTTCTGTCCTGTTTTGCTGTCCAGATTTCCCGTAGGTTCATCGGCAAGGAGAACAGAAGGCTTGGCAATCAGCGCCCGGGCAATTGTATCGCTGAGTTCAGCCTCTTCCATATGAATCGTAAATGTGCCTGTTTCCAGACGGGACATTTTAATAAGAGACTGCATCAGTTTTCCCTGAACCTTCGCAGTCAGGCTGTCCTCATAAGGAGAATACCCTTCCACGGAACGGCCGGACATCAATGCGTCCAACGTCTCACACAGGTCATCGGCAAACAGGTTCACCTGCCGCCGCTGATACCAGGCCCAGATTCCCACCACAGCATAAACTGCGGCGCACAGTCCCAGAATCCCATACCTCACCGAAGTCCGGGGAATCGTGTTCCGCAGAAACCAGTACAGAAGAGCAAACAGAATTGCTGACAGAAGAAGCATTCCCGAGCGCATAACAATCATACTCCTATGCTTCATGCCCGTCCTCCCGTCCAGATATAGCCCATTCCCCGAACAGTTTTAATGTAGGGGTGGGCTTCATCTTCAATTTTTGACCGCAGACGGTTCATAGTCACAGTCAGAGTATGGTCGTCAATAAAATTTCCCCCGCTGTCCCACAGACGGTCCAGAAGCACCTGGCGGGTCAGAATATTTCCCGCATTTTCTGTGAGAGTCTTCAGCAGTTTATATTCATTGGGTGTAATCGCCAGTTTTTCCCCGCCCCTCCGGGCGGTCAGATCTGAAAAATTCAGTTTCAGATATCCGTCAGTCCAGAAGTCCGCAGCCGGAACAGAGCTCTGTCCGCCTCGCCTCAGAGCCACATTTACCCTTTTCAGGAGTATCTGCATATTAAACGGCTTCGTCACATAGTCCTCCGCGCCCATATCAAATCCGTTCCCGTCCGGAAGATTTACGTCCAGAATTGCCAGACTGAATTCTTCACTCTCTATAAGCTGAACCGCTTTTTTACATCCATAGGCGGCAACCGTCAGGTAGCCGTTGGCGTCCAGTTCAAAGCACAGTCCTGCGCTCAGTGCCAGGTCGTCCTCCACAACCAGTATCTTTACATGCTTTTTCATCTATGCTCTCTCCCGTAAATTTGCTGATCGTCAAATCAATATAAATTTCCGGATAATCTCTGCCAGACCGTCATGATTGTTGTCATTTTCTGTCACATAGTCTCCATGTTCCGCCACACCCGGAAAAGCATTGCACATAACAGCGCCCACGCCGGCGGTTTCCAGCATTTCCACATCGTTTTCCGCGTCCCCTGCCGCAACGGAATTCTCCAGAGGAATCCCCAGATAGCTGCACATCCATTTTACGGCAAATCCCTTGGAAATGCCCTCAGGCACCACTTCCAGGTATGCATCGTTGGAGAAAAAGCTTCTGGCCGTGCCGGCCAGAGGATTTACTACTTCTCTCTGAAATTTTTCGATTTTGGGCCGGTCGTCAAAACTGATGGCGAGAATTTTATAAGGATCCACGGGAAACGCCGCGTCCAGATCCGGGACTACCCGGTAAGGCAGCTCCGTTCCCTGCACATATTTTCGTATTTCCATAGAATCTTTCAGCACCAGCACCTCCGTATCAGAGTAAGACTGGATATGGAGATCCCTGTTCACCGCCTCCTGAAAAACAGATTTCGCCAGTTCCTTCGGAAGCGTTTTTCCGTAAACAGTTTTTTTATGAAACGGGTCGTAAATCTGTCCGCCATTGAAAGCGATAATATAACATCCGTCTTTTACAAGTCCCGCTCTCTCTGCAATGATCATCCCGCTCGCCAGAGGACGCCCGGTGCTTACCACTACCTTATGTCCTTTTGACAGAGCCTCATCGATTGCCGCCTGATTTCCCGGACTGATCTCCTTTTTATCATTAAGGAGCGTACCGTCCAGATCCGTAAATAAAATTCTTCTATTATCCGCCATATATTACGCCTCCTGTGTGTTCTCTTTTTTCCAGGGCCAGCAGTTTCCTTTTTTTCTCTATTCCCCCCGCATACCCGGTCAGACTGCCGTCCGCTCCAACAACACGGTGGCAGGGAACAATAATAGAAATCCCATTGCGGCCTACCGCGCCGCCCACCGCCTGGGCAGACATTCCCGGAAGTCCCTTTTCATCAGCAATCCGTTTCGCGATTTCTCCGTAAGTTATCGTCTGTCCGTAGGGAATTGAGCAGAGGATATCCCATACTTTACATTGAAAAGGGGTGCCTGTAAAACGGAGCGGCACAGAGAAGTCCGGTTCTCTTCCTGAAAAATAAATATCCAGCCACGTCTTCGCCTTTTCAAGCAGAAAAGTTTCTTCTTCCTTATGCTCCCCGTCCAGACATCGGGCAAAGTATTTCTGTCCTTCAAACCACAAACCCGTCAGGCCGGTATTATCTGCCGCCAGCAGAATATTTCCAAGGGGAGACTGATAATGACTGATATACTGCATAGTCTTCCTCCATTCCAGATGATAAGTTTTCCATATCCGTTTATTCTTCAGAGAAAAGAAGCTCCGTCTCTTTCTGCATTTCTTCCGCAAATTTCCGGTGGCCTTCCTCTGAGAAATGAACGCCGTCAAACAGTACCGGAATTTTCCATTTTCCTGTATCTGTAAATTTTATATCCAGTTTTTCTGCAACTTTCTGATATTCCTTCCCAAGGCTTTCCGATTCACGGCAGATCCGGTCCTCCTCTACCCAGGCCCCGCGCTTCATCCGGGGAGGAGAGAGCAGCCAGAGCCGCAGTCTTCCTCTTTTTACAGCTTCCGTCTCACAGAGCTTCCGCAGAAAATTCTCCATTCGCGCGGCAGTATCTCCTGCTGTAAATCCTGGTTCCTGAAGGAGATCATTCGTTCCCAGCATCACTGCCATCCATCCGCCTGCCTTCCGGCCCCATTCTTCTGTCTGTTCACAGGCAAAGCGGATCTGCGGAGAATTATGCGGAATGCAGCGCCCGTTTACGCCGTGATTCCTGATCTCCAGTCCTGTGTTTTTTTGGAGAAGTCCCGTCCAGCGTATATTTTTTTCGTATCTTCCGCCTGAAAAAGAACGGGAATCATACCCGTAAGTATTGGAATCTCCATAACAGATGATTATGCCGGACATGCGTCTCTCCTCCTGTCGTTCTCCTATCTGTCTCTATTGAAAAATCTATAGAAACTCTCTGCCCAGTTTCTTCAGTTCCTCTCTCCGGAGCCGGTAATCCGGAAGCTCCTTTTCCACCACAGCCCAGAATCGGGGCGAGTGATTCATTTCCTTCCGGTGCGCCAGCTCATGCACTACTACATAATCCAGAATCTCCGGCGGCATCATTACCAGCTTCCAGTTAAAGTTCAGATTCCCTGCCTGGCTGCAGCTTCCCCAGCGGGTTTTCTGTTCCCTGATTGTAATTCTGCCATAGCCTACCCCCATCCGTCTGGCAAAGTAAGCCGTCCGCTCAGGAAAAATTTCTTTTGCTTTCCGGATACCGTCCCGCCGTTCCTCATCTGTAATCACATGAAGATTTTTCCGCTCCTGCGCAATTCTCTGTCTCTGTTTTTCCACCCATTCCCAGTGTTCTTCCACAAAAGAATCAATCCGGTATTTTGCCGTCCAAAGGGGAGCCCGCACAATCACCTTTCCGTCCGCCCTCACCTGCAGCGCAAGACTCTTTCTTCGGGAACGGATCAGAGTATAGCTCTCGTTCACTCCCAGATTTTCCAGGGGGCGTTCCCGGACTGCCACAGGCTTTCCAGAAGATTCTTTTCTCTGAGAGTGTCCATACACTGCCAGAATCCTTTATGGCGGTAAGCGTTTAACTGCCCCCTGCGGGCAGCCTCCATCAGAGGCTCCTGCTCAAAGACTGTGTCGTCGCCCTCGATGAGATCCATAATTTCCGGTTCCAGAACCATAAATCCGGCATTGATCCAGCCGCCGTCCTCTTTTTTCTTTTCCTTAAAGTTGGTAATTGTTCCGTCTTCTGTAATGTCCAGAATTCCGAAGCGTCCTCCCGGCTGAGCCGCTGTGATTGTGGCCATCTTGCCGTGGGATCTGTGGTAGTCAAGAAGCTCCTGAAGATTTACATCCGCCACGCCGTCCCCATAAGTCAGCATAAAGGTGTCTCCGTCCAGATACTCTTTTACACGTTTAATGCGTCCTCCGGTCATGGTTTTCAGTCCGGTGTCCACAAGCGTCACCTTCCAGGGCTCCAGCACATTATTGTGTACGATCATCTTATTTTCCTGGGTAAAGTCAAAAGTAATATTGCTGTTGTGCAGATAGTAGTCCGCAAACCATTCCTTGATCACATGCTGTTTATATCCGCAGCAGATCACAAATTCATGAAATCCGTAGCTGGAATACATCTTCATAATGTGCCACAGAATCGGTTTCTCGCCGATCTCAATCATGGGCTTTGGCTTTAAATGGCTTTCTTCACTGATTCTTGTGCCGAATCCTCCTGCTAAAATTACAACCTTCATATGTTTTCTCCATTCTTTTTCCTATAATGCAAAACAGGACAGCGCCATGCACAAAGTCCATAACGCTATCCTATATTGTAATATAAATATTCTCTCTGTACAAGAGCTCCTGAAAAGAGGAGCCTTTCTTTTATTTTGCCGCCTTCTCTGCCTTTTTCTTCTTGGTATCCTCCCACAGCTTATCTGCAACAGGCGCCCATTCCTGCGCGTAATGTACGCATTTTCCGCAGAGATGCTCCGCTGTCTCCGGCGACTGAAGGTCTGTGGAGTGCGCTCCCGTCTCCTTCACCAGTTTCTGGAGAATTTCCGGGTTTTCCAGCATCGGGCAGGGACGAAGCATGTTCTCATTGAACGGCTGATTGTCATGGTATGCCATAAACAGCGGCTGCTTCAAAATCTCCAGGATTGTGTTCTCTCTGATATTTCCGTTGGAATAATGAATAAATACGCAGGGCTCCGCATCGCCGTTGGCATTGATATGGAAATAGTTCCTGCCTCCCGCAATACATCCTCCCACAAACTCCCCGTCATTCTGGAAATCCATGGTAAAGATTCCCGGGCCATGATCCATGTTCCGGATCTCTCTTACCCTGTCGTGCATATATACACGCTGATCCATAGTCGGCAGAAGATCTACCGAAGCGTCATTTCCAACCGGCATATAGTGGAAATACAGCGAATAGCGGCAGCCTTTCTCCACAAGCATCTGAATAAACTCATCGCTTGTAACGCTTTCGATATTCTGGCTGGTGTAGCAGATGGAGGTTCCGAATACAAGACCGTATTCCTTCAGAAGATCCATGGCATGCATGACTTTTCCGTAAACGCCCTCGCCGCGGCGGAGGTCATTGACTTCCGGTTTTCCTTCCAGGCTCAGCGCCAGGAAAAGGTTTCCCACTTCCTGCATCTGTCTGCACAGTTCATCATCCACCAGTGTTCCGTTCGTATATGCGAAAAATACACAGTCATTGTGCTTTCTGCACAATGCGATAATATCTTTTTTCCGTACCATAGGCTCTCCGCCGGTGAGCATGTAAAAATATACTCCCAGCTCCTTGCCCTGGGAAATCACGGAATCCATCTCGTCAAAAGAAAGGTTCAGTTTATTTCCGTACTCCGCCGCCCAGCATCCGGTGCAGTGAAGATTGCAGGCGCTGGTGGGATCCATCAGTATAATCCACGGAATATTGCAGTTATGAACCTTACGCATCTCCCGGATGGTTTTTGTTCCATGATAAAATGCCTCGTAGCCCAGATTCAGAATCGTAGTCTTCAGTACATTCGGGTGAAGTTCGTTTACCATTTTCGTGACATAGCGGTTTAAAGTACATTCCGGGTCTCCGGCAACCCTCCGGAGATAATCCCAGTTTACTCCCAGATCAAATTCCCCCATATATTTCTGAGCGGTATCTACAATATTTAAAAAAGCCTGCTCCGGATTTTTCTTCACCTGTCCAAGAGCCAGATCGATCACTCCTGAAAATACCTTTCTGCCTGCCGTATGTGTCAATTTACTCATCTGTATCTCCTCCTTGCAGTGTTCCCCCGGCTTTCCAGATTAACCTCTGTACAACTGCTTTCCTCTGTTAGTTTTTTCACAATTATATTATATACAGAAATCTTCTTTTTTCTATGTACAAAAATAAGACAGTGTCTATTTTTTAGCCATTTCTCCAAATGTGTCCAATTTTTTTCTGTATGTCATAAGATTTTCTTTTATTTTCGTTTTTCCGGACTGATTACTGCATCTCCGCCAGATGCTGAAGCGTGATCTCTCCCATACCCTGAATCATGGCGGACAGCATCTGTATAATTTCCTCCGGATCCTGTTTCATACCGTTTTTTACCCAGGAATAGACGATGCCTTCCAATGCGTAAGCATAAAAGTCAATGGCAAACCTCTCTTTCTCCTGTGAAATCGCAAATCCCGTTTTTTTCCTTTCTACAATATGGCTGACCAGAAGCGCCGCATGCTTGTGTACAAACTGAAGCAGATGATCCTGCTGAAAAAACATATAAGTTTCCACTACAAATTTTCTGTTGTCCAGGATGAACTGGAAAAGTCTTCTCAGCCCTTCCTGCCAGGTGTCCGGGATCTCTCCTCCTATGATATACTGTTCAGCCTCACTTACATAAATCCATTCGATCAGATCATAAATATCCCGAAAATGATAGTAAAAAGTATGTCTGTTAATCCTGCATTCCCGGGTAATGTCTGTAACCGTAATCTTTGACAGGGGCTTTTTCTCCAGCAGCTTTTTCAGCGACGCCGCCAGTGCCGCTTTTGTCATTTTTGTTGTCATTCTTCCCTTCCAATCTGCTTCATAAGCGCAAAAGGTATGCTGCCTCCGAAAAGATCCAGGGCGCTTCCCACCGTCACATCCAGTCTTCTTTTTCCCGCCGTTTCCAGCAGCCGGACGTCCTCCATGTTTCCCACTCCTCCGGCGTAGGTCACTGGTCTGTCTCGATATTCCGAAAGTCTCTCCGCAAGCTCTGCCTCAATTCCGGAGGCTTTTCCTTCCACATCCACAGCATGGACCAGGAATTCATCGCAGTGGCGTCCCAGTTCCTTCATCGTTTCCAGTGTCACAGGAACGTCTGTAAATTTCTGCCATCGGTCTGTGACAATATAGTACTCTCCCTCTTTTTTCCTGCAGCTCAGATCCAGCACCAGGTGCTCTCTTCCTGCCGCCTGCTCCATTTTTTCGAGATTTTCCCAGGAAAGTCTCCCGTTCTGAAACACATAGGATGTGACAATTACATGGCTGGCTCCGGCATTCAGATACTCCTCTGCATTCTCCGGACGGACTCCTCCTCCCAGCTGAAGGCCTCCCGGATACGCCGCAAGGGCGGCCAGCGCCTGCTCTCTGGTAGCGGAATAATAAGGAGAATCCGCGCTGTTCAGCAGAATTACGTGACCTCCCTTTAAGCCGGCATCCCGGTAAAGGCCTGCATAAAAGGCAGCATCCTTTCCTGACACAAAATTTTCCCTCGCCTGATCTCCTTCGTCTCTAAGGCTCCCGCCTACAATCTGCTTTACTTTTCCATTATGTATGTCGATACACGGCCGAAATCTCATTTCTTCTCTCCATTTCTGTATTTTCTGCAGAATAAGCCGGCACACCTGAGATCTGACCTCTCCCGTAGATGTACCGGCCATTGATTTTAGTATTTACCGCCGAAAGTCCCGCAGACTGCCTGAGGCGTCCGCAGGGCCTTATCTGCTGTTTATAAAAAGTATATTCTAAAAAAAGAGGCGATGCAACTGAAAATTCCTGATCCCCAAAAATTGATCCGGAAATTATCTTCCCTCCGCTGCATTTCCCACGGCATCTCCTACGTCTTCCACAGCGTCTCCTACCCCGTCGCCGAGATCCCTTACACTGTCTCCCAGTTCTCCGGATACTGTATCGTCGTTGTTGTCCGTACCGTTATTGTTATCTGCAGCATTGTTGTCCTCTGCGGCATTGTCCGCATCCGAAGCAGTGTCATTCTGCCCCGCCGCATTTTCATCTGCTGTCTCATTATTCTTGTCCGTATCCGTCTTGTCATCGGCAGCCGTGCCGTCCATTGTGCCGTCTGTCTTGTCGGTATCGTTTCTGTCCGCGGCATTCTCCGTAGTGGAACCGGATTCGTCCGCATTATTATTGCCGTTGTCGTCTCCGCAGGCCGTCAGTGTACATAATGACAGTACAAGCAGAGTTCCCATAAGGACTGTTTTCCATTTTTTCATCCTTTTAATCTCCTTTTACCTTTAATTTTGGCTCTGGAATCCCGGGCATCTGAGCGCAGAACACTGCATATTTCCGTGTCAGAAGCCATTTTCTCAAGCCAGCTTGTACCTATAATATGTACATTTTCCAGAATTCTATTCTAATTGGACTCATTTTTGTAAAATTACTTTTTCTCGCCGTATCTGCCAAATACAAAAGAACATCTGCGATGGCCTTTCCATCAGCAGATGCTCTTTGTTTCTTTATTTCATTCTGATCTCTGCAGCAGAATTCTCAGCCGTTGATGACGTCGCTCATATCATACCGGCCTGCCGGTTTTCCTGCCAGATATTTGGCAGCCTCCAGCGCTCCTTTTCCAAATACCGCTTTGGAATATGCCGTATGTTTAAATTCAATCACTTCATCCGGGCCTGCAAAAATAACTTCATGATCTCCCACAATCGTTCCGCCCCGGACTGCTGAAATTCCGATTTCTTTATCTGTGCGCTTTTCGCGTTTCTGGCTGCGGTCAAAAACATATTTATATTCTCCGCCCACAGCTTCATTCAGGCTGTCGGCCAAAGCCAGGGCGGTTCCGCTTGGCGCGTCAACTTTCAGGCGGTGATGCCGCTCCACAATTTCCATGTCAAATCCCGCCGCCGCAAGAACCTTTGCCGCTTCCTGAATCAGCTTCAGCAGAGTATTGATTCCAAGAGACATATTGGCGGATTTCAGAACGGCTGTTTTTTTCGCCGTTTCCTCCACCTTTGCAAGCTGGTCTTCGCTGAGTCCTGTGGTGCAGAGAACGACCGGCAGCTTTTTCTCCCCGCAGTAGTCCAGCAGGGTATCTACAGCCCTGGCGGAGGAAAAGTCAACCACCACATCCACATCCTCCTGACAGGCGTAAATGTCTGTATAAACAGGATAGCCGGTATTTCCCTTATCCGCAATATCCACTCCTGCCGTAATCTCCACATCCGGGTCCTGGGCCGCCAGGTCGGAAATCACCTGTCCCATATGGCCGCAGCAGCCGTACATCAAAATTTTTACCATAATCTCTCCTCCGTATCTTATGCCAGTTTAATTCCGAAGTCTCTCATAGCCTTTGCCAGAATTTCCTTGTTGCTGTCTTCCATCTCGGAAAGCGGCATACGGAGAGGCCCTACGTTCATTCCCATAAGATTCAGAGCGGCTTTTGCCGGAATCGGATTTACCTCGCAGAACAGGGCGTTAATCAGCGGAATCGCGTCAATCTGGATTTTCGCTGCGCCTTTTATATCCCCGTCCAAAAACTTCATAACCATATCGTGAGTTTCTTTCGGAGCCACATTCGACAGTACGGAAATAACGCCGATACCGCCAAGGGACAGAATCGGAAGTGTCTGATCGTCGTTTCCGGAATAAAGTTCCAGATCCTCCCCGGCAAGAGACACCGTCTTGGCAATCTGGGACAGATCTCCGCTGGCAGCTTTTACGCCCACGATATTTTTTACGTTCTTTACCAGGGCAGCCACTGTCGCCGGCTGGATATTGCAGCCTGTACGGCTTGGAACATTGTACATAATAATCGGTGTATCCGGCACCGCGTTTGCAATAGCCGTATAATGTGCGATCAGTCCCTTCTGCGTAGCCTTATTATAGTAAGGAGTCACGATCAGCAGCGCGTCCGCTCCGTAAGACGCAGCTTCCTTGGACAGCATAATCGCTGTTTCTGTGCAGTTGGAACCTGTACCCGCAATTACAGGGATACGTTTCGCAACCTTATCAATCGCGTATTTGATCGTTTTCAGATGTTCTCCATGCGTCATAGTAGACGATTCTCCGGTAGTCCCGCAGATGATAATGGCATCTGTGCTGTTGGCAATCTGAAATTCAATCAGCTCACCCAGCTTGTCATAATTCACACTTCCATCCTCGTACATAGGGGTTACGATTGCAACGCCTGCGCCTTTAAAAACTGCCATTTAATCTCCTCCTTTATTCTTCTGTAATATTATTTTATTCATCAGGATTCGTTTCGTTGATGACCTCTGTAGTCAGCCGGGTTACAGAATCCACATAGGGCTTCAGCTTCTCCGGCAGAGTCCATCCCGTCATAATAATATGCATATTCTCATCTTTCTGCCTGAGGATATCCCCTACGACATCTGTGGATACGATTCCCTGTTCCATCAGTCCCAGAATTTCGTCCAGCACCAGAAGATCGCATTCCTGGGTGACGACAACCTTTCGGGCAAAATTAAGTCCGTTTAAAATATTGGAACGCTCCTCTGCCTTCTCCTCCTCCGTAAGCTGATCATAGCAACAGTCGCGTTTTTCAAAACGGAAGATTTTAATATCCAGATGGTCCAGCTCTTCCAGAAAATCCATGGAACGGCGTTCTTTTCCTTTCAGAAACTGAATAATGATAACGCTCTTCCCTTCAGCCGCCGCGCGAAGGCTCTGACCCAGCGCAAGGGTTGTCTTCCCCTTTGCTTTTCCGCAGTATACCTCTGTTAATTCTCTTTTCATAACAATTCCTCTTATCGTTGATGAAACTGCACTTTAATTAATGCATTTATCTTACCGCAAAACGTATAAAATTGCAAGACCTGATGATTTTATCAGCGGCAAAATTATGTCCATTGTTCTCACAATTTGCGGAACGCAGGCTTCTATTCAATATATTCCAGCTTGCTTACAGATACCTCGTAGGCTGTACGTTTCTCCGTCTGGTTTTCCCCGATTTTTTTCATATATTCCCGGCTCTGGATCCGTCCCCAGATCAGCACATGTCCGCCTACTGCAAAGGCCGACGCATAGCGGGCGTTTCTTCCCCAGCAGATGCAGGGTATGTAGTCCGACTTTCCGTAGGGACGGTTTACCGCCATCAGAAGATCCGCGATCTCTCTTCCCAGAGGGGTTTTCCGGTAAACGGGAGGCTTGCAGATATATCCGTCAAGGAAAATCTGATTTACGGGGACAGAATCGTCCTCTTCCTCCACAAATTTCAGTTCTCTGGCAAAAACGGAAAGCACCAGGCGGTTGTGTTTTTCCTCGTGACGGTTATAGGAACGGAATTGACCGTGAATCTCAATGTACTCCCCCACATAATCCTGCGTTACATCCAGAAGCCGCTCAGAGACCATCACCGGAATCCGGTCTTCCGAATCGCTGAGGCGCTTGACCAGAAGTTCCATGGTGTAAAATCCCTCGCCAAACACCTGATGGCTGAACGTAAAGCCTGTATCAATTTTCCCCATGATTGATACCTGATTGTTTTCAATAATTTTATCTGCCATAATACAGTTCTCCTTCCTCTTTGGGTATTTTGTCTATACTAGCCTATGTGCAGGGGCGGAACTTTAGAACCAAAAAGGAAAAAAATTTTTTTGAACACCTTGTATTCTGCGAAAAATGTGTTAAACTGGAATGTCGTACTATGAATAAAACACATTAATATAGAAGAAAAAAGAAAGGATTTCGATTTTTATGAAGATCAAGCGCGAAGATGTACGCAACGTAGCGATTATCGCCCACGTTGACCACGGCAAAACCACTCTGGTGGACCAGCTTCTTAAACAGAGCGGGGTTTTCCGTGAAAACCAGGAGGTTCAGGAGCGCGTCATGGACTCCAATGATATTGAACGCGAGCGTGGAATTACGATTTTGTCCAAGAATACCGCCGTTCACTACAAAGGAGTAAAAATCAACATCATTGACACTCCCGGCCATGCTGATTTCGGCGGCGAGGTGGAGCGTGTTCTGAAAATGGTAGACGGAGTAATCCTTCTTGTGGATGCCTTTGAAGGCGCTATGCCCCAGACAAAATTCGTCCTGAAAAAGGCACTGGAACTGGATCTGCATGTAATTGTCTGTATCAACAAAATTGACCGTCCTGAAGCCCGTCCCGATGAGGTCATCGATGAGGTTCTGGAGCTTCTTATGGATCTGGAGGCGTCTGACGAGCAGCTTGACTGTCCTTTCCTCTACGCTTCCGCAAAAGCAGGACACGCTGTCCTTGACTTAAAGGATACTCCTGAAAATATGGCGCCGCTGTTTGAAACAATCCTGAAATACATTCCCGCCCCGGAAGGAGATCCGGATGCGGATACGCAGGTGTTGATCAGCACCATCGACTACAATGAATATGTGGGACGCATCGGCGTTGGAAAAGTGGAAAACGGCAGAATCGCCGTCAACCAGGAGCTGACTCTCCTGAATCACCATGATCTTGATAAGCGCCAGAAGGTAAAGATCAGCAAACTTTATGAATTTGACGGTTTAAATAAGGTAGAAGTAAAGGAGGCTTCCGTAGGTTCCATCGTAGCGATCTCCGGCATTGCGGACATCCATATCGGCGACACTCTCTGCGGCGGCGACAATCCGGAGGCGATTCCTTTCCAGAAGATCTCCGAGCCTACAATTTCCATGAACTTTATGGTAAACGACAGCCCTCTGGCGGGACAGGAAGGAAAATATATTACTTCCCGTCATCTCCGTGACCGTCTCTACCGGGAGCTGAATACAGACGTAAGTCTCCGGGTAGAAGATACGGACTCTACCGAGTGCTTTAAGGTTTCCGGCCGCGGCGAGCTTCATCTGTCCGTCCTTATTGAAAATATGCGCCGGGAAGGTTATGAATTCGCGGTCAGCAAACCGGAGGTTCTGTACCACTTCGATGAGCGCGGCAAAAAAATGGAGCCCATGGAAATTGCCTATGTGGATGTTCCGGAGGAATTTTCCGGCACTGTCATCCAGAAATTAAGCGAACGTAAAGGAGAGCTTCAGGGAATGAGCACTGCCAGCGACGGTTCCGTCCGCCTGGAATTCCACATTCCTTCCCGCGGTCTTATCGGCTTCCGCAACGAATTTCTTACTTCCACAAAGGGAACCGGTATTCTGAACACCATGTTCGACGGTTATTCCCCCTACAAGGGAGATTTCCAGTACCGCAAGCAGGGCTCCCTTATTGCCTTTGAAGCAGGCGAGGCCGTTACCTACGGTCTGTTTTCCGCCCAGGAGCGGGGAACCCTTTTCATCGGTCCCGGTGAAAAAGTATACAGCGGCATGGTAATCGGTCAGAACGGCAAGGCAGAGGACATTGAACTGAACGTATGCAAAACCAAGCATCTCACCAACACACGTTCCTCTTCCGCCGACGAAGCGCTGAAGCTGACTCCGCCTAAGGTCTTAAGCCTGGAGCAGGCCATTGAGTTCATCGACCAGGATGAACTTCTGGAAGTAACTCCCAAGAGCCTTCGTATCCGCAAGAGGATATTGGATTCCAGGGAGAGGAAGAGGGCGTCTTTCAAAAAATGATGATGAGGGGGCGTCACGCCCCCTCAAACTCCCCCTGTGGAGTATGAAGGGCCTGCGCTGTGATATGGGACAGGGATAACATGATTCTGTATGGGCTCCGAGGCATTGGAAGTATCAGGGTCTTCCTGAGGACTGACAGATTTTGAGGGGATTTTCAGGGATTCCTGATTTCAGGCTATGGGGTTTCGGGTTTTCTGAGCAGTTGGACAGTATAGAACTTACGATGCTGGAACAGATTAAGGAGTCTCAGGAGCAGACAAGATATTTAGAAATGATAAAAACAAATACGGAAATTTCCAATTATCTTCAGTTGGGAACATATCTGAAGATATCCCAATATTAAATCTAATTTAAAAAGGTCCGGCGTATCAGGAATCTGCAAATCCTGATACGTCAGACCTTTAATTTTATTTATATTTCCTTAAGCTGCCTGTTGCTCTTTCCTGCTCCACTTCCGCATAATATAAATATAATACGGCACCAGCGGGATCAGGGCGAAGAGCCAGGCTGCGGGGTCGGAGAGGCAGACGACCACAAAGCTGGTGTGTCCTGCCACAAGAAAAACGATGCCGGCTCTTGCTATCAGCTCGAATACTCCTCCCAGCATGGGGACAAGTCCATATCCCAGTCCCTGGAGGGCATTGCGGTAAAGGAAGATACTTCCCAGGAACGGGTAGCACCAGAATACTGTGCGGAAGTACATAACCGCCACATCGATCACTTCTGTTTCAGATGGGCTTACAAACATCCACATCATATATTTCCCGGTCAGAAGTACAAGAACCATGGCAAACACGCTGTAAACGATAATCATGATCTGTGTGCAGCGTACTCCCTGCTTCACTCTGTCCAGTCTGCCGGCTCCCCGGTTCTGTCCCACATAGGTGGCGATGGTAGCTCCAAATGCGGAAAATACTGTGGCAATGATATTCTGCAGCTTTCCGGCAGCCGCAAATCCCGCCATATAGATTTCCCCGTACACATTGACCGCGCCCTGGACAATGATCGTACCGATCGCCGTAATAGAAAACTGAAGCGCCATAGGGATTCCAAGAGCAAGAAGCCTTCTCCATGACTGGAAGGATATCCTGAAATCCTCTTTTTTCAAATGCAGGATCGGATATTTTTTTACTATGTAGATAAAGCACAGCAGCGCGGAAATTCCCTGGGCAATCACTGTGGCATAGGCGCAGCCGTCCACACCCATTCCTCCGTATACGATAAACACAATGTCCAGCACAACATTGATTGCCGCTGAGATAATCAGAAAATACAGAGGAGATCTGGAATCGCCCAATGCCCGCAGGAAAGCGGCCAGTGCATTATAGGCCGCCGTAACAATCAGTCCTGCGTAAATGATTCCCATATAAGCCGTTACGTCCGGCATGATATCCTCTGAAAAATTCATCAACCGGAGAATAGGCTCATTGCCGGCCAGAAATCCTGCCGTCATCAGCACAGACAGCAGAAGCGAAAGGTATACAGACATGGCCACATAATGACGCATTCTGTCATAATTTTTCGCCCCGAACCACTGGGACACCAAAATGGCGAAGCCGCTGCTCATTCCATTCATCCATCCGGTCACAAAAAACATCAGCGATCCGGTGCTGCCGATTGCCGCCAAAGCCTGCACTCCCAGAAATTGTCCTGCCACAATGGAATCCGCCACATTATAAAACTGCTGAAATACGTTTCCCAGAAACATGGGAATCATAAACTGAATGATCAGTTTTGACGGTTTTCCCACCGTCATATCATGCATTTTCTGCACATGAACCTCTGTTTTTTTACTCATCCTTTCTCCTCACTCTTTTTCTTCCGAAAATATTCGGGATTCACAGTCTTTCCCTTTTCATTCAGATAAATTTTCATATACGCTTAAAGACCGGTAAATCTGTCGTTAGCGTTCTCGGTCATACAGCATACCGGATTCCTATTATAATCCTTTTATAGTGGTTTGCAAGAGATATTTTGAATATATTTTAAAGATATTTTTATTGTTTTGGTTCACGATTTTTCTCTTTTTTCGTCCTCTTTTCTTTTGTTGATCAAAGGCGCCTGCGAAGACGGGGACAAAACAGGAGACGGCGAAAAGCCGTCTCCCGTCATCCCTGCTCCTGCAGGCGCTTTATTCTATATTCCCGGCCGCGGTTTCTCTATAATTATCCTCGGAGAAATCCTCTGTTCCGGTTTATCTTATTTTACTGGAAGTCAATAATATCTGTCCAGCGGCTGAGGAATTCTTTTTCTTCCGGCACATTCTTGGTAAGCTGGGCCGCTGCCGCAATGGGAAGCCATTTCTGCACATACTGTTTCGCTGTATCGCTCTTTTTGCAGAACAGGTCAAGGTACAGATCTGCCGCTTTCTGGTCTTTCAGGGCAAACTCCAGATAAGTGATGGCCGCGTCGCCGCTGGCATTTCCCTGGGTAGCGTGAGCCCAGTCCACAATCTTCATAGAACCGTCCTCTTTTACAATCACATTGCTGGGATTGAAGTCGCCGTGGCAGAGCTTTTTATGATCCGGCATGGAATCCAGGCGGGTCATCAGCTCATAGCGGGTTGTTGCATCCAGAGTATCCTTCAGACTTGTGATCTTGCGGGCAAACTTGTCCTTCTGCAAAGTCAGGCGGGGAGCCTGCTTTTCATGCATGGCAAGCTGAAGATCCACAAACTGCTCCATGTAAGTCTCCATGTTTTCCGGATTTTCTTTCATCAGTTCTTCCAGAGTTTTTCCTTCTACAAACTCAATAACTATCGCCCATTCTCCGTCAATCTCCGTTACTTCCAGAACCTTCGGGATATCCAGGCCGCTTTCCTCCACGCGTGCCTGGCAGAGAGCCTCATTAAAGACGTTCGCTTTTCCGTGCTCTTTGGTAAATACCTTGATGATGCGGTCTCCATCTCTGTAGACTACTTTGTAAGGGCGTGTCAAAAATACTTTTTTGTTCTTCAGATTCATGGTAAATACCCTCCCTTTCTCTTTATTTGGACTCTTTTCCGTAATAAGCCTTCAGGTAGATTTCCTTCAGCTCAGACATCAGCGGATATCTCGGGTTGGCACCTGTGCACTGGTCGTTGAATGCCTGCTCGGTCATTTCGTCCAGAGTCTCCAGGAAATATTTCTCATCCACACCGTAGTCTTTAATGGTCGGTTTAATCTCAATTTCTTTCTTCAGTTCTTCCAGTTTGGCAAGAAGTTTTTCAAACACTTCCTGATCGTCTTTTCCGGTCAGGCCTACGAAACGTCCGATCTCTGCGTAGCGCGCCAGTGTGTGCGGATACTGATACTGCGGGAAAGTGCCCATCTTTGTCGGTACCTCAGCACTATTATAACGCATAACGTCTGTCAGCACCAGAGCGTTTGCGATTCCATGAGGAAGGTGATGGAAAGCCCCCAGTTTATGCGCAAGTGAATGGTTTACTCCCAGGAATGCGTTTGCAAAAGCCATACCTGCCATGCAGGATGCATTCGCCATATGGTCTCTGGCCTCCACATCGTTTCCGTCTTTATATGCCCTTGGAAGATAATCGAATACCAGTTTAATTGCTTTCAGCGCAAGGCTGTCTGTATAGTCAGAAGCCATCACAGATACATAGGCCTCGATAGCATGCGTCATAACATCGATACCGGAAGCGCAGGTCAGTCCTTTCGGAGCGCTCATCATATTGTCTGTATCTACGATTGCCATATTCGGCATCAGCTCATAGTCTGCAAGCGGCCATTTGATTCCGGTCTCTTTGTCTGTAATAATGGCGAACGGAGTTACCTCGGAACCTGTTCCGGAAGATGTGGGGATTGCTACGAAATATGCTTTTTTGCCCATCTTCGGGAAGGTGTAGATTCTCTTGCGGATATCCATGAAGTCCATTGCCATATCATCAAAGTCCGCATCCGGATTCTCATAAAGCACCCACATTACCTTCGCCGCGTCCATTGCAGATCCGCCGCCCAGAGCAATAATGCAGTCCGGTTCAAAGGCGCGCATCGCTTCTGCACCTGCTTTTGCGGAAGCCAGGGAAGGATCCGGCTCTACATCGGAGAAGCAGGTATGGACAATTCCCATTTCGTTCAGCTTGTCTTCAATTCTCTTTGTATAACCGTTCTTGTACAGGAAGGAGTCTGTAACAATAAAGCAGCGCTTCTTGCCCATAACAGTTCCCAGCTCGTCCAATGCCACCGGCATGCAGCCTTTCTTGAAGTAAACTTTTTCCGGGGTTCTCATCCAGAGCATATTCTCTCTCCTTTCCGCAACGGTCTTAATATTGATCAGATGTTTTACTCCAACGTTTTCGGATACGGAGTTTCCGCCCCAGGAGCCGCAGCCGAGGGTCAGGGATGGAACCAGCTTAAAGTTGTAAAGATCGCCGATACCGCCCTGAGAAGACGGCGTATTGATCAGAATACGGCAGGTCTTCATAGCAGCCGCATGTTTTGCCATTTTCTCTTTTTCATTTGTATTGATAAACAGAGAGGAGGTATGTCCGTATCCTCCGTCCGCAACCAGCTGTTCCGCTTTTGCAAGAGCTTCGTCAAAGGTCTTTGCCTTGTACATGGCAAGTACCGGAGAAAGCTTCTCATGAGCGAATTCCTCGCTGATGTCTACAGACTCCACTTCACCGATCAGGATTTTTGTATTTTCCGGCACCTTAACGCCGGCCATTTCCGCGATGGTAGTCGCTTTCTGTCCTACGATCTTCGCATTCAGCGCGCCGTTGATCAGGATGGTCTTTCTTACCTTGTCCAGTTCGTCTCCCTTCAGGAAGTAGCATCCTCTGTACTGGAATTCATCCTTCACAGCCTGGTATACACTCTCCAGAACAGTTACAGACTGTTCAGAAGCACAGATCATGCCGTTGTCAAATGTCTTGGAGTGAATGATGGAGTTTACTGCCAGGCGGATATCCGCTGTGTCGTCAATAATAGCAGGTGTGTTGCCGGCGCCTACTCCCAGGGCCGGTTTTCCGGAGGAATAAGCTGCCTTCACCATTCCCGGGCCGCCTGTCGCAAGAATAATGTCTGCTTCCTTCATAACAAGGTTCGTCAGCTCAAGGCTTGGAACATCGATCCAGCCGATGATTCCTTCCGGAGCGCCCGCCTTCACCGCAGCCTCAAGTACAAGTTTCGCCGCAGCGATGGTACAGCCTTTTGCACGGGGATGAGGACTGATGATAATGGCGTTTCTCGTCTTCAGAGCAATCAGCGTTTTGAAGATTGCTGTGGAGGTCGGATTGGTGGTAGGAATGACTGCCGCGATCAGGCCGATCGGCTCGGCGATCTTCTTGATTCCGTAAACCGGATCTTCTTCAATAACGCCGCAGGTTTTTGTATTCTTATAAGCATTGTAAATATACTCGGAAGCATAGTGATTTTTGATCACCTTATCTTCCACAACGCCCATGCCTGTCTCTTCCACAGCCATTTTCGCAAGGGGAATACGCGCCTTATCAGCAGCAGTGGCAGCAGCCTTGAAGATCTTGTCTACCTGCTCCTGCGTGTAGGTGGCGAAAAGTTTCTGAGCCTCTTTCATCGCGGCCATTTTTGCTTCCAGCGCTTCCGCGTTGTCAATTACAGCCGGGATGTTCATTTCATTCTTTGCCATTTGGAATCCTCCTGTTTTTCTTTTATTTCATCATTATTATGATCCAGATATAAAACTTGAAAAGAGTTTGATAAATATACTCTAACGTTAAATATTTGTTAAATGATTAACGTTAAATATTTATCAATCTTTACAGTGCCATTATATTTGATTGTTAATTATTTGTCAATAGCTATGGTATAAAAAATTTGCACAAAATGCAGGGCATATATTCCCATTTATCCGACACATCAACCATACACAATCCCCTTTTCCCTGTCTTTCTATATGGATGAGCTTTTTCCCTTCCGGCCATCTAAAATTTCGTTCATATTCCTTTTAGCTCCCGCATATGATAGTGGATAGGCCCCCGCAAAAATCATTCCAGGAATTTATCCAAAATCTTACATAATCTTTCTTTTTATTTATTATAAGGAGCGTATAGTAATGAACAGTTATATTACCGTCAGGAACAGTCAGAGATTAATTTACAGGAGAATTGAGGACGAAAGACAGAAATTGAAGAAACAGGAACTACTAAAAAATATGCTGGCAGGGAGCGAATTCAGTTTAAAAGGCAACTGCGCCATCAGTCTGCTTTTGACAAAGCTGGACATCATCAACACCATTCTGATGATGGAGTCCGGCCGAAGCGTCATTCAGCAGAAGACAGGGCGTCTGAAAGAATATGACAGTGTATGTAAAAAGCTGGAAAAAAAGGGGCTGGATTTTGATTTCGCCATAGCCCTGGAGAAGATAAACGATCTGATCGGCGTGCGGGCCGTCTGCGCTTATGTAGACGATATTTACCGTGTGGCGGATCTGATCGAAAAGCAGAAAGATATTAAAATCATTAAGAAAAAAGATTATATCCGGGAACCCAAAAAATCCGGGTATCAGAGTCTCCACCTGATTCTGGAAGTGGCCATCGCCTTTCAGAATGAAACCCAGTGGATCAAAATAGAGCTTCAGCTCCGCACTGCCGCTATGGACTACTGGGCCAATCTGGATCATCAGCTCCGGTATAAGCGGGGACGAAAAGAAGCTCATGTCATCGATGAAGAACTGCAGCAGTGCGCTGCTGTGATCAGCAGTCTTGACCAGAAAATGCTGAAAATCCGGAAGAAAATCGACAAAATCTGATTATATGTCAGACCTCCGTTTTCTCCCGGATCCCTCTGCATTGCAGACTTTCAAAGAAAATGGCCGGAAGAGCATCCTCCGCCGGCCTTTTCTTATTTCCCTTTACTCCTATTCTTCCCCGTTCAGTCCGTACTCGCCTGCCAGTTTACGGAATTCCGGCAGGGAATTCATAATTGTTTCATAGGAAACACAGTACGCAAGTCTGACATATCCAGGGCAGGCAAAAGAACTTCCAGGCACCATAAGAATGTTATATTTCTTACCTGCCTCGCAGAATTCCTTTTCGTCCGGAACCGGTGATTTCACAAAAAGGTAAAATGCTCCTTCCGGCTTAATACACTGGAAGCCGCACTCTTTCAGTCCATTATACAATGCCAGACGGTTTCTGTCATAGGCGGCAATGTCCACTTCTGCATCTACGCATCTCTGGATAACCTTCTGCATCAGAGAGGGTGCGTTCACGCTTCCCAGTACACGGTTCGCAATAGTCGCGGCAGTGATAACCGTCCCGCTGTCCTCCAGTTCGTCCGGAATTACCAGGTATCCGATGCGTTCTCCCGGAAGAGACAGAGACTTGCTGTAGGAATATCCCACAACTGTATTTTTGTAATATTTGGTCAGCCAGGGAACCTTCACCCCGTCATAGGCAAGCTCCCGGTAAGGCTCATCGGAGATCAGATAAATGACATTCTGGAATTCTTTCTGTTTTCTTTCCAGAATTTCCGCCAGCGCTTTGATGGTTTCCTCTGAATAGACCACACCTGTGGGATTGTGAGGCGTATTTACAATCACCGCTCTTGTGCGGGCCGTGATCTTTTCTTCCAGTTCTTTCAGGTTCGGCTGGAATGTCTCTGTATTTGGAGAAATCTCCACAAGGCAGCCGTCATAATTGCGCACATATGCCCCGTACTCCAGAAAATACGGCGCGAAGACGATTACCTCTTCTCCCGGATTCAGAATTGTTTTCAGAATTACGTTCAGTCCGCTGGCCGCGCCCACTGTCATAATCAGATTTCTGGCAGAAAAGGCTGTCCCGAAACGGCGGTTCAGAGACTGGGCGATTGTTTCACGCACGTCCTCAAAGCCGGCATTGCTCATATAGCCGTGAAGCACTACAGGATCTTCTGTATTTACCAGGTCAATAATCGCTTCCCGCACGCAGTCCGGCGCCGGAACGCTTGGATTGCCCAGGCTGAAATCAAAAACCCTGTCAGCGCCGTACTTTTGTCTCAGGCGGTTGCCCTCCTCAAACATCATACGGATTGCGGAATTATTCTGTACAAACGGTTTCATCTTTTCTGCTATCATAATCATCCTGCTCCTATCTTTTTTTCGTTTTTGAATGTCCCAAAGTAATCCAGCCAACCATCAGCAGCAGAGCTACTCCGATAATCATCCAGGGAATAAAGTATTCCATTCCTTTTGGCTTAAACATATCGTAATAGCCCTTCAGATAGATAATGGAGACAATAACCGGTATCACCCAGAGCATATACAGTCTGATTCCGGAGGGGAATTTTACGCCCTCCCCGATATTGACTTCTTTGATAAAATTTTTCCATCCCCATCCGCGCTTTGAAGCACAGAAAAGGACGAAGACTACCGAACCCAGAGGAAGAATATTGTTGGAAACAATAAAGTCTTCCAGGTCCATAATTGTGGTTCCCTCTCCCAGAATCTGCACTCCGGACCATGGTCCGAATCCAAGAACTGCCGGCAGGGAAAGAAGAATCACCAGTACAATGTTTACAAGAACTGCTTTTTTGCGTTCCCAGCCAAGCAGCTCCATAGAAAAGGCAAGAATATTTTCAAAGACCGCTATGACGGTAGACAGAGCCGCAAACGCCATAAACAGGAAGAAAAGCGCTCCCCATAGTCTGCCGCCCATCATCTGGTTAAACACATTGGGAAGTGTGATAAATACCAGCCCCGGACCGGCTCCCGGCTCCACGCCGAAGGAGAAGCAGGCCGGAATAATGATCATTCCCGCCATCAATGCCACAAACGTATCAAGGACAAGAATTCTGAGGCTTTCTCCTGCCAGTGTGTGATTCTTCGGCATATAGCTTCCGAAGATCTCCATGGCGCCGATTCCGATGCTCAGAGTAAAGAAGGACTGGGACATGGCGCCAAAAATCACATTTCCGATTCCTGCCTTCTTCATGTTTTCCAGACTGGGCACGAGATAAAATTTCACGCCCTCCATGGCTCCGTCCAGAGTCAGTGAGTGCACTGCCAGAACCACAATCAGGGCAAGCAGGCAGATCATCATTACTTTTGTAATTCGCTCAACGCCTTTCTGCAAACCCAGAGAGCAGATTCCGAAGGACAGAAGCACTGCGAGGATCATCCAGAATGTCATGGTTCCTGTAGATTTCTGGAAATCCGAAAAATACTGTGTTACCTGTTCTGTATTAGCTCCGCTCAGCTTTCCTGTGGCCATTACATAACAGTAATACATTGTCCATCCCGCCACCATTGTGTAGAACATCATCAGGACATAATTTCCGATCATTCCCATCCAGCGGTATTTATGGAAGTTTGAGCCCTCCGGCTCCAGCGTGTTCAGAGCCTTTGCCGCGCTCTGACGGCTGGCACGCCCAACCGCAAATTCACTGATCAGAATCGGCAGTCCCATACAGACAAGAAATACCAGATAGATCAGCACAAAGGCCGCGCCGCCATACTGTCCTGTCATATACGGGAACTTCCACACATTTCCCAGACCGATGGCACAGCCTGCGGATACAAGGATAAAGCCAAGCCTTGATCCGAACTTTTCTCTTTCTTTCACTGATTTCCCCTCCTAAAAATTAGTCCTACTAATTATAACACACCCATATATAATTGTGAAGAAAAAACGGCGCTGTCCGCTGTCCGGACCGCACCGTTTTTTCCCATTATCTCTGTCCTTATCTTTAAAGAAGGAGCGCTGATTTTTCCTGTTATTTATAAATATAATTGCTGTACTGAGGATCATCTATGTTGGAGGAATCGATCCATGCCGGTTCCAGCAGCACCGTTTTTTCCAGACTTTCACCGCCTTCGTCATGCGGATCCGTCACCTGGACAGCCGCCAGAATCGTCTGATATCCGATATCCCAGGGATCCTGAGAAACGATTCCCAGTTCGTCCCCGCTCCGCACAGCCTCCTGCTGGCTGCTTGTGGCGTCCACTCCTATAAATACCGGCGGTTCTTCCGCTTTCTCCAGCTCCAGGTAGAGATCTGAGGTATCTGCATTGGTACAGAAGACGCCCGTCACATCGGTGTAAGTTTCCATCGCCTCCTGCATGGCGCTCTTCATGTCGTCCACCTGATCCATATAAATAATATCCGCAATCTCTATTTCGGGAAATTCAGACAATGCTTCCCTGAATCCGCTGACGCGCTTCTGCGCGCTCTCTGTCTTTTCCTGGGCTGAAAAAACAAGAACAGTTCCTTTTTCTCCCAGGGCTTCCGCCATTTTTTCTCCTGCCAGTTCTCCCACATATTCATTGTCTGTAGCTCTGAACGCAGTTACAAGCTGATTCTCACTGACATTTGAGTCAAAAGCAATAACCGGAATATCATTCTCCGCCGCCGCTTCAAGCTGAGCCTGCAGCGAATCCATATCACTGGCCGAAAGGCAAAGCACAGCCGGGTTCTCCGCAATAACCGCGTCCAGAGTATTTACCTGCTCTTCCACATTCAGCTCATCGTCCGGTCCCTCAAACGTCATGGTCAGTTTATCCTCAGATGTAAATCCATAAGCTGTATTGATGTCTTCTACAGCTTCCTCCATCCCCTGACGGATCAGATCCCAGAACTCACCGGCTACACTTTTGCTGACCACGGCAATTCTGCTCCCCGCCTGAACAGGAACCGAAGTATCAATCTGAGCAATTCTTTCTTCTTTCCGATCTTCTTCGGCTGTCCCGCCTTCCGCCTGCACATCCGCAACAAATGTGTCAAAGACGCCAACTTTGACAAGTCCTTCCGCCGCCAGGAAAACCGCTGCCAGAAGGACTACAGCAGCTGCTGCTTTCTTCATCGCCTTTCTCCTCTTTTCTTTAACATATATTTCATACAAATGTGCTTCTTTTTTTACATTATACACATTTTCAAATCCTCGTCCAGCGATTTCATAGTTTTTTCATTTTTTCAGACGGATATTTTGCCGAAAATACACAATCTCTGTCTCTCAGCAGCATTTTCCCATGTCAAAGCCTTCAAAAGCATTTCCCTTAGGCTCAGCCCGGAACTCCATTTTTTTCCCTGACTCAGGATGAAGAAACCGGAGAACAGAAGAACACAGGCCCAGAGAAAGTCCCGACTTGTCTTCCGGGTAGTATTTTCTATCCCCTATAAGAGGCATTCCTGCATGAGCCATCTGCACCCGGATCTGGTGGTGTCTCCCGGTCTCAAGACGGATCTGTATCAGGCAGCGCAGTCCTGTTTCCGTTCTGCTGTCCGGAATCGTACCCGCAGCACGGTAGAATAGCTTTGCTTTTTTCGCTCCTTTTGTCCCGGATTCTGCGACCACAGAAGAATTGTTTCTTCCGTCTTTCTTCAGATAATCCTCCAGCTGCCCTTCCTTCTCCGGAGGAATCCTGTCTGAGACCGCAAGATAGACCTTTTCTATTTTATTTTTTTCCATCTGACGGCTTAATCCGGCAGCCGCTCTGCTGGTCTTTGCAAATACAAGCAGTCCCTCCACAGGCTGATCCAGCCGGTTTATAATTCCAAGGTATGGAATTCCTTCTGTATTTTTTTCCGCCAGGTAATTTTTCAGCGCGCTTTCCATGTCCATCGTTCCGATTCTGGCGTTCTGTACAGCCAGGCCTGCCGGTTTATGGCACACCATTATGGCTTGATCCTCATAAAGGATTGTATCCCGTATATCTGTTTTCCACATAAAAAAACTCTCCCTTTCTTCTGTGGAGAGTATAGCCTAAATTGTGTCTTATGGCAAGAACGACGGCCACCACTTTTTACTTATGCTTCAAAAATGATGACCGTCTCAACAATCTTCACTATTCAATTTTAGTTGTCCTCTTATTTTATGTCTTCTATATCGTGTGTTTTAAAGTTTCTTAATTGGATTTTATATATACCCTTGTATATTTTATACTCCAATTCTCACTATTTCTCACTATTCAGTTTTATACTCATATATTGCTATATGTTTACATATCTTATTTTATTTCCTGCTCATAAACGATATGATAATATATCACTCAGTTTATTTAGAAAGTTTATAGATTTAAAATTATAATTTACGGATTATAATTTTTATTCTTTTATAACATCTATTGTGAGAAGATGTTCTTCTGATGCAAAGCTTCAATTCATATCCTCTGTTCCACCGCTTCCGCTGCGGTATTCTGGAATACTGCCTGGGACATTTCCCCTGCTTTCTTTTCTGTCAACTGCTGACTTTATCTTCTATGGATATGGATCTCAAAATATTTTCCCTGTCCACTCGCTTCTCAGGAACTCTTCTTCCTGACCAAGCACCCGGCAGAAATACTTCTTCTGCAAATGTTTCTTCACACATTCCGAAGGTCTCTGTATCAGGTTCGTGATAGTTATTCAATATGAGAAATCGATTCTATATACCTATGATACTTTTACTGAATTCAGCCTTTTTTCAGAAGTCCTGTTCGCCAGGTTTCATCTTCAAGTTCTCTGTTTCCGAAAAATATATCTTTCAGTTCTTCCTTCCGTCATACTTTTCAGATTGACATCTGATAAATATTTCTCTTCCGGTTTTCCCTTTCAGATCATTTACGGTTCAGCAGCTCTCTGATTTTCTTCTTTCCTATCGGACTGTTCAGTTTTTCTTTACAGTTATCCATGTATCAGGTCTTTCTTGCAGGAAATCCGATTCCTATCACTGCCTCATATTGATGGATGTGATTCTACTTTCCCAATGGACTCACCCTCGCCTTTCTCTTTTTTTCATCCTTTTCATGTAACATTTATATATGCTATGAATTGAATGATTTTCTTTTGTGCTTTTCTTGTTTTCTTTTGATGAGTATATAATAGCACTGCCTTTTTTATTTGTCAACACTTTTTTGTGTTTTTCTCATTATTTTTTATAGTATTTGCATGTAAATATGATTTAATCTGTTATTTATTTTTAATTTCCTATTATTTTCGGACATTTTTACTAATTCAAAAAATTCCAGTGTACCTCTTTCAGGAAATACCTTTCTGATAAAACGCGGCGGATTCGCCTGGAATCCGCCGCGTCTCTTTCTTATCGTCTGTTTCTATTATAGTTGATCAGGCATCCTTTCAAAATGATTTCCCTCTCATCATCCGTCAGTTCGCCCAATGTAACCTGGAACTCCTTCAGTCCCTCTGGTTTTACTACGTATCCTGTGATACTGCTCTTCTTTTCTGCAACTGCTTTGCGGATTTCCGGGAACAGCAGATAATCGCCGTTCTGGAAAGGCAGCTCTCCTTTCGGAATCACGAAAGGAAGCATTCCCCAGTTGATCAGGTTGGAACGGTAGCGTTTTGTCGCGTATTCGTTGGCAATGTTCGCCCATCCTCCCAGAACTTTCTGGCAGGAAGCAGCCTGTTCGCGGGCAGACCCGTCACCTGGCTTTACAGCAAAAATTGTGCTTCCCACTCCCAGATTGCCCTTTCCGATTTCCGGGAATTTGGCTGCGACAATGTCCATCACCGGTCTGAGTTCAGGAACAGCATCCATCGGACAGGAGCCTTCTTCAATTGCTTTCTCCGCCTTCTGGATTTCTTTGGCGCGTCCGACATAGGCAGGATCTTTTCTGGAAAGCGTAAATTCCGCCAGTCCGAGAGGATTGGAGCGGTAGGAGGAAGTCTCGCCGGAAGGAATCAGCTCATCTGTAGTGGTTACCGGATCATGAATTTCCGAAACTACTTTCAGCACCAGATTCTCTGCCAGCTCAGGCATTGCCGGCCAGTCCTTGATATTCGGGCCGAAGTGAATCTCCACGCTGGGATCTGCCACTCCCTTGCTGTCAAAGATTCTGTTCTCATAAATAGTCTTGTCAAAGAAATATTTCTGGTTGGTATAGCTTCCTGTGTAAGTTTCCGCTGAAGTCAGGAAACCTTTATTCGCCGCTGTGGCAGCTATAGATCTTGCGTCCATCAGAGCCACAGAAGAAATCTGGCCGTTCTGAATCTTTGAGCCTTCACGGTTCGGGAAATTTCTCGTGGTATGGCGGATACTGAAAGCGTTATTCGCCGGAGTGTCTCCCGCGCCGAAGCACGGACCGCAGAATGCCGTCTTCACAACAGCGCCTGTGGCCAGCAGATCTGCCAGAACGCCGTTCTTTGCCAGCTCCATATAAATCGGCGTACTTGCCGGATATACACTTAACGTAAAGGCATCCGCGCCGATGCTTGCTCCCCGCAGAATATCGGCGGCAGCGCAGATATTTTCAAAGCCGCCGCCTGCACAGCCGGCAATAATTCCCTGCTCTACATAAAGTTTTCCGTCAACGATTTTATCACGAAGGCTGAAATCCACTTTTCCGTCCAGACTTACCTGTGCTTTTTTCTCAACATCCGCAAGAATATCTTCCAGGTTCTCATTCAGTTCATCGATGGTATATGTATTGCTCGGATGGAAAGGCATTGCGATCATTGGTTTGATCTCGCTCAGATCCACTTCCACACAGCCGTCATAATATGCAGTATCGCCAGGCTGAAGTTTTTTATACGCTTCTTTTCTTCCATGGATCTCATAGAATTCTTCAATCTTGTCGTCTGTCTGCCAGATAGAAGACAGGCAGGTGGTTTCTGTGGTCATAACATCGATTCCGATACGGAAATCCGCGCTGAGACCCGCTACCCCGGGACCCACAAACTCCATTACTTTGTTCTTCACATAGCCATTTGCAAATACTTCTCCGATAATCGCCAGGGCAACGTCCTGGGGGCCTACTCCCGGACGGGGTTCTCCCTTCAGATATACAGCCACAACGCCCGGCATATTGATATCATAAGTCTGGGAAAGAAGCTGCTTTACAAGCTCGCCGCCGCCTTCTCCCATTGCCATGGTTCCAAGCGCGCCGTAGCGGGTATGACTGTCAGATCCTAAAATCATTTTTCCGCTTTCAGCCAGCATCTCGCGTGCAAACTGATGAATCACCGCCTGATGAGGAGGAACATACACACCTCCGTATTTCTTTGCGCAGGTGAGTCCGAACATGTGATCGTCCTCATTGATCGTTCCGCCCACGGCACAGAGAGAATTGTGGCAGTTCGTCAGCACATAGGGAACCGGAAATTTTTCCAGTCCGGAGGCTCTGGCTGTCTGAATAATTCCCACAAAGGTAATATCATGGGAGGTAAGTTTGTCAAATTTTATCTGCAGTTTCTCCATATTTCCAGATGTATTGTGGGATTCCAGAATATGATAGGCAATTGTGTTCTTTTTCGCCTCTTCCCTGGAAACAGGCTGGGACATCTGTCCTTCTTCTACAATATCACGGCCGTTTACAAGATAAACCCCGCCGTCGTACAACTTCATAAATGATTCCTCCATTCACTGTTTATTTACTGTATCAATGCTTTTATCGTTTTATTTATTGCTCTGCTGAAAACACCGCCCTATTAAATATATCCGGCGGTATTGATTTTCAGTTACATGCCACTTTATTATAGTAGATTTCTAAAGAATCCGCAATGGGGTATCTTTATTTGATGCAAAAACCTCCTGTCCTCTGTGCGGGAAAGATTCTCTTTACTTCTCCGCCGATTCTGGATATACTAAGAAAAACATGTCTGATATTGTTTGGATATCAGAATTATATAAAATTCTGTTCTTACATCAGGAGGAATCTGCCATGTTCCGTTTATGGGGAAAAATATGGAAACACAATCGACTGCTCAAAGACACTGTAATATGCGACGATTCTGAGGACACCAGAACCCACAAAGTTTTCCGGGGCCTGGAGGAGATCTGTTACCAGTTCGATCTGGAAAATCCCATCTGGCTGGACAGCTCTGTTTCTGATTTTCAGCGTCACTCCAGAACCCGGTTTTCTCAGGACAGCTTTATTGAGCAGATCGACTTTGACTATCTGGAAATCCAGGTCATCGAAGAGGACTGACCCGGTTTCTGAAAGCTGTCCGATGGAACAGCCCGGCATCCGCAGACTGTTCCTTTCATTCCATTTTGTCTTTTACAATCGAAAGGTAGTCCTTGTTTCGGGATTTCCTGCGGGGAACAAACAGAGAAATCATACTTCTTTTTCCTCTCCCTCTGGCATAGAAAAAACCGATCACAGAAAACACAATGGCTCCGATAAAGTTTACAAAAAGATCTTTCATGGTGTCCAGCAGTCCCACGTCAAGATAGCCTCCCAGACCCAGGGCCTGCTGCCTCCCGTCTTCATGAACAAGAATCACATCCGCAATATTTTTTACGGACACCGGATGGTTTCCCCCGGCAGGATCCAGCATTACGCTGCTGATTGTATGAAGAATCGTGTCTTTCTGCATGTCCAGCTTTAAAAACTGATCCATTGCACACTCAAAAAATTCCCAGACAACCCCTACGGTCATGGAAAAGCAAAAGGCTACCAGTGCCAGAAAAAACGGGGAAAGTTCAAATGTCAGCCGCTCGTCATTATTTAAAAGCAGCACCAGCGAAAATCCCACAGCGGCGCACAAAAAGCCGTTCAGGGTATGGAGGATCGTATCCCAGCCGGGGATGACAATGTAAAAAGCATTGATCTCTCCAAGAATCTCCGCTGCAAAAATAAAGCAAAGAATCGCGATTTCCAGGCCAATCGGAATTTCTATTCGCAGCTTTACCTGAATCCAGCTTGGAATATACAGCAGAAGCAGCGTGAGAATGCTTAGGAAAAGCCCTTCATAGTTGTGAAGGAATGCCTGCCGTACCAGACAGACA
The DNA here is from genome assembly GCA_019118645.1 of Candidatus Blautia excrementipullorum. Classification (GTDB taxonomy): domain Bacteria; phylum Bacillota; class Clostridia; order Lachnospirales; family Lachnospiraceae; genus Blautia_A; species Blautia_A excrementipullorum. The sequence goes on along the minus strand of DWYN01000170.1, from coordinate 20,650 downwards.
ATCACCAGAAACCGCAGGATTGAAAATACAATAAAGGAGCTTTTGTGTTCCTTCAGTTCCATCTCCACTGCTCTTCGAAACTCTCTCCTGCGCAGCCTTTCCTGTTTTCTTTTGTTATTCATCTTTCTCTTCCTCATTCTAAAAATACTAAACAATCCATTTTTTTGCCGCCGGAATTACTTTTATTACCGCTACCGCGATAAAGCTGAGCAGCAGTATGGCCAGAGCTACCAGCGGTATGGCCGCTGCCGTATTGCTGATTGTCATACTGTCAAATCCGAGTCTGTGCAGTATGTCCCGGAAAAATGCGTGGATCAGATAAACGCCGAAGGTGCAGCTTCCCAGATAACATATGATTCTTTCCTGTTTCTCGCTCCAGCGGATCCGGCCGATACAGTTCTTAAAAAACAAAAATACAGCCGAACTCCAGAAGAAAGTTGCCAGTGTATAGTTGTCATAGAAAGCCTGTATCGGTTTGTCCAGGTTCAGAGATCTCCACTGGCAGAGCGCAATTCCGGTCAAAATCAGCACCGTTCCGATAAAGTACACCGCCCGCTCCATTTTTTTCGGCAGACCGTAGGTATATAGATAATGCCCCAGCACAAAATAGCCTGCATAATCTGTTACCAGTGTCGGCTGCACTGTGGTGAGCAGCGTCTTAATATGCTCACTCCACGGAAGAGGGAAAACAGTAATCGTGTACACCGCAATTTTAAAGATCAGAAACAAAAGAATCGCGTACTCCTCCCACCGTTTTCCCCGTGAGCAGTTTACAATTTCCCATATCAGCGGCGCAAGAATCATAAGCCCCATCAGCATGGGCAGATACCACAGGTGAAAATAAGAGTCGCTGAAATAAATCAGAAGTTTTTTCAGGAACCTAACGCTTCCCACAGGCGCGCTTCCCGTTATCAAAATACGGTAAACCCCATAAAAAAGCTGCCAGAATATATACGCCGCCGCTATAGGGAGAATATTCTTCATCCACAGTTTTTTCAGATTCCATGTGCGTTTTTTGTCCAGATACAGGGCGCCGCTGATCATAATGAAGCAGGGTACCGCATACCGGAAAAAGCCGTGATAAAAATTGGACACCTTCCATGTGGAAGTATCAATCGGAATATCCCGGAAATGCTGGGAAGCCGCGTGAATCATCACGACAGCGATGCATGCGGCAATACGCAGAAGCTCAATCCAGATGATTTTCTTTTTGCCCATATCAGTAAACCCTGTTCCTGTCCTTTCCGGCAAGAAAAGACTCGATGTTTTTTACGACCTCATCTCTGCAGCGGAATCTTGTCTCCACAGGCGCCCATGCCATATGCGGCGTAATCAGAAGCTTCCTGCTGTCCTGAATCCTCAGAAGAGGACTGTCCTGCTCCATGGGTTCTGTTTTCAGCACGTCCAGACCTGCTCCGGCGATCATATTTTCTGTGAGGGCTGTGTAAAGATCTTCCTGATTTACAATCGGTCCCCGTGCCACATTAATCAGAACCGCCGTATTCTTCATTCTGCGGAATGCTTCCAGATTTATGAGATTCTCTGTGCGCTCATTCAGCGGCGCATGTATGGATACGACATCTGACTGCTCCAGCAGTTTTTCAAATTTCGTCTGTTCCCACTGTTTTCCCGGAAACTCATACTTTCTCCCCGATGCGGAATAGCAGAGAATCCGGCACCCGAAGGCCTCTGCAATCTCCGCCACTTTCCGTCCGATCGCTCCCATTCCTATAATTCCCCAGGTTTTTCCATCCAGCTCACAAAAACGTTCTGCATAATGAGAAAAACTCTGGCTTTTGGAATAATCGCCCGATTTTACGTAATCGTCATAATAGCGCAGTTTTTCCCAGAGATAGAGAAGCAGGGCAAAGGTATGCTGGGCCACGGCACTGGTGGAATACCCTGCCACATTGCAGGCTCTGATTCCTCTTGAAGCGAGATATTCCCCGTCAAGGTTATTAATTCCGGTTGCCGTCAGACAAATCAATTTCAGCTTTTCCGCTCCGCTCAGAGTCCTCTCGCACATAGGAAGTTTATTGGCAATAATAATATCCGTGTCCTTTACCCGCTCCGGCATTTCCTCCGGTAAAGTTTTCGGGTAAAAAGACACCTCCCCAAGTTTGTAAAAAGGAGAAAAGTCCATATCTTCTCCAAGACTGTTTCCTTCAAGAATGGAAATTTTTACCGGGTCTTTTTGATTTCTGTCCATATTGTCCTTGCTCATAAATGGTCTCCTTTTTGTATAAATCCTGTTTTCGCCTGTCATTTTTCTCAGAACAGTATAGCAAAAACTTTTTGATTTCACAAGGATTACATCTGCGGCACAAGCGTCTCCGTGAAGCCGGAAACGAAGTCTGTTCCCAGTCCTGGAAAAGATTCTGTATTTTCTGTTTTTGTATTGACTTTCTATCCGGGCATTGCTATATTGAGTTTCTGAAAAGGAGGAAATGTCATGTTTCGTGAAATGAGGAGAAAACGTCAGCTGCTGTCCCGGGAGGACTGCGACAGAATCCTGGCAGAGGGTACTTCCGGTGTTCTCGCACTGTCAGGAGATGAGGACTATCCCTATGCGGTTCCCATCAGCTACGTATATGACAGAGAAAAAATATTTTTTCACAGCGCAAAGTCAGGGCACAAGCTGGATGCCATAAACAGAAACCCCAAGGCTTCCTTCTGTGTAATCAGCCAGGATCTCATTGTTCCGGAAGAATATACCACTTACTTCCGAAGTGTAATTGCTTTCGGCAGAATACGTATTCTGGAAGAAGACAGTGAAAAGAGGGACGCCATTGAAAAACTGGCCGCGAAATACTCTCCCGGTGAAACTGCCGAAAATCGCAGCCAGACCATTGAGCGGGAATGGAATCCACTGTGTATGCTGGAAATGACAATTGATCATCTCACTGGAAAAGAAGCTATAGAGTTAGTCCGGAAAAAGAAGCAGGATTCCCTGTAGAAGCGGGAAATTTCTTTCAGCGGACTTTTATACAGCAAAGCTGCCGCCTCGGCCGGAAACATCCGGACAGGCGGCAGCTTCTTTTCTGCTTATATCTTATATGACAGTATATCAATCCATAAATTCCCGTATAATCTCCCGCATGATTTCCTCCTCTTCCGGACTGAGCATTTTGCTGAAATGGCTTCCGGTGGCCGCCGTCTGGCGGATACTGGCCGTAATATGCTCCACCATTTCCTCCCGCAGGGCAGGATCCGTTCTCCGTGCCGAAGGAGCCGGCGTATATTTTCTTGCCGCAGGCGGGTCTTCATTCCGGCTTCGGGCCTGCTGGATATAATCCGCAAGGGAGTTCATGACCAGTTCCTCCCGGTAGGTGAAATCAAGGGCCTGTCTCAGCACAAGCAGAACAACAGGGACCGCTGTTCCCACATAAAGATACTGCAGCGGTATCCCTTCGCTCCTTTCCAGCCTGGAGTTAAGGATAAGCGCCAGGCTCAGACAGCATACCGCCAGAAGAGAGGGAAGCCACACCAGCAGATTCATTCTGCTCAGAAGCCTGTCCCTTGTCTTCCAGAGATTCAGCCATTTTTCCTTAAGGTTTGCCGCCGCTTTTGTTTTTCTCATCGCTCTTCTGTAGGAAAGGTGTTCCGCAAGCATCCCTACTGCTCCTGCTGTTCCCAGAACAGTCATCAGATAGAGCAGTATATGCAGATCCATAATTTTTTCCAGCATAATCCCCTCCTTGATTTCTCCGCTGACTTGTCAGGCGAATATAAGCGCGCTCTCCAGACGCGCCCATTTCCCTGCTGATAAGTCACATTATACGCTATGGGAGAAGAAGGGGAAAGAAGAATCGTTCGTCAAATTCTATCAGAAGACAGCAGTATTTTTCTTTTCCCGTTTTTTCTGAGCTTTTTCCGGTATAATCCTGTCTTTTTCTCTTTTATATCCTGCTCCGCGTCTAAATTTCACCTGATATTTTCTTTCGTCCTCAGAAGCGAAAATACAGCTTTAAAATAATGACGGCCGGCAAAATGGGGCGGGAACCAATTCTGATTTTTACCACTCCTGCAGTGCCTTCACCACTTCCTCAAACTTCATAAAGTGAGAGGCTTTGACCAGAACTGTATCTCCTTCCTGAATATAACGGCTCAGATTTTCCAGAAGGCTTTCTCTTGCAGGTTCATAGAATACCGGAAATTCCGGATCTGTCTCCCGGGCCGCCTCCGCCATATAACGGGAGAGTTCTCCCACGCACACACAGGCGTCAATCCCGCAGGACGCGGCATGGGCACCTACCTCCCGGTGAAGGGCAGCTTCATTCTCTCCCAGCTCGCCCATATCTCCCAGAATCGCCACTCTTCTCCCTGCTCCGTCATGAAGCACGTCAAGGGAAGCTTTCATGGACATGGGATTGGCATTATAGCAGTCATCCACAATCAGAAGTTTCTCTGTTTCGATCATCTTAAAACGGCCGCTTATGGCCTCAAGGCTCTCTATCCCCCGGCGGATCTCTTCTGTTGTAAGACCATAAATCCTGCCCACAGCCGCTGCCGCCAGAGCATTATATACCATATGTATTCCCGGCATGGGAATCAGAACAGAGAAGCTTTCTCCGCCCAGATGAATCCGGCAGGAAACGCCTTTCAGTCCCCGATTCACAATCTCATCCGCATAAACTTCATTCGTCTCGTCCAGTCCGAAAAACACCGGCCGGATCCCTTTATACTCCTTGACAGTACACAGTTTGTCGTCGTCGCCGTTCAGGACAATATGCCCCTCCGGCTTTAAATACTGAAAAATCTCTGTTTTGGCGCGGAGCACACCATCACGGTCTCCCAGATTTTCCAGATGACAGGTACCGATATTGGTAATCACACAGGTCTCAGGTTTTGCTATCTTGGCCAGGCGGGTCATTTCACCGAAATCACTGATGCCCATTTCCAGAACCGCAATCTCATCCTCTTCTCTCAGGCGGAATACTGTCAGCGGAAGTCCCAGCTCATTATTAAAATTCCCCTGCGTTTTCAGAGTGCGATATTTCTCCTTCAATACAGAAGCTATGACTTCTTTGGTGCTGGTCTTGCCTACGCTGCCGGTAATCCCCACCACCGGAATTCCCAGCTGTTCCAGATAAAATTCCGCAATATCCTTTACTGCCTGCAGAGAGGATTCTACCTGAATATACGGAAACTCCGCCCCTTCCAGTTCTCTCTCTGAAACAGATGCCAGCGCTCCTTTTTCCATTACGCCAGGAATAAATTTGTGAGCGTCCACCCGTTCTCCCACAATTGCCACAAAAAGAGCTCCCTTTTCCGCTTTACGGCTGTCCGTGATAATGGAAAACGCTTCTTCGTCCAGCGCCTCCTCCGGACCATGGTAAATTCCATTGCATACCTTTGTCAAATTTCTTAACGTGAGATTCTTCATAATTGTACTTCCTTAATGGTAAAAGATAGTTACTCAGCAGCCTTCTGCCCCGGTTTACCTGTATTTCTTCATGGATACCCGGATCAGCTCCTCGCAGAGAGAAGGATAATCCATTCCCAGCACGGCCGCTTCCTGGGGTATCAGACTGGTTGGAGTCATTCCGGGCAGAGTGTTCGCCTCCAGGCAGTAGATTTTTTCATCCTCCGTCACAATAAAATCCAGACGTGCATAGCTCTCCAGTCCCAAAGCATGATACCCCTGCACCGCATAATTCTGAAGACGCTTTGTCAGTTCATCGGAAACCGGAGCAGGGCAGATTTCTTTCACTGCGCCCGGCTTATATTTATTTTCGTAATCATAAAAGCCCTGCAAAGGAACGATCTGCACTACCGGATAAGCCTGACCGTCTACCACAGCCACTGTATATTCCGTTCCCTGGATATACTCCTCCACAACCACTTCGTCCTCGTAAGAGAAAGCTTCTTCCAGAGCTTTTTCGTATTCCTCCTGGTCTTTTACAATATAAACGCCGATACTGGAGCCCCCGCAGCAGGTTTTTACTACCACAGGAAAAGAAAGTCCCAGATCTGCAGGGTTCTTTTTCTGTGCTCCGGATTTCATGGTCACTCCTCCGGGTATCGGTACCCCATGCATCTGGAACATCCATTTTGTCACGCCCTTATCCATGGCCATAGCGCTGCTGAGGTATCCGGTTCCCGTATAACGGATTCCCATAAGGTCAAAAGCGGCCTGCACTCTTCCGTCTTCCCCGTTCGCGCCGTGAAGTCCCAGAAAAACAATATCTGCCCGGCGGCACAGTTCCATGATATTGGGGCCGAAAAACTCTTTCCGCTCCCTCTTCATTTTTTCAATCTCCGGATTGAAACTTTTTATATAAGCGGCAGACGCTTCCACATCATATTCTGCAGGGAATGGATTCTCCCAGTCCACATTTTCCAATCCGCAGAAAACATCTGCCAGAACCGCCTGATGGCCTTTTGCCCTCAGTCCGGTGCAGATTCCGGTTCCGGACACAATAGAAACGTCCCTCTCTGTACTTGTTCCTCCTGCCAAAACAACAATTTTCATTCTTCTCTCCCTGAATAAATCTATCTTTTTTTATACCAAAAACATCATTCATCTGTAAGCTGCCCTGTTCCCCCTGTGTCGTTCCAATAAATGCAGGAAGAAAAATCGTCTATTTGTATATGACAATGGGCATATCTTTCGTTACATTCTGATAAACGGCAGCAGCCTGGTCAGAGGAAACCACCACATTCCCGCCCGTGCCGCTCCAGCTGCTGAAATCTGAAGCTGCATCCAGGTCTGTATAGCTGCCAAACGATGCGTCACCGAAATTCATCTCCGGATCTTCCTGTATTCCAAGGCCATTTCCAAAAGCAATCCGGTAATTTACCGCTTTCCCATCGATTTGCGCCGACTGCTGCATATCCTGCACAATATAAACTCCTGCAGGCGTACCGCTGCTGGAAAGAATTCCGGTATCCACTACAGGATTTCCGTCCTGATAGACTACCAGGCGGTGGTTTGGAAGATCAATTTCCACATAAGTGTAACCGATATCGTTCGCATCGCGGCTCATCGCTTTCTGCTGATATTCCGGTTCCCTTACCTGCGTTTTCTTATCCGCAACCACCTGAAAAAGAGCCTCTGTCTCTTTTTCCTGGTCTATCACCCAGCCATAGTCTCCACCGGAAACACTGACTTCTCTGTCATCATATGTTTCAAAAGTCCGCTGAGTTCCTACCGTGTCATATTTTTCTGCAAGAGACGCCACATAAGCCGATATCTTTTCTTTGTCCAGAGTCAGGTCTCCGTTCTCATCTCTTGTCAGCCATCCCCGGATTACCTCCCGGTCCACAGTTTCCTTCCTGTCGCTGAAATCATAGGTGATCACTACGTCCGTAATCTCATTCATCTGTTCACAGTCTTTGATAAGACGTTCATCCTCTCCGTAAACCGAAGGGTTGTCGTAACACCCGTCTTCCTCCAGATTCACCACCAGATCTCCGGTGGTCACCGCCTTTATGATTTCCTCTTCAAGGCGTTCTCTATTTACCTGTGTACCGACAGTTTCAGGTATGATTTCAAATTTTTCTCCGGTATCCTCAATTCTGGCGTCCACAGGAGATATATTATTTTTCATGCAGCTGAGACTGTCAATCTTCTCCTCCAGCAGTTCAGGATCGTAGGTAACTGAAGCCGGAACTTCATATGTCTTGTGCTGTCCAAAAGACAGGAACCACAGAAAACGGCTCTGCCTCCGAAGAAGCTCCCGAATGCTTCCGTCAGAAATATAAGACAGGCCGATCTCATCCGCCGAGATGCTCTCCTGGCCGTTGCCCCTGGTCTGCACAGCCAGCACGTAAGCGGCGGTTTCCCTCTTCAGAAGCCGCTCCGTCTCCTCCCGGCTCATATAAGAACAGTTAAAGCCGTTCACAAGAGAACCCGGAAGAAAGTATTCTGAAAAGTAATATACTCCATATCCATAGGCAGCCACAGTCAGCAGAAGCAGCACTGCGATCACGCCTATCAATACCTTTCTGCCTGTACTCATTCCTGATTGTTTTTCTGCCATAGAACCTCCCTGTCCGGATTACTCCTGTAACGGCTTTCCGTCTGTCAGCATACGATAATAATACTCTGCCGACTATTTCTGACAATATTATTTCTGCAATTTATGCTTCCAGCAGTTTCTCTACGCTGGCAAGTTTTACACATACCACAAAAACCTTCGCTGCCTCCTCCAGTTCTTTCAGATCCGGATAGGTAGGCGCGATACGGATGTTGGAATCTTTCGGATCCTTTCCATAAGGATAGGTAGCGCCTGCTCCTGTCATCACAACTCCAGCTTCTTTCGCTTTGGCTACAATGGCCTTGGCGCAGCCTTCCATGGACTCGAAGGAAATAAAGTATCCACCCTTTGGTTTGGTCCATTCTCCGATTCCCAGTCCGCCGAGTTCTCTGGTCAGAATCTCATCCACCAGCTGGAATTTCGGACGGATCAGTTCCGCATGTTTTCTCATATGTTCATGCACACCGTCAAGGTCTTTAAAGAATCTCACATGACGGAGCTGATTCAGCTTGTCATGGCCAATGGTCTGAATCTGCATATATTTGCGGAAATCCTCCAGATTTGCCTTGGAAGCTGCCACAGCCGCAATACCGGAACCCGGAAAACTGATTTTGGAAGTGGAAGTAAATTTATATACAAGATCCGGATTGCCCGCCTTCGCACATTCATCAAGGATCTCAAGAAGGAAGTCCTGGTCGTCATCATAAAGATGATGCACACTGTAGGCATTATCCCAGTAAATACGGAAATCAGGAGCCGCAGGTTTCAGGCGCGCAAAGCGTTTTACAGTTTCTTCGGAATAGGTGTAGCCCTGGGGATTGGAATATTTCGGAACACACCAGATGCCCTTTACGGAGGCATCCTCGCTTACCAGCTTCTCCACCATATCCATATCCGGTCCTTCGGGGCTCATAGGCACATTGATCATCTCTATGCCAAAAAATTCTGTAATCTTAAAGTGACGGTCATATCCCGGCACAGGACAGAGAAATTTCACTTTATCCAGCTTGCACCAGGGTGTGTTTCCCATAACACCGTGTGTCATGGAACGGGCTACCGTATCAAACATTACATTCAGACTGGAATTTCCGAAAATAATGATATTTTCAGGATCTACTTCAGATATTGCTCCCAGAAGGCGTTTTGCTTCCGGAATTCCGTCCGGCACACCGTAATTCCGGCAGTCCACACCTGTCTCGCATTTCAGGTCGGAATCCCCTTTCAGTACGTCCATCATCCCCATGGAAATATCCAGCTGATCCATGCCCGGTTTTCCTCTGGACATATCCAGGGAAAGTCCCTGAGCCTTGATGTCCGCAAACTGCTGGTTCAGTTCTTTCTTCAGATCCAATAGCTGTTCTCTGCTCATTTCACTGTATTTCTGCATAATCTTCCTCCTCGTGCCGTACCTGGCAAAATTCCCTGCCCCGGCTGACATTCCCCCTCAGACAGAATACAGGTATCTCATCATATCTGCACGGCATTTCTCTTTAACCATTTACAACGTTACTCTATCTTGTCTATTTTAGTATGCTGATTTCCTGCTTGTCAAGTCCCGGAAGAGAAATGTAGGCGGAAAATGGCTCTCCGCTCCCCTACCCGTATAAAATCTTAAGACTTTCTTCTTGCAGATTTCTTCTGATTACCATATACTGAAACTGAGAGAAACCTGTCTGCAGATTATTTCTGCAGCAGCGCAAAAATATGTAACGAAAGGTTGTCATCTATGTGGACTGCTGATAATTGGAAAGAATATGAAGTAATCGACACATCCGCAGGGGAAAAGCTGGAACGGTGGGGAAAATATATTCTCGTCCGCCCGGATCCCCAGGTAATCTGGAATACTCCCCGAACTGACCGGCGCTGGAAAAACAGAAACGCCCACTATCATCGAAGCAAAAAAGGCGGCGGGGAGTGGGAATTTTTTGATCTTCCCCAGCAATGGGAAATTCATTACAGGGAACTTACCTTCCGCCTGAAGCCCTTCAGCTTCAAGCATACCGGGCTTTTTCCGGAACAGGCTGTAAACTGGGACTGGTTCAGCGAAAAAATCCGGAATGCCGGACGCCCTGTAAAGGTTCTGAATCTTTTCGCCTACACCGGAGGGGCCACTTTAGCCGCCGCCGCGGCAGGAGCCAGCGTTACCCATGTGGACGCTTCCAAGGGCATGGTCACCTGGGCAAAAGAGAACGCCGCCGCTTCCGGACTTCAGAGCGCACCCATTCGCTGGCTGGTGGATGACTGTGTAAAATTTGTGGAAAGGGAAATCCGCCGCGGCAATCATTATGACGCGATCATTATGGACCCTCCCTCCTATGGACGGGGACCAAAAGGAGAAATCTGGAAGATTGAAGATGCCATCCATCCTCTGATCAAGCTGTGCACCAGGATTCTCAGCCCGGATCCACTGTTTTTCCTGATCAATTCCTATACTACCGGTCTGGCGCCTGCGGTTCTCACTTACATGCTGGCTGCAGAACTGAAAAATTTCCATGGAAAAGTGGACTCCCAGGAAATCGGCCTTCCTGTAACAGACAGCGGCCTGATTCTTCCCTGCGGGGCCTCCGGACGCTGGGAAGCTTTATAAGTCTTCTCAGCAGGTCATATTCATAAAAATATTACACTGTATTTCCGTCAGTCAGATCAAAAAAGACCTTCCTGCCGGAAATACGGCATAATAAAGAGGGGGATATAAAAATATGAATAGTCTGGCATCCTTAAAAAACATGGACCCGAAAATCGAAATGAAACGTTATGGCTGCGCCGTTATTGCTGCTGTGATCTGCGCGGTCAATATCAATACCTTTGTCAATACGGGCGGATTAATTCCGGGAGGCTTTAACGGATTAACTCTGCTTCTTCAGAATATTTTCCGGGAATTTGCAGGGCTGGAAGTTCCCTACACCGTCATTAATATTACTCTGAACGCTTTTCCCGTTTTTATCGGCCTCAGGTTCATCGGTATCAAGTTCACCATGAGTTCCTGTGTGGTGATTGTTCTGTCCAGTATTCTGACCGACCTGATCCCGGCGCAGCCCATTACATACGATCCGCTGCTGATCAGTATCTTCGGCGGTCTGATCAATGGCGTTGTAATCACTCTGTGCCTGATCGGAAATACCAGCACGGGAGGAACTGACTTTATCGCCATCTACTTTTCCGAAAAAAGCGGACGCGATATCTGGAATTACATTTTCTGCGGAAACGCGGTTCTGCTGGTCATCGCAGGCCTGCTTTTCGGCTGGGACAAGGCACTGTATTCCATTATCTTTCAGTTCACTTCCACCCAGGTAGTTCAGATGCTTCACCAGCGATATAAAAAACATACGCTTTTTATTGTCACAAGACATCCGGATGAGGTCTACGAAGAAATCTCCCATCTCTCCCATCACTCCGCCACTCGTATTGACGGCATCGGATGCTATACGAAAGACGCCACTTCCATGATTTACTCTGTAGTGTCCCGGGAGGAGGCGAAACTTCTCGTTAAGAAAGTGATGGAAGTAGATCCTGACGCTTTTGTAAATATCATCAAAACAGACTTTATCAACGGAAGATTCTACCATAAGACAGATTATTGACAGTGAGACGGATCCCTCTGTTTCGAAGTACATTTCCCTGTATATTCCGGAATTATCTGAATATCTTTTCGAAATCTCTTGAATTGCCCGCTCCTTTAGGTATAATAGACTTAAAGGAGCGTGATGCATATGAAGGAAGATTACGATGGCAAGAGGGCATACACCTGCACCCCGGAGTATGACCGCAGCGCCTGCGGAGACTGTCTCTGCGCCACCTGCTATGAGCAGGAATTCTGTGACCGCTGCCGTGCATGCAAAGACCAGTCCCGGAAAAAGACATCCTGTTTCAGCTATGAGGGAGCTTACAATTATTAAGACTGAAAAAAGAGATTATCAGAAAACGTCTCATTTCCGATAATCTCTTTTTCTTTATATATATCAATTCTTTTTCCCGTCTTTCGGCAAAATCACCGTAATCTCCGTTCCTTTATCCACTTCGCTGACCAGATCCAGGGTTCCTCCCAGGAAGGTTACTCCGTGTTTTACAATGGACAATCCAAGTCCTGTTCCGCCTATTTCTCTGGAATGGCTCTTATCCACACGGTAGAATCGTTCAAATACACGGTTCACATCCTCCCGCGGAATGCCGATTCCGTTATCTTTTACCATGAGGCGGATATTATCTCCTTCGTCTTTTATATGAATGCTTACGGTTCCATCGTCCTTGTTATATTTAATTCCATTGTCGCAGAGGTTGTATAAAATTTCCTCCAGAATCGGACGAACTGTACGGCAGATGGTTTTCTGTCCTTCAATAAAAAGATGAACGTTCTTTTTCCAGGCTATATCCTTTAAATGGCTGCAGACGTCCTTTGCCACCTTATAAACGTCTACGTTTTCCCACTCATAAGGATTTTCTCCTTCGTCCAGCTGAGAAATTTTTATTGTATCCTCCACAAGCTGAATCAGTCTCTGGGCTTCTTTGTATATTCTGCCGGCAAATTTCTTGATATCTTCATCCTTTACAAGGCCGCCCTGGATAATCTCCGCATATCCGGAAATAGACGTAAGAGGAGTTTTCAGCTCATGGGAAACATTTGCGGAAAATTCTCTCCTGAGGTTTTCCCTCTCCACTTTTTCCGTCTCATTCATCAGAACAAGAACCGCTCCAACGGTTTTTCCGTCCCTGGAGACAGGGTTCGCGATCAGCTGAATAAATTCATTATCAATCCGAAGAAGGGTGCTTCCGTGCTCTCCCTCGAGAACTTTTTCAATCAGCTTCCGGAAGTCCTCTGTTCTGTCAAGAGAATACACACTCTCTCCGATTTTCGGCTCCCATACCTGGAACATCTTCCACACACTGGAATTTCCGGAAAGAATCATTGTGTAAGCATCTATCACCAGAAGCCCTTCCTGCATATTTTCCGTAATAATCTGAAACTCTTCCTGGTTTCTTCTTGCTTCCTCAAGCTGCGTCCTGATCTGCCCGCTCTGTTTATGAATCTTACTGAGCAGCGGCGCCACTTCTTCATAAGTTTCATTGTCCTCCGCATGATCCAGATCCAGAGAGTTGATAGGCTCTACAATATAAGAAGCGATTCTGGAGGCAAAAATACCCGACAGAACAATCAGCACAACAAGAATTCCCAGTGCGGAAGGGATCAGCTGAACTGTCAAAGCCAGCACCGAGTCCTGTGTGCTGGATACTCTCAGTACGGAGTTGTCCTCAAGGCGCACTGCATAATACAGGGTTCTCTCTGACAGGGTGTCCGACATGCGTTCTGCCTGTCCCACGCCTGTTTCTTCCGCCTCCTGAAACTCCTCCCTGTCTCTGTGGTTTTCCATATTCGCCTCGTCAGCCATGCTGTCGTAGAGAACATTTCCCTCTTCATCAATATAGGTAATACGGGAATCCTGGTCGTTGACCTGCTCCAGGTAGGTTTCTCCCTCCAGCTCCACCCCGTAGGAAAGATATTCCGCCTCTTTTTTCAGTTCGCTGTTGATCTGTTCTCCAAAATACTGATACAAAACGCCCAGCACGCAGGCCATCCCCAAAATGAGGATAATTACAGACGCCAGTATGCTGGACTTAAATATCTTTTTTGTCAACCTTCGTTTCCTCCAAGTTGATGTTCATTGTTTCTGTGAACTCCGGTGATCGAGTACTCCACCCACTCCGCGATATTTACCGCGTGATCTCCGATACGCTCCATATATTTCGCTGCCATCAGAAGATCCAGGCCAACCTTGACATCCATATTATTATACATAAGGTTAGCAAGTTCTCCCTTTATCTGGTTAAACGCCTCATCAACTTTATCGTCATCAGCAATCACCTTTCTGCAGAGGTCAATGTCTGATTTCACAAAGGAGTCTACACTTTCTGTTACCATATGAACCGTCAGCTCAACCATCTTTTTAATTTCTTCCGGTATCTGGACGCAGTTTTTGTCCACAAACCGCGACAGATCCGCAATGTCCGCCGCCTGGTCGCCGATTCGTTCCATATCGGAAATCATTCTCAGGGCCGCCGAAATCTCTCTCAGATCGCCTGCAACAGGCTGCTGATGAAGAAGAAGTCGCATGCAGAGTGTCTCGATTTCCCTCTCCTTTGCATCAATCTCCCGGTCTGTGTCAAATACCTCTTTGGCGCAGTCCACGCCTTCGATTGCCTTTGCGGAAAGAGTAATTACTTTCTCGCAGAGACTTCCCATTGTTATCATCTGTACATGGAGTTCTTCCAACTGCCGTTCAAAACGTGTCGCCATATCAGCCAAACCTCCCTGTAATATAATCTTCTGTTCTCTTGTCAGAAGGCATAGAAAACAGAGTATCGGTATCGTTAAATTCTACCACTTCTCCCAGTAAAAAGAAAGCGGTTTTATCAGAAATACGGGTCGCCTGCTGCATATTATGTGTAACAATGACAATGGTATAGTCCTTTTTCAGTTCCAGGGCAAGTTCCTCAATCTTGGATGTGGAAATCGGGTCAAGGGCGGAAGTGGGTTCATCCATCAGCAGTACTTCCGGCTGTACGGCCAGGGCTCTCGCGATGCAGAGTCTCTGCTGCTGTCCGCCGGACATACCAAGGGCGCTCTTTTTCAAACGATCCTTGACTTCGTCCCAGATTGCCGCGTCACGAAGAGATTTCTCCACAATGTCGTCAAGCTTTGCTCTTGAACGGATACCGTGTGTTCTTGGTCCATATGCGATATTGTCATAAATACTCATAGGAAAAGGATTCGGTTTCTGGAACACCATGCCGACTCTCTTCCTCAGCATGTTCACGTCCATATCGCCGTAGATGTCTTCGCCGTCCAGTTCTACTTTTCCGGTAATTACACATCCCTCTACCAGGTCGTTCATTCTGTTCAGGGACTTCAGCAGTGTGGATTTGCCGCATCCGCTGGGTCCGATAAAGGCAGTAATCTCCTTTTCCGGAATATGCATATTGATATTTTTTAATGCATGGAACGTGCCGTAATGCAGGTTCATATCTTCAATTGAAAGCTTCGTCTTATCGCTCATTTTTCTTTATCCTTTCGCAATTCGTTTTGCCACCATACCAGAAAGGCCGTTGATTACCAGCACAAAAACAAGAATTACAACAGCCGTTGCTGATGCCTGATTCATATGAAGTCCTTCGCTGGAAAGCACGTACATATGAAGAGCCAGCGTACGTCCGGAGCCCATCAGATTGGGAACCTGCGCCACTGTACCGGAAGTATACAGAAGAGCTGCGGTTTCACCGATAATACGTCCGATTGCCAGAATAATTCCGGCAAGAATACCAGGCACTGCAGAAGGAAGCACAATAGTAAAAATGGTACGCAGTTTTCCGGCGCCAAGTCCAAAGCTTGCTTCCCGGTAAGAATCCGGAACTGCTTTCAGGGCTTCCTCGGAAGTTCTCATAATTAACGGAAGTACCATAATTACCAGAGTGAAGGAACCTGCCAGAAGAGACATTCCCCAGTGGAGAGCTGTTACAAAGAACAGCATACCAAACAGACCAAAAACAATGGAAGGAATTCCTGAAAGTGTCTCAGCAGTGATACGGATCACCTTCACCAGTTTGTTTCCCTTTTTTGCATACTCCACAAGGTAGATAGCCGCAAAAATACCAAGAGGCGCAGCAATAATCAAAGACATAAATGTCATAATGAATGTATTGATCAGAGACGGCATCAGGGATACATTCTCTGAATTGTATTCCAGACTGAAAAGACTGGGCGTCAGATAAGGAATACCTTTCACAAGTATATAAACAACCAGGAAAATCAAAACAGCAAATGTAAGTACTGCTGCAATTCCTGTTAAAAGCGCCAGAATTCCGGAGCCCGGATGGCGCAGGTAGGAGCGCAGATGCTCTGCTGTGGTGGTTGTATTTCTCTTCTCCAATTCTGCCTGCGAATTTACCGTCGCAAGATTAGTTTGCATTTTCAGCCCTCCTGTTCAATAATGAGAGACACAGGTTGATAATCAGGATAAATACAAACAGTACTACTCCTGTTGCGATCAGAGCTTCTCTGTGAAGTCCTGTCGCATAGCCCATCTCTGTAACAATGTTGGCCGTCATGGTACGAAGTCCCTTCAGAAGGCCTTCCGGCATTCTAGCCTGGTTTCCGGCAACCATAATCACCGCCATGGTTTCTCCGATTGCACGGCCGATGCCAAGAACAACTGCCGCCAGGATACCTGATTTCGCCGCCGGCAGGATTACGCAGAAAATGCTGCGTTCTTTTGTCGCGCCCAGCGCCAGGGAACCTTCATAATAACTTTCCGGCACACTTCTGAGTGCGGACTCTGTCGGTCCGATGATTGTCGGCAGAATCATGATCGCCAGCAGCAGGGATGCCGCAAGCCAGCTTGTTCCCGTTCCTCCAAACACTTCACGGATCAGGGGAACCATCAGTACCAGTCCGAAGAAACCGTAAACGATTGACGGAACGCCGGCCATCAGTTCAATTCCTGATTTCAGCGGACGATAGATTTTTTTCGGGCAGTAGCGCGCCATAAACACAGAAGTAAACAGCGCAACCGGCACGCCCACCAGGATTGCTCCCCCGGTTACATAAATACTTGCTACGATCATCGGAAAGATTCCATAGATGTCGTTGGATGGTCTCCACTCTGTTCCGAACAGGAATTCCAGCGGCCCTATTTTGGCAATTGCCGGAATACCGCTGGCAAACAGAAACAGGCAGATCAGAAATACTGCCAGAATTGATACGCAGGCAGCGACCATAAAAACAATTCTCATACCTTGTTCTTTAAATTTATTCATGGATAGATGACTTCCTCTCTTCTTCTTATCCGCCAGTACACCGAAAAATCAACATTCTGCTGTTTTGCCCTTCTTACGAAGCAGTTTAAAATCAGCAGGTATTTCTTTTTCGCTGTACTGGCAATCACCTGTAATCCTCTTACATAAGAATATCTATGCATGTTTTGCATTTTCTTCGGCAGGTTTCCGGGAGACTCTCCCGGAAACGCCTTTAAAATCCAGCAGAACTGC
This sequence comes from Candidatus Blautia excrementipullorum, assembly GCA_019118645.1. Taxonomy (GTDB): domain Bacteria; phylum Bacillota; class Clostridia; order Lachnospirales; family Lachnospiraceae; genus Blautia_A; species Blautia_A excrementipullorum. Next base: position 3,632 of record DWYN01000170.1, on the reverse strand, counting down.
ATAGATATTTGTGTCTTCAGACATTTCATGATAGTGCGGACAATTTCCTGACAGTCCTTGCTTTTGTTTGTTTTACTCTGCCAGATCTTCCCACTCTGTTGTCTCACCTGTGAAGATAGATTTAACCTGATCAGTTGTAAGGTCTTCAATTTCGTTTGTAGTATTTACGATAACTGCGATTCCGTCAGTTGCGATTACAGTAGGTGTAAGTCCCTGTGCTGTTTCGTCATCATTCAGTTCACGGGAAGCCATACCGATGTCGCAGATGCCGTCTGCTACAGAAGTAATACCAGTTGTGGAATCGCTCTGCTGTACTTCTACAGTTACTTTATCCTGAGCTGCTTCATATCCTTCTTTCAGTTTTTCCATTACCGGTGATACGGAAGAAGATCCAGCCACTACAACCTTTCCTTCTGCTTCGCCTGCTGCATATGCCTCAGCCTCAGCGTCAGCTTTGATATATCCATTGTCCTCAACGATCTGCTGTCCGTCAGAGCTCATGATGTAATTGATGAAATCCTGTGCTGCATCGCTTACTTCTTCGCCTGTTACAATGTTGAACGGACGGGATACTTTATATGTACCGTCAGCTACAGTTTCAGCAGATGCCTCTGCACCGTCAATCTTTACAGCTTTAACAGTGTCATTCAGGGAACCAAGGGAAATGTATCCGATTGCATTTTCATCTCCTGCAACTGTTGTCATCATAACGGATGTGCTGTTTGTGATGCTGGCGTCTGTTGTAGTCATATCTACTTTTTCGCCGTCCTGCTCTTCCTCAATACCGAACAGCTCAATGAAAGCACCTCTTGTACCGGAACCGTCCTCACGGGAAATTACGTTGATTGTTCCGCTTGCTGCGCTGACTACAGATGCAAAAGCTGTTGTTCCGATCAGAGCTGCTGTTAAAATTCCTACAATTTTTTTCTTCATGATAAATCTCCTCTTCTTTTATTTTCTTTATTCAATTGTTTTCCTCATTGACAAGAGTCATTTTATAGTCGGAACGTAAAATTCAAAAGTCTGCTCCTGTAAAATCTTTGTAAAAAAATTTACTTTTGTCCGCGTTCCCCTTCTGTAAAAAAATCCGCTGCACAAAATGCGCTGCGGATTCCTGGTGACATAATTTTTCTTTCTTATATATTTTTAATGTAACCGTAACATCTAAAATTGTACGATACTTTTTTCCTCTTCCTCTTATTTTCTCTTCTATATTTCATACTTTGGATGTCCTTCTCCCATTTATTTTGCTCTCATACTCCCTCAGAATCCCGGCTATTCTCAGATTCTGATCAGGATTTCTGTGTTCTTCCGCGTTTTTTTCCAGCCGAAAATAAAAATCAACTTTCATCTTATTTCCGCCCCGAGACGGCCTTTCTTTGCTGTCTTCTGATCTGAGCGACATTTTAACCTGCGCCGCTCTGCTCTTCAGCAGCGGAATAACACAGAGGTAAAGACAATCATCTGCAAAAGACAAATAGCCTGAAGTCCTCCCCGTCCGGTCACTGACCATAATTCTGTTCTTCCGGAAGCCTTTCGGGTAAAGGACTCCTCCTGCCTTAACTGCAGTCTCCGGGGTACCTCTCGCAAAATTATTTTCCGGTTCCAGAAAAGTCGGAAAATGATAGATCGGCCTTCCCTGATTGTCACATTCCTCCGGCTCCGCAATTTTTCGGAGTATTTTTACCGGATTTGTATACTGCCAAATCAGACAGTGGACAAGCTTCGCCTGAAGTTTGAATTTCTCTGTTTTCTCAAACAGCGGATGCTTCTGTGTTTCAAAAGACGCTTTTTCTTCCACTTGCTCCAGAAGCTCTTTTGCCGCATGAGAAAGGCTGGCAATAAATAAGTGGAATTCTTCCTCATCGGGATCCCACATATATTTCCCTCGGGCCGTTTTGTAATAGAGTTTGCCTGCCTCCGTTTCCATGCTGTAGTACAGATAAATATTTCTTGGACAGAAGGCTTTTTCGTTCTTTTCTGACATCCACTCCGCATTCTGTCTGGTTTTCCCTGAAGCAATCGAATTTCCTCTGCTTTTTTTCAGTATCCGGTATGCCTCATTGATCTCCTGTGCCCTTCTGATATGTTCCGGGCTTTCTGACCCTAGAGCATCCGGATGAAAACGTCCCATCAGCCTGCGGTATTTCCTTTTTATTTCATTTATGTTATCGCATTCGGAAATATCTAATATTCGTCCTGCCTCTCTGAGATCCATGATTTATCCTTCGCTCTCCGTTCTGAAGACTTTCAAAATCCTTTCAATATCAGCCTTTGTTATCGTTTCCGCCATCTATACGAAATCATATCTCAGAATCTCGCAGTTTTTCACTCCAAATCCGGCGTATTCCTCATTTGTCATCTCATGGAAATAGGAATTTACCACTCTTGCAATACCATTGTGCGCCACAAGGATATAGGTTTTGCCGTCTGATTCCGCCCTGATCTCGTCCAGAAGATTATAGATTCTCTGGGCAAGATGCAGCATAGATTCTCCTCCCTCATATCCGGAAACAAACTGTTTTTTTGCCTCCTGAAACTCTTTTCCGTTTCTGGGTGTAGACTCATATTTTCCGAAATTCTGCTCAACAAGCCTGGACTCCACTCTGGCAGGAATCCCTGTAATTTCCGAAATATGTTTTGCGGTATCTGCCGCCCGTATCAGCGGAGAATAAAGAATTTCATCTGCTTTTATTCCCTGACGCAGAATCTCTTTTCCCAGCTCAATCGCCTGCTGATGGCCCTTTTCTGTAAGAGCGATATCTGTGGCGCCGCAGATTTTATTTTCTACATTCCAAATAGTCTGTCCATGGCGGACAAAATACACATGACCCATATTTTCTCCTTGTCTATCCCGTGTTTTTCTCTGTCTTTCAAATTATATCATACACAGATATTTTTTTCAGCATCAAACTCATCCTGTTATTTTTTCAACAGAAAAACCCCGGAAGCCTTTCGGCTCCGGGGCAATCTTACGCTTGGACATTGAGTACCTGTTGGTACTATTTTATATGCATAGTCGACTACTAAATTCGCCTTCGGCTCATTAAGGGCGTCGACATGGCTACGACTAAACTCAAGCTTCGTCTACGACTCGCTTTCGTTAAGTTCTCTGCCAATTACTCGATAACGGAAGCAACACGGCCTGATCCTACAGTACGTCCGCCTTCACGGATAGCGAAGGTAAGACCCTGGCTCATAGCGATCGGGTGGATCAGCTCAATTGTCATTTCGATGTTATCTCCAGGCATGCACATTTCTGTTCCTTCCGGAAGAGTGATCACACCTGTAACGTCAGTTGTTCTGAAGTAGAACTGCGGACGATAGTTGTTGAAGAACGGTGTATGACGGCCACCTTCATCTTTTGTCAGAACGTATACCTGAGCGGTAAATTTGGTGTGGCAGGTAATGGTTCCCGGTTTAGCAAGAACCTGTCCTCTTTCAATCTCGTTTCTCTGAACGCCACGAAGAAGAGCACCGATGTTGTCACCAGCCTGAGCTTCGTCAAGCAGTTTACGGAACATCTCGATACCTGTTACAACAACTTTACGTGTTTCTTCTTTGATACCAACGATTTCAACTTCCTCAGATACGTGAAGAACACCAGCCTCTACTCTACCAGTAGCAACTGT
>DWYN01000169.1 GCA_019118645.1 Candidatus Blautia excrementipullorum | reverse complement strand
GAGAATCAGTTGCCGGACTTTCTAAAATAGTTGTTACATTATCCGAGGAAATTTCTTTGAAATCCTTATATATAGCCACTATTTGAAAATTTCCTCGGATAGTTGAATATCTCGGATAATGCGCCCTATCCAAGAACTCGGATAGGGCGCACTTACTCACCACTTCGTCGTCGCAAAGTCCGCTTTCCTCCGTTTTCGCCTCCGGCGGAAACTACGGACGCTACCTTGCTCCTCCTCTCCCCACAAAGCAGGCTTTGCGGGGTCCCCGTGAAGCGGTGGTATCCCTCCCGCTGGTCGGGCTCGTGCGCTCTGCCGAGGGCTATCCGCTGCTGGCAGGCAGCACCGGCTATGCAGCCATCCATCCGCCAGACTCCGGCGGATACACCTGCCGGAAGAACACCGGCAAATTTTCCGGCAGGATCCTCCAGCCGGAGATGGCTGTCTGAGAAAACCTGCCACCGGCAGCTTTTCTGTAGAAAAACATGGAAACAACCATGCTCCTTTATAGTACAGCGATATTCACAGGAAGGAGATGATCGTTATCGCAATTTACCATATGTCGGCAAAAGTGGTCAGCCGTGGCGCAGGCCGTTCCGCCGTTGCTGCTTCTGCCTATCTTAGTTGCAGTCGCATGTATAATGATTACGATGGTGTCCAGCATGATTATACCCGGAAACAGGGACTTATTTTTCAGGAAGTCCTTCTCCCTCCAAAGGCTTCACCAGAATGGAAAGATCGGGAGCAGCTCTGGAATGCCGTGGAACGAGCCGAGAAAACCAAAGACAGCAGGCTTGCCAGAGAATTTGTTGTAGCACTTCCCATTGAACTGCCAAGGAAGGCACAAATCTCATTACTCCGTGATTTCATCCAAAATAATTTTGTCGATATGGGAATGTGTGCTGACTTTGCGATCCACGACACAGACGGTCATAATCCCCACGCCCATATCCTGCTAACCGTCCGCCCGCTGGAAACTGACGGAACCTGGCAGTATAAAACACAGAAAGAATACCTCTGCATCAGGAATGGGGAAGAAAAAGGCTTTACTGCCTCCGAATTTAAAGATGCTCAGACAAAGGGGTGGGAAAAGCAATATCCTTATAAAGTCGGAAAAAAAAAGGTATATATGGCACCTTCAGCAGCCCAGGAACATGGTTATATCCGAGCAGACAAACATCCGAAAAGCACCCGTTTCGGCAGACAGAATCCTGTTTCAGAACAGTGGAACAGCGAAGCACAGCTTCGAGAATGGCGGAAAGCATGGGCAGACGCAGTCAACCATACTTTACAGGAACATCAGATCGACACCCGGATAGATCACCGTAGTTTTGCTGATCAGGGACGTGATGAACAGCCTACCATCCATGAGGGATACCATGCAAGAGATATGGAGAAGAAAGGATTGATTTCCGACCGCTGTGAGATCAACCGCCAGATTCGGAAAGACAATCGACTCTTCCGGGAATTAAAACGGCAGGTAGAGAAACTAACAAAGACAGTCAGCGAAAATATCCATTCCGTCGCAAAACGATTGGAGCAGCTCCGGGGCACTATGATCATGATCCGTTACTATCTGTTCCATAACCGTATGCAGGCATCCTCCACCAGAGAATGGATTTCTATGATTACACCGGTTTTGAAGAAATACAAAGCTATCACAAAGACAATCCGGACAAAGCAGACAGAAAAGAAGTCTCTTCAGGCACAGAAAAAGAAACTCAGCTTTTTGCAGCCGGTACAGTACTATCAGATCAGCCAGAAGATCACAACTCTTACTGAGGATATTGAAGAATTGCTGTCGCAGAAAGAACGGCTTATCTGTGATAATTACTTTCACAATGAATCCGAAATAAAGACGAGTGAAATCGCTCTTAAAAATCAGAAAGACTTTTTGAAGAAACTGGATGCCCAGTATGACAACTTATCTGATCAGCTGACAGAAAATCAAAAAAAGTATCAGGAAATCAAAGCAGATGTCAGTCCCGAAAAATCTGCGGAGCTGTTCGATGCAAGAGTTGACGAAAGAGATATGATCAGGGATCAGGTTTATCAGAAATTATATGCCACGATGGGACAGAAATTCGATGCTTCCCTGTTTCATGAGTCTGTCAGTGACATAGACGATCGGCTCGGTGAAGATCCAGAAGCTTTTCATGACCGTACTTATCAAAAACGAATTGCACGGGAAATGGAACGCAGGAAAGAGCAGCCTGTCCGACTGAAGAAAAAAGTGCATAATCATGAACGGTAACAGGTGGAACTAAATACCGCCTGTTACTCTATTACATGATTAATTTATAATAATAGACTTTTATCGAGGTCTCACACCTGTCTAGCGGTCCTGTCAAGAATAAATCTTCTGTATTTTACTCCTCTTCAAAGATTTCTTTCCCATTTGTTTCAATAACTTTTTTGTACCAGTAAAAGCTGTCCTTTTTGAAGCGGTTCAGTGTGCCACCCTCCTCTTCTTCCCGGTCCACATAAACGAAACCATATCGCTTCTGATATCCATTCAGCCAGCTCAAAAGGTCAGTGAAGGACCAGGTACAGTAGGCCAGTACCTGGCAGCCCTCCTCCACAGCTTCTCCCAGCGCCTTGATATGCTCTTTCAGGTAGCAGATCCTGTACTCGTCATGTATCTGATCGTCCTCAGTCTTCTTGTCAAATGCTCCCAGTCCGTTCTCAGAGATGACTATGGGCAGCGCATAGCGGCTCGTAATCTCTCTGCAGCAGAACTGAAGTCCCGAAGGATCGATACTCCAGTCCCAGTCTGTGGTCATCAGATACGGATTGGCCGGATTTTTGTAAATCCCTGGCATCCCCAGCTCCTGGGCAGAGCCCTTAACACCGGTCGTGTTCATAGTCCCGTAGGGAGTGACTCCATCCATGGGAGTGTACTCGCACACACAGCTCTGGTAATAGTTCACGCCCATAAACGTGATTTGTGATGCCGCCTG
>DWYN01000168.1 GCA_019118645.1 Candidatus Blautia excrementipullorum | reverse complement strand
CGAATGGGCAATACTATTATCAGATGAATAATTCGACAGCAGAAAACCAGAAATTTGGACAATACAATTATACATATCTGGTTCTTATCAAAGAAGATTTTCCCCATAGACACAGAAAATTTTACGCCCTCAAAGAGAGCTAACTGACTAATCAAAATCAGTTAGCTCTCTTTTTATGAATAATGAAAAAGTGTTGCCAAATCGTTGTCACGGAGGGCCTTAACCCCTCAAAAACCCAGTAAAATCAGGCTTTTCTGGGCCCCTGAAATCATTCCCACTCAATGGTTCCGGTGGGCTTTGGAGTCAGATCAAAGCAGACCCGGTTTACGCCCGGCACTTCCTTCGTAATACGCTCCGTGATGTGCTGCAGCAGGGCAAAAGGCACATCCTCCACCGTAGCGGTCATGGCGTCTCTGGTGTTTACCGCACGCAGGATCACCGGCCACTCGAAGGAACGCTTGCCTTCCTTTACGCCAACAGACTTGAAATCCGGAATAACCGTGAAGTACTGCCATACCTTTCCTTCCAGACCGTTCTTCGCAAACTCTTCCCGCAGAATCGCATCGGACTCCCGAACCGCTTCCAGACGGTCTCTCGTGATGGCGCCAAGGCATCTTACGCCCAGACCCGGTCCCGGGAAGGGCTGACGATAAACCATGCCGTCCGGCAGGCCCAGCGCTTTTCCCACAACCCGCACTTCATCCTTGAACAGAAGCTTCAGCGGCTCCACGAGGCTGAACTGCAGATCCTCCGGCAGACCGCCCACGTTGTGATGGGCTTTCACACCGTCGCTTTCCAGGATATCCGGATAAATCGTTCCCTGCGCCAGGAACTCGATTCCCTCCTGCTTTCTGGCTTCTTCCTCGAACACCCGGATGAATTCCGCGCCGATAATCTTACGCTTCTGCTCCGGATCCTCCACGCCTGCCAGCTTATCCAGAAACCGGTCGATGGCGTCCACATACACCAGGTTGGCGTCCATCTGGTTGCGGAACACCTCGATCACCTGTTCCGGTTCGCCCTTTCGCAGCAAGCCGTGATTTACATGAACGCATACCAGCTGTTTTCCGATGGCTTTGATCAAAAGCGCGGCCACAACAGAGGAATCCACGCCTCCCGACAGCGCCAGCAGCACCTTCTTGTTACCCACCTGTTTCTGAATAGCCTCAACCTGCTCGTCGATAAAAGCCTGCGCCAGCGCATCCGTGGTAATACGCACCATATCTTCCGGACGTTTGTTGTTATCCATTTTTATCTCTCCTTTTTTGTGAAATGAAAAAAACGCAGGTTACCTTCGATTCTCACCTTACCGTTTCTTCCAAGGTAACTTATGCCCTATATTATAGAGGAAAATTTCCGGCAGAGCAACTGCTTTTCAACGCCGGTTCTACTGATTTACCAGCCGCTTCCATTTTTCATTGTTCTTCAAAAAGCCGCAGATTTCTTCGTCCCGGAAGCATTTTAGCAGATTTTCCTTCAGCTCCGCGACGAATTCTTCACTGATTTCCTTGAACTCCATATGTTCATAGAGAGGCGATTTTCGGAAAGCTCCGATCTGTTCCACGCAAGAAAGCATCTCTTCCATTATGGATACCGCCTGATCTGCATCCTTTTCCTGCATCGCAAGATCCAGCCCGGAGGAAACCTCATGGTATTTCCCCATTTCGAAGCACTGTGCCAGTTCCTTTTGCTTATCCGCCAGCATACGCGCTCTTGCCCCATCCTGATTCTGCAGCGCCAGCAGATACAGTCCGTGCAGCTCCATACTCGCTCTCTGATAGTCTGAAAACAGCAGTTCCTCATACGCTTTACAGGCCTCCCTGATCCGTCCCGTCTCCGCATAGATCTGAGCCTGCTTCCTCTTTCGCTCCGGATTCTGGACAGAAAAATACTCCAGGTACTTCTCCGCTTCTTCGTACTGCTTTTTGCGCATACATCGTCCCACCAGCGCATCCGCCGCGCGCACGCGAACCGTCTCGTCCGTGCTGCTCAGCCCCCTCAGGTACAGGGAATGCACATACCCGTCATATTCATCCATTTTCGGAACATCCTGCAGCATACACTGCGCCTCCAGAAGAACCGCAAGATTCAGGATCAGCATCTCACAGTTCGGGTATTCCTCCAGTTTTTTCCCGGCCCATTCAAATGCCGTCTCGAAGGATTCCGTCTTCAGTTTCTGATCCGCTTCCCGGACAATCTCATCGATCTCATCCGCTGTCAGTTCCTCCCGGAAGGACAGCAAAGTGTCCAGGGAAATCCCCAACAGCCTGGCGATGGGCGCCAGAAGCATGATGTCCGGATAAGAATTTTCATTCTCCCATTTATTCACCGCCGGTGCGGTCACACCGAGCCGCTCCGCCATCTCCTCCTGCGTCAGATTTTTCATTTTCCGGTATCTTCTGATCACTTTTCCCACTGACATAAAACCACTCCTTTGCTTTGATCTGCATCGACCTTTGCTGCTATAAGCATACCAAACCTGCAGGCCTTCCACAACTGAGCCGTCGTTAAATCCCATTCAGGAAAATTAACTGTTATTCAAAAAACAGTATCGGCCGCCATTAAATCTTCCAGATATACTTTCCACATATTCTCCTGATATCCCGCCACCTTTTCCACTTTTATCGCTTCCGCCGTCTCCATCAGCTGTTCATCCACTATTTTCTCCAGTATCTTCAGCCGCCTGGGAGAAATCACTTCTAAGGATCTGCTTTTTTCATAGTCCGCCGCCGTCATATGCCAGTAATAGAACTCCCCCTGATAATACTGTTTCAGCTTCTGGGCAATCAACAAACCTTCCGGATCAAAATCTCCTGCATACCAGACTTCCATTTTCGCTTTTGCAAAAAGATCCAACAGCAAAAGAGAACTCAACCGCGGCTGTCCGTTCATACACAAAAGCGCACAGCTTTCCTTCCACTGTCCACAAAGCATGGCATATACCGACGGGTTTTCCACAATCAACGCCCTGTTTTGGGGACAGCAGACGGATTCCCAGCCGGCAATGACAGAAAGTGGAATCTGCACCGGCTGTCCTTCTTTGAAAAAGCCGTCCATTCCTTTATGGAAACAGCCATCCTTTTTTTCAGCCTGGATTCCCACTGCCAACGCATAATTGGAAACATCATCTTTCAGGATTCCCGCTTTCCAGAAATGTTTCTGCTTTTCGATAAGAGGAAAGATATGGTCAGCGGACGCCCCTCTTTCATATTCAGGAATCCCTTCCGTCTTCTGCAGGTACCACCGGATCAATTGCTCGAGGTATCGTCCGCCCTTCGTGCCCTCATCAAACGCGTGGGGATTCCCCGTGACCTGCGCCGCAAACACCGCCAGATACTGAGCATCCGCCGGCAGCCGATTCAAAATCCCAATCCCCGTAAGAAGCATCTGCCAGGTTTCCTCCGGATCCTTACCCGCCTCCGGACTCTGCATTTCTTCCAACCACTGCGCAGCCAATGTACCCGGAAGAGTCTCCTTTTTCGCCCTGTCAATCATCTCCTGGCGCTTTTTTTCTTCCTTTTGCTTCCGTTCTTTCCGGCTCTCCATCGTCTCCTCAAAATAAAGTTCTAACAACTCTTTTCCGGAAATTTCCCCAAATCGGCTTCTGAGAAGCGCCTGTTCAAACCGTTTTGCAGAAATGGAGACCGATTTTTTCCCATGATAATTTCGTCCCAGAAATCCTTCCAGATCTTCCCTGTCTTCTTCAGACAGGTTTTTCATCACAACGGTTCCGGCAAATTTCCCGTAAGAAACATATTTTTCCCGAAATCCGTCCAGCACCCGACAAAAAACCGGCCGCTCCCGGAAGTAGGCAAGGCATTCCTCCCTCAGCTGTTTCTCCATTCCCGCATCTGATTCCCTTCTATTCATTTCCTGTTTTCTCTGCTCTTTGCTCTACTTCCGACTCATCCTCCAGCATTTCTCTGGTATGACCGTTCCACAGATAAGGCATGACCGTCACAAATTTAGCATTCTCCGGCCGCAACAGCTGATAAATAGCCAGAGCGTCCAAAGTATCGCAGTCGCCCCAAAGCACCTGTGAATTGATAATAAAATCAAACTGGAACTCCGTCATCAGGCGAAACATATCCCGTATATTACGATTATCCACACCTGCAAAAGCCTCATCCAGAGAAATCAGCCTGGGAGCATCCGAACGTCCGCCATCATATTTAGCCACCACCGCAGAGAACAAAGGCACATACATGGCCATGGCTTTTTCTCCTCCGCTGAAAGTTCCAAACATACTGTTGGTCAGTTCCTTTACCTTTTCACCGCTTTTTTGAAAAAAGAGCTGAAATTCAAACCATTTGCGATAGTCCAGTGTCTCCTTCATCACCTGATAAAAGGAAATCATGCCGCCGCTGTCTCTGGCATGACGTCTGGCCTCCTCCACCTTGGAACGAAAATGTGCCGACAGCTTCGCCGCTTCTTCCTCCCGCATCAGGCGATAATCCTTTTTCAGCAGCTCTACAAGTTCTCTGGTATCCAGCTGCTCTTCCGTCTCCGCCGTACGGCTTCTCCATCTGAGGCTCAGCTTTAATCCGCTGGAAGTATTCATCTCTTCCATCAGTGCATTCATCTTGTCCACCCAGGCATTGGAACCGTTGATTCTTCCCCGTATTTTCCTGCTCACCGTATTGGCCAGGATATCCTCAAACAGTTCCCTGTCTCCGTCCCGGATCAGATCCTTCAGCTGAGCAATTTCCTCTTCCAGATGAACCAGCAGCCTGCCAAAGGGAATCCGAACGCCCTGATAACGTGCGGCAATATCCAGCCTTTTAGCCGGCGGATCCCCTTGCTGCGCTTCTTCGCTCAGTTCTTCAAACAGTTCCGTTTGCATGATCTGGTAATCGGTGAGAAATCCTCGATTTTCAAAATATACCTGATTCAGATTACGGATGATCTGACCCAGATCCAAATCCCGGCACTCCTCCTGAAGACATGCCTCCACTTTCTGCGCGCTGACAGCCGTTTCTTCCGGCAAAGCCACATACTTCAGATCCCGCTCCGCCTCAAAGCATCTAGCTAGATACTCTCCTCTTCTCCTGCATTGCGCAAGTCTTTCCTCATTTTGAACCGACTGCTCCTGCAGTACCCGGATCCGCTCCCGGTTTTGGGCTCTCTCTTCCACACAGCTTTGCAGCAAGGCAGGATAGGATTGCAACCATGCCATGCACTCATCCAGTCTCTGTCGAATCTGTTCATAATCTGTAAGCTTCAGCTGCTCCAATACAGAATCATACTCTTCCTGCTCTTTCTTAAGCTCCCGCTGAGTATTTCCCTGTTCGTAACGGATCTGATCCAGATCCCCGTCCAGATTCTCCAGCTGTTCTCTCAGTTCCTCCAGGTGAAGACGAATCTGCAGGTAAAGTTCATGAGCGGACTTCAGCTGATAAAAATACTGACGATAATTGCGGGCTGCTTCCTCTGCCCGGCAAAAGACTTCCAGACTGCAGGTCAGATACAGCTTCTGCGCAATCTCGACCGTCTGCCTTTTCAGTTCCTTCAGCGATTCGTGAACCTTTAACAGTTCCTCCTCTAATCTGGCTCCCTCTTCTTTCATCCGTTCTACTGTTCTTCTGGCATCGGAAAGCATTCGCGCAGCCTCACGCAGATCCGTATCTCCCGGAAGTCCCTGATACTCCTTTTCCAGCCGGGCGATACGCTTTTTTAATTCTTCGATCTCACCGCAATGGTTCTTCTGTGCTTTCTCATTACAGGCCAGCGCATCCTTGCAGGCTGCAATCCGATCCCTGCGATTCTTTTCCCGCGCCTTCACTCCGATAAATCCAGCCTCATGCTCTCCCGCCACTGTTCCGCTGATCACACCGATCTGATAAGAACCATCCGGATATATTCTGGTGGCAGCCGGCAGGTCGCCGTCTGCATTTTCCGGTAATCCAAACCCGATATTTCCCAGAATTCCCGTGACCCTCTGATTAAAAAATATGTCATTAACCGAATCATTCAGATCCAGTACATCTAATAGACTCTGCCCGCCATAATGGGGCGGAACAAAGAGATAACGATCTTCACAGCCTGGGTCTGTCTTGAGAACCTGCTCCCGGTACTGCTCCTCTACGATCAGGGCATCCAGGATTCCCGTAGCAAGCAGAGCCTCCTCAAGCCGGTCGCAGACTTCCTTTTCCAGATCTTTTCCAAACTCCACCACCTTGTAAAACTCTACATAAGGTATCCCTGCTTCCTTCAGACGTTCCCGGTTTTTTATTACTGCATCGCTTCTTGGCGGTTCCGGCTCCTTGTGAGCTTCCCACTGCTTCAGCTCTTCCAGGATCTCCTGATGGATTTTTTCCAGCTCGCGAAACTCTTCCTGCATCTTTAAAAGGCTGCCATTCATCTCGCTGTTTTTTCCGATCCAAAGATCTGCCGCTATCTTTCTTACCCGGGCAAAATCTGCACCCTCTGTATATTCATCGGCAAATCTGGCCAACTCCTGCATCTGCTGAGGTGTGAATTTCAGTTCCGTATTACGTCCGTTCCAGCTGTACAACGCCTCTTTCCACTCATTTTCGATCTGGATCATAACATCTTCCAGTTCATTCTCCCGACGTTTGGCCGTATCGGTCTCACGCTGCTGCTTTTCCCACTTTTTCAGCAGATCATCCGCCTCCTTCTGACAGACCTGCGTCTCCTTTAGCAGCGATGTCCCCCGGCTGATTTCATCTGCCGTTTTCTCAAACTGGGCTTTATGAGTATCCCAGGAAAGCTCTGCATGCAGCTGCCTTTTTACTTCCTCCTGGAAAAATGCATGCTCCTCGAAAGCCATCTCCTCCGCTTCCGTCTGCATCTCATCCAAAATCTCCCCCAGTTCCTTCTCTTTTTCGTATTCCCGGTTCTCTTCCTTTTTCTTTTTATCCTCCGTCGCCACATACTGTTCCTGCTTGGCAGCAATCTGACTTTTCTTTTCTTCCAGCAGTTTTTCTCTGGCTTTCATACGGAACTCCAGATCCATCTGGCGGGCTTTCAGGCTGACTGCATCGCTTTTGCTTAAGGATTCCCTTTCCTTTTCCATAGCGTCTCTTCTGGCATCCAGCCGGGACTTTTCCTGCTCCAACGTTTCCATCCGTTCTTTGCAGCTTTGCATCTGCTTTGCCTGCTCCCTGATTTCTTTTTCCAGGGATGACTGCATTTTTTCATTTGCCACACAACGCTGCGCTTTGCCAAAGAGAATCAGACGATTGTACCTGTCCAGCACTTTCTGAATTTTTCCGGCGGCCTGATATCCTGCCTCCCGGGATTTCAGATTCATATTCATGGTATCCATATTTTCAATAGCTTCCGACATAGGACGCAGATCTTCATCTGACAAGGGCTGAAGGGAGTCGCTTAAAATATCATTGACCACCGATGGTTTAAAGTCCTTCGACAGCTTCGGCGTTCTAAGCTGAATCAGAAGATCAATCATTTCTTTATATTCTTCCAGCGTCTCAAATCCAAACACCTGTTGATTTACATAATCCATGTAGTCTGTCTGTCGGTCAAACACCTGACCTCCGTTTCCTATCCGATTTTCCAGTTCTTTTCTGGAAAGGGGCACCTTCTCTCCCGTTTCCTTGTACAGCCAGAAGTCTTTTCCAATTCTTCTGCCGTCTGTCAGACTGAAATACCATTTATCCAAAGGTTTGCCTCTGCGGGCACGTATTCCCATGCCGATGGTCAGCCAGATACTGCTTTCCTGCCGTTTCAATTCCAGATACAGATATCCGGTCCGCTCATCTCTTCCATCGTCTTCCTCCAGAAGATAACTGCTCATCTTTCTGTCTCTGGACCCGAAGGGATCCAAACGTTCCGGACTCATATTCCCGTCCAGGAGCAGAGGGATCACACTTTGCATAGTCACTGATTTTCCTGAACCATTGGCTCCCCGCAGCAGCATCCTTCCTTTCGCAAAAGGGAACTCCTGCTCGTCATAATACCAGAAATTAATCAGTCCGATTTTACTTGCCTGCCATCTGCTGTTCATCTTTCGTATTTTTCTCCTTTATCTTATAGTCCGTCGGATAACGCCCGGTCAGTTTTCCTGCAGATGGATAAATCTTCACCGTCTGCTCCCGCCTGTCCTTTCGAATCAATATCCAGCGCTCCATCTGCTCTTCCACCTCCCGGACGAATTCTCCTTCTGGCATTTCCCGGTAGCCTTTATTAAATCCCTCGCCGTATACTTCCTTCACCTGCCGCACCATTCGCTCAAACTCCAGCGACTGTACCACGATGATATCGTCCTTTCCCGGCTTCCAGCTTCCGTCTTTTACTTTTTTTCGTATCTCTCTACAGCAAAAAAGCTGGATATCTGACATCCCTGTGCTCCCGGGAAATACTTCCCCCATTCGGCACTCTTCCCCCTGCATGAGAAAAGCGCTTCCCCTATGAATATGCACCCGACATGGAAAACTCTGTTCCAAGTCATCTGCCAGCCTTCTGCCATAATATTTCAGATATTCAAAATCTTCTTCCGCTCCCTCTTCCCGGTACATCCCCACAGAAAACAGCAGCCTTTTATATACTCTGTGTCTCCTTGCAATACCCCGGTCTTCATCAATGGAAAACCAGTCGCTCTCCTGAAAATCCTCCGGTTTCGTATATTCCATAATATCTCTGCTGAAATTTCGCATAAAATATCGGGAAGCCCCGGTATTTTCATAGAGGACTTCCCCTCCCGCCTGATCCATAAAAGTATCGTCGCTGCCATCTGTCACCTTTAAGATGCCTTGACCGACAGCATACCTCAATACCTTTACCAGTTTTCTCCGGCTGACATATAACGTCCAGTCGATTCCTCCGCCCGGCATATTTGCCTCGATATATTCCGTCAGCTGAGAAAGAATAAACTGTTCCTGGGCATCCCTGTCTTCAAGAAACATCAGAAGCATGCATAAATAAGCATATTCTTCTTTCGTATGGAAATCTTCAATTCCCATAAAACTCTCCGCCAATGCCGGAATCTTCTCCAACTTCACCAACAGCGCATTTTCAATTACCTGGCATCCCATTTTTTCCGTCGCAAATTTCCGGATCTCACCAATAGAGTCTCTGATGCGGTAATACAGTTCCCGATCTTCCGCTTTCAGTACCCAACGCCTTGCCAGCAGCGTTTCCAGTTCTTTCATCTGACTGCTCCTTCCTGAAATACGATACTGAGTTTTGGCATTGTAAAATTTCCATCCTCGCAGTGCACCACACATTGTTCATCAACATGTGTCATATCCAGCATAAATTCCCTTCCATCCTCCGCCCGCGCGGAATGGTCGCTGTCCTCCAAAGCGTCGGACAACCATTTCAACAGAATCTCCCGGACTCTGGCCTCGATCACAGGAAGACTGTCAAAATCAATCCTGCCGTTTTTTTCCAACGTCTCCAGCTTCTCCCAGTCTTTTTTCATCTGTTCCACAGCCGCCCGCCTTGTCTCTTCCTTTTCTCTGGCATTGTCGCGAATAGAAGTGCGTTTTGATTTTTCTCCGTAATTACGAATTCTAGGACGTAAAAGAATCTCTGCCGCAGGCTCCTCATAAACACTTTGATTCATGCTGTCCGTCTCACGGTCCGCTGCCGCCTTCAAATGGAAGGGCTTCTCCAGGCCAAATACCATGGCTGACATTCGGTGAGCCTCCTGTAGATTTTCACACTTCAGAAAAATCTCTGCTACTTTTCTGTATTCTTCCCTGCGATTGGCCCCCAGCGCATTCTTTTCACTAAGCTGCGCCGCATACCGCGTAATCCTGCGGATAATTTCATTGGTAGCGTCAAAAAGCCTGCCTGCCTCGTTCTCCTGGCTCCCCTCAGCCACAAACCAATTCCGAATACTCTTGAAACGTCCCCTGGTTTTCTCCTCGATCATTTCCCGGGAAACTTCCACATCCATCCTGGGAATGGACATCTCGTAGTCGTTCACCTTCTCCAGTACCGCTCCGAGAATCTCCGGCTCCAGAAGACGCAGCGTCTCTTCAATGACCCCCACATTTTTCTGCAGACCTTTCACAAAGTTTCTTAGATATTCTACCAGCTTATCCTTGAAAACGAGAAATTCCTTTGTCCGCATCATTTCCTCCGCCTTCACACTGTTCAGATCACGGATATAATCCTGATAATTCTGATTTAGACGGATAAAGTCGTTATTCAAATCGCTCCACCATGTATATACCGTCCCGGCATCCTGACCGGCCATCCCTGAAAACTTCTCCACATGAATGCGAAGCCGTTCCAGCAATGTGGGCTCCAGGGAAGCCCCTTCCACGAACAGATTTTCTAAACGCAGCACAAGGCGCTCGATTTCCACACTGTATTCCGACATCTGATACCGGAATTTCTTATTCTTAAACTCTTCGATGGAAGCAACTTTGCGTGTATCCTGAATGGTATTCAGATTTTTCCATTCCGTCAGCATGGCAAGATCCTGCTGGCACTGCTCCATCCGGTAATCTGCAAAATAAGGATCTCTTCTCATTTCCTCATATACTTCTTCCTGATACAACCAGTACCGCAGCTTCTCATAATTTTCATAAAAAATGCGCATAATGCTCCGATATCGGTCGACATTATCCGCATTCAGATACTTTGCTTCTGTCAATGGCCTTGTAAGTTTATCTGTCACGTGCATCCTTCGTTCCTCCACTAAAATTCAAACAGGTTCAGTCCAATCTTTTCACTGAATTTCCTGCCCACCTGTCCCGGAAACACCTGAAGAATAATTTCCGCCGTAGCGCTGACAACCGCCCGGTTCAGATGACCGCCGAATACATTTCCTTTCGCATCCCCTGCGCTTAAATGTGCATGCAGATACGCCTCCCCATCTTTCTGCGTGATCGTTCCTGTCAGGGAAACGATCTCAAATGCCCCTTGAAAATCATTGGCATGGTACTCCTTCGTCACCGTGTCAAATACGCCTGTGGTAAGCTCCTTCACCGCTCCCAGACCGCTGATCGATGCCAGTCTAATCCTTTCTCTTACGGCAACTTTCATCAGTTGCTCACATATCTCTTCATCCGGATCCAGTCTCAGGATAACCGTGTTGTCAAAACGTCTGTATTCCATATCTTTTTTCACCTTTCCTGCTTTCTGTTTCTCTTATCATATGGTAAACCCTTCTTCCATTTTCTCTTCCGAAAAATTTCAGACAGGATATATACTGCTCTTTTTTGCTTTTTTTCATCTCCAGTATTTTCATTACAGCTGCCATATCTTCTTCACTGACAGGATCCGCAATTTTGCTTTGAATCCGGCGGCAGAGCATATTTCTTTTTCCAGCCTCCGCCACCATCTGCTCCAGAGTTACTGTTTTTAGATCTTCCTGGATCTTTCTGGTTCTTTCATTATTTTCATTTGCCGAAGCAATGCATTGTTCTATCGTCGCACTCAGAACAATATTCTGTCTGCATCTGTCTGACTGCTTCCAGTAATCCTGCACAGCCTTAAAACCCTTATCTTTACTGACAATCGCAACTCTACCTTCATACCCTGCACCGAACACTTCCCCCAATCTGGAGGCAATGTAGAAATCCAGTGCATTCTTTCCATTTCTAGCCAGTTTTACACCGTCTATTTCACATCGGGATTCCATAATCCGCCGGAGAAGCCCACTCTCTATCTTTCCACAGCATTGACTGAAAAAAATACAAATTCTGTCCTCCTCTGTGAGATATTCCACTCCTTTTAATCCGCTGCTGCCCGTATTCTCAAAATCAATAAAAAAATACATTGGTTTATGCAGCCTTGGAGATCAGACTTTGCCAGTAATATGCCAGTCTTTTTTCCAGCGCCTTGCCAGACGGCAGCGTCCGGATATCGGCGGGAGCCGGTTCCTTTACCGAAACCAACAGAGATTCCATAGGTTTCTGCAGCAGCTGACTGAGCGCATACATATTATCCAGGGAAGGAAGGGAGTGACCGCTGAACCAGCGGTATACAGCCTGAAATGATCCTAATCCGAGAAATTCTTGAATCTCACGTACAGACAAATTTTTCTGCCTGCACGCTTCCTTTATTTTCCTTCCGGTCCGTTTCGCATCCAGCACAGGATATTTGAAATTTTCCATACTGATCCCTTCCCTTATAAATTCCGTTCTTCACGATAACTCATCACTTACAGTCACATTTTATTTTCATAATCATGATAACACAGAACCATATCCCTGTCATTCAATTGCTGATTGAACTTAACAAGATTTTCTTCTGCAGCATCGATAAATAAGATGTTTGTAACGTATCTCCAATAGAATATCCCAACTGCTTCAGGATATCTTCTATTCTTCCAAGGGCATCTTCTCTTTCCTCTTCCGTTTCCACCAGAATCTCAAGTTCCAGAAAATCTCCCAGATCCTGTACCTGGTCCAGACAAGCCGTCACTTTATCCTTTTGCAGCATCTGACGTATTTTTACCACCTTGGGAATAACCGGATTATAACCGATCCCCTCCAGGATTCTCCTGCACACATCTGCATTCTCCACGCTGGTCTCCAGTTCCTGTCTGGTCATCGTCTGGCTGTCCAGTTTCTTCCCTTTAAAGTTAATCTGTGCATTAACTCTTTTGCTGTACAAATCTTTCGTTTCTCGAACCCGCAGGGCGCATCCGTTCTCCCGAACATACCCTTTTTCATTATCAAAATAGATATCGTGCTCTTCTATTTTTCTGTTCTCCACAAACCCAAGCTGCAAAAGCTTTGTGCGGACGGCAACAGAATCCGTCACGGCAAGTTTAATCTCTACTTCTATTATTTCGCACCTCGTTTCAGGAGTATGTTTGTGTTATCGATCAAAAATTCTTGTTATATCCTGATATCGGTTGATCACACGGTAAATTTTTAAATACTCCTTCTGATTTTAAATACAGCAGATGATCTCAAAGACCACCTGCCATATCGTCAAGGGCTGTCTGAGTAATTTCTACAGTCCATTTTTCCATCACCTATGAGTCTCCCTAAACTTTTTGAATGCTTCTGCAGCGTTCTCTGTCCTTCCGGCTCTGTAATCATCATAACCTTTCTGAAGTTTCGCATGAAGAGCCGCATCTGTCATCTGAGAGGCATCTATATCTGCCGGTGCCTTTGGAAGCGTAACGGAAAACGGAATCCCTCCAACTAAAACTACTTGATTCAGAAACATATCGACAGCCGTTGACATTGGTATGCCCAGACGCGAAAGAACTGTCTCTGCCTCTGATTTTAATGTGGGATTAATCCTTAGATTAAGTGTTGCTGATTTCTCCATAATGTCACCTCCGTTTATGTTCTAATTGTAACGTATTTGTCGTTACGCGTCAATAATGAGTTGTAGAATAGTTTAATACTATTTCTTCTTTAGTCCGTAAATATATTCCTTAATCCATTCAATTTAGGAACACCGGAATTCAAGGTAGGGGAGGATTTCTCTCTTATTTCGAATAACCCGCAGGAATCATTTGATCAAATATCTGGGTATCCGCTATTAGATACGCAGGGAGATGGAATAAGAAGTGTCTTGGTAATGATTAGCGCCATACAGAAAGCCATTTCTTTTTAGTTTGTCAACAGGGCCACTTTGGGACACTCCCAACGCTCAGACCACTGCCCCAAAACTTCTGATCGGAAGTGCAGAAAATTATTGCCGGATGATGATTGGCACTTATTCTAATGATTATCTAAGCAAAGTATTTGACACAAAACATGGTACGGGAAGCAGTGCAGATAGCCACCTTTTCAGGTCGATGGGGCCATATTATCCGGCCACACTGTGCCATGGCGGTCATTAGATCTTATGCCGCGAAAGGTTCTTTACATGAGTAGCATATGATAGGCTTGTTGCCCTGGCAAACCCGCCCAAAAGGCTGTTACGCCGCATTTGCCACGATATCATATGCGATGGAGGCTCATGTCAAGAACACCGTGGAATAATATCTGCTGACCGGAGAATATGTTCTCAACTGGCCGGCGAATATGGCCCTGATGGCCGTTTCCGATGGCAATCTGCAAGCAGCGAATATATCGTAAAAGCCTTCCGCTATTATTCCGAAAATAACTGCACCAAAAACAATTAGAGCCATTTTAGAGCCAAAGGACATAAATCAACCCCGGAAATGCCCATTATATCAGCATTTCCGGGGTTCTGTCCGTTATTCAAACTCGCAAATAAAATCTTGTCACTATACACTTCTGTATAGGAATTATGGTTCTATCTGGTTTTTTATGTGTTCCACTGTCCAAAGTTCCCAGACTGTACTGAACGGTGTTATCAATTTGTTATCACATCTCTGTTATCAATCAAAGATTCTCGTGATATCCTGATATCGGTTAACTACGCGATAAATCTCTACATATTCGTTACCGACCTTGTAGATAATCACATAATCTTCCCATATCGCATATTTATAATCTGTCCGAAAGCTGACCCGTTTGGAGAGATCCGCCCCCATTCCAGGAAACATCTGAAGGTTTTCAAATTTACCGTAAATTTCCTTTATGGT
This sequence comes from Candidatus Blautia excrementipullorum, assembly GCA_019118645.1. GTDB lineage: Bacteria > Bacillota > Clostridia > Lachnospirales > Lachnospiraceae > Blautia_A > Blautia_A excrementipullorum. Next base: position 986 of record DWYN01000168.1, on the reverse strand, counting down.
CTTTGCCGCATATTCTTCGTTGTCTTCAGCAATATAATCTCGGATGTTTTTCAAATCCTTTGCAACAATTGGATTGATCCGCAATTTTAACATCTTATTCCCCCACAAGTGCTTTCAGTTCGTCCAGATCCAACCAACCTTCGCCATCTTTCACTGCTTCTTCAGCTTCCTGCAGCTTCAAGAGAAGCTTTTTCTCTGCACGATCGCGCTCATAGTCTTCAATATCCATAACTACAAAACGTCCTCTGCCATTCTTTGTCAGATATACTGGTTCTCCTTTATGACAGTTCTTCAGAACTTCATTATAATTTCTCAAATCAGACACTGGTAAAATATTTGCCATATTTTTTCAGCTCCTTTCCTTGATAAAGCGGACATTCGCATTCGCTTCTCTCTCATGAGCACAACCTACTATGCAGTCCATGTTCATATTGTTTCTGTTACTTTTATTATACACAAAAAGCTGTAAAATTCAACGTAGATTTTTACAGCTTTTCTATCTCTATATATTTTTTACAACCTATTTTAAGTGTTCCTCAAAAATTGATTCGAGTTCCTTATTCCCTCTCAAGAATTCATATTCTTTCTTATTTTCAATTTCTGAATACAATTCACGAACAAAATTTTTTCCAATTCCCGAAAAGGCTTTTCCCTGTGCAGTATCTTCATACCTGTAATACAAAGGGGATTGTATCATATTCCAAGGCTTCTGCGATTCACTTAATAATTGCTTAATTAATTGAACACATTTTTCTACGTTTTTTCGATATCCAGCAATCAGCAGATATGGCACTGTGTTGCCGTAATTCCATAGTCCAAACAGTGATATCATTTAATCTGTAATCTCAGCAATTTTCTCTGCTTTATCATGATTTCCTGTCTCTTCTTCCATTTCTATTGTAAGCGCTAAATAATCGACCGGATAGCAATGAATCGGATTTTATGAGATACTTCAGATACTTGGAGTAATTCACTTCATATCCGGA
>DWYN01000167.1 GCA_019118645.1 Candidatus Blautia excrementipullorum | reverse complement strand
ATGGAGGAGAAGGAGTGTACCCTGACCCCGGAGGGACTGGAGGCAGTGATCGAGCTGCATAAGAACACCAGCGGCATCCGTGACCTGGAGCAGGCGGCGGAGCACATTGCGGCCAATGCCCTGTACCAGATTGAAGTAGACCATGTGGAATCGGTGACTTTTGATGGAGGCATGGTGAGAAAACTGCTGCAGTGATGGTAAGTGAAGAATAAGATTTTTTATAAAGTACGGTTACAGACAGAAACTTGTCGTAGTAACCGTACTTTTTTCAGTTAAGTGGGCGTGATGTAGTCGTGGTACGGTTGATTTTTTGTTTTTTCGATACTGAGAGGTAGGATTCCTGGTATCAGTACGGCTGGATTTGGGACTTTTGGATACTAGGAGGTAGGATTTCCTTTATCAGTGCGGCTGGATTTGGGGTTTTTGGATACTAAGAGGTAGGATTTCCATCGCCAGTGCGGCTGGATTTGGGATTTTCGGTTACTGAGAGGTAGGATTTCCATTACCAGTACCGCCGACTTTTGGATTTTCGGATACCGAGAGGTAGTCAACCGGCTGCCAGTGTGGCTGATTTTGGAATTTTCTGATACTAGGAGGTAGTCAGCCCGCTGGAAGTACCGTTGATTTTGGGTTTTCGGATACCGAGAGGTAGTCAACCGGCTGCCAGTACCTCCGACTTTTGCATTTCCCGATACTGAAAGGTAGTCAGTCTGTCGCCAGTACGGCTGATTTTTGGATTTACGGATACTGAGCGGTAAACCGCCAGCTAACCGTCAGCTATACCACTACATACCCTGAGCCTTGCTACAGTGAAACCTTCCAGAAGTTTTTTACAAATTCTGTCATAGCCCGGGCCCCGTCTCCCTGATGACGGAGGCGATGGTAAGTAAGATAGAGATAACGCCCATCTGTAAGCCAGGAAGGACGGAGGATACGGATATTTTCATAGGAAGCCAGGGATTCTGTTTCCGCTACAATAGAGATTCCCAGTTCCTGGGAGACAAGCTGGGCGATAGAGTCTTCGCTGTAGGCAAAATGAGTAATCTGAGGAGTCAGGCCATACTTCTGAAACAGGCCAGAGACCTGGCGGTACATGGGATAATCGGTAAGATAGGAGACAAAGGGAATCTCCTGGATATCCTCTGGGGTGGCAAAGTCCAGACCTGCATAGGGAGCGGAGGACGGAAGGATCAGGACAAAAGGCTGATAGATTATAGGAATCTGGACAATATCCGGATCAGGTTCTATCCGGGAACAGATGCCCAGATCAAAGCGCCCTTCTTTGATACCTTCGGCGATTTTATCACTGGGCATTTCATCAGAGTAGATCAGATATTTGCCCTTTGTGGCAGCCATAAAGTCACGAAAAAGGCGGGGGATACAAAGATATGCGATAGAGGCAGTATAGGCGAAATGGATTTCCATATTCAGCTTGTCTGCCTCTTTTTTCAGATGTTTTTTGACGGCTTCGGTCTGCTGGAGGATGCTCCGGGCATAGGGAAGCAGCTCTCTCCCGTAGGAGGTAAGGGCGATGCCTCTGCCCTCCGATTGGAACAGAGGAACTTCCAGCTCGGCCTCCAGCTTTTTTATGGAAATGCTCAGGCTGGGCTGAGAGATATTTAACAGTTGCGCCGCCTTTCCTATGTGGAGCGTATTGGCAGCGGTTTCAAAATATTTCAACTGGTCAAGGGTCATGATGTTCTCCTTTCCTGAATGTCCATTCAGGACCTTTGATTTGAAATGATATATAGTTTTAAACTATGAATTAATTAAAATCATATATTTTACTGCTGAAAAAGTCAATGCTATAATCCTTTTAGAATAAGGAAAAGAAGGAAGAAGAGTGTTATGGAAAGCAAAGAAAAGACCATGGATCTGACCACAGGTCATCCATTAAGACAGATTTTAATATTTTCGATACCTCTGGTGTTCGGTACGATTTTTCAGCAGCTTTACAGTTTTGCAGATACTGTAATTGTAGGACGGTGCCTGGGCTCAGATGCTTTGGCGGCGGTAGGAGCTACATCCTCTCTCCACTTTCTCATATTAGGCTTTGTTCAGGGGGCATGTGTAGGCTTCGGCATACCTGTGGCCCAGAGCTACGGAGCTAAGGACCGAGATGAAATGTGCCGGTATTTGTGGAATGGGACATGGATCTGCCTGCTTATCAGCCTGTTTTTGTCTCTTGGTTCTGTTCTGCTGACAGATACTCTTTTGGCGATCATGAACACGCCGGAAGAGATTTTTTTTATGGCCAGGGCCTATATTGTAATTTTGTTTGCAGGAATACCTGCAAGTGTTCTCTATAATTATTCTGCCAGCGTAATGCGGGCAATGGGAGACTCCAGACACCCTTTTTATTTTCTGCTGTTTTCCAGTGTGCTGAATGTAATCCTGGACTATGTTCTCATTGCATTTTTTCATATGGGTGTGTCGGGAGCTGCGGCAGCTACGGTGTTCAGTCAGTTTGTCAGCGGAGTCTTAAATGTGTGGTGGATGTTTCGGCGTATGGATATGATACAGGGGAAAAAGAGCCAGATGAAACCTTCTCTTCCTCATATAAAACGCCTCTGCGTGGTGGGCCTTCCTATGGGTTTTGAGTATTCTGTGTCTGCCATAGGGGCGGTAATCCTGCAGAATTCCATTAACACCCTGGGAAGCGGAGCAGTGGCGGCCCAGACAGCAGGAGAGAAGATCCGTCAGATGTTTACCCTGCCTATGGAGAGTGTGGGAATGGCCATTGCCACCTATGCCGGACAGAATTTTGGAGCCGGAAAGCTGAAAAGGATACGGCAGGGAATCAAACAGGGTATGGTGATACAACTGGTCTACTGTGTCGTAATCTGGGCAGTTTTGCTGGGGATGAATGGGCTGCTGGTACAGATTGTCCTGGGAGAAGCCCAGCCGGAAATCAGTGCAGAGGCCGGGCGGTATTTGTTTATTGTGAGCTGCCTGTTTATATTCCACGGCTCTTTGATGGTTTTCCGAAATACTCTTCAGGGAATGGGCTACAGCTTTCACGCCATTATCTCAGGAGTCTGGGAGCTGGCAGGAAGGAGTCTGGGAGGCTGGCTGGCCGTTCATGGAGCCGGTTTTACAGCGGTCTGCCTGGCAAATCCTCTGGCCTGGATATTTGCTCTGTGCTACTGTATCTACATGGTGAGATATTTCCTGAGGAAAAACGAAAGAAAACAAAACTTGACTTAAAAAGCTTATAAGTGCAATATTAAGGTACAGGCTAGGAGGGAATATGAAAGTTATTTATCAGATTTGTGGAAAGATAAGTCTGCTATGCTACATATTTATTCTGTATCAGATATGGCACTTATGTCAGTTTGGCGGGATCAGAGCTCATTTCATGGTGCTTCTGCCAAGCGGGACTGTGTTTTTGATGAGCTTTGTTTTATGGCTGATTTCCAGGAAATACAGGAAAAAAGAGGACGATAACACGCCCATGAAAAGAAAGATTCTGTGGGCAGAGGGAATTGTTGTATCTATTGCCACGGCCTATCTGATCGGCCAGATCATCTATACGGGAATTCCTTATAATGGAGCGCTGTCCTGGAAGATAGACCAGCGGCTGAACCAGAAAGAAGTGACCCTGGAGCATGACAATTATTTTGAGGACGGTGTGGAAGGGGTTCTTGCGGATCTGGACGAAGCTTTGGATATGCCGGAAGAGCTTTACATTGTGAATCAGTATCAGATGACTTTTGATGAGACTGGAAAAATTAAGACGATTTATACGTTTTTATATGGGCAGGATGAGAATGGAAAGACCAATACATACCTTATTGACTATGACGAGAGCAGCGGTCCTAACATAACAGTCCGTATTAATGGAAATGCCACAACGGATTATGAGGAGGACAAGAGGCTGGAGCCTATGCTGACCATTCTCCAGAAGGCTCCCTGTGAAGAGGCAGTAAAGACCTGGGCCCAGGCAGACATAGGAGAAGAGTATGAAATCCTGTATATGGGAAGACGCTCCTTTAACTCAGCCTCAGGACTGGAATATCTGCCGGGAGATGCAGACGGCGATGGTACAGAAACAGGGACCAGCTCCTTTGGACAGATGTATGAGGGAGGAGAAATCCTGGGATTCGAAGTTTCTCTTCATATACCTGATGTGGAGTATGTAACACCTGTCCGGTATATAATGGAACCGGAATATATCAGTCCGGAAGCACTGAATGAAGAACAGGAACAGCAGCAGACAGAGACTGCCAAAGAGGCGGGGACATGGAGTGTAGATAATACAGACGGCACCATGTATTTCTTTTTAGATGAGAAACTGGGCTGGCGGCTGGTTGTGGCAGATGCGGCGGCTGGCAGCAGATTTTACAAGATGGAAAAGACAGAGGACGGCGGAACTTCCTGGGAAATGTGCAATGAAGATCCCTTTGGAGGAGAAATCGGCGTGACGGAAGGCCTGGTATTCTTTGATGAGAACTTTGGATTTGCAGGCCTTATGGGAGCCTCACAGTCTTATTCCAGGCTATATATGACCAGGGACGGAGGCGCCACCTTTACCCAGGTGCAGCTTCCCATGGATTCAGTTACGGAGCTTCCGGAAAGTGGGAGAGAAGCTGGATTTACGGTCAACGATTATGACTATCTGTCCATGCCTGAGGAACAGGACGGGAGTCTAACCATCCTGGCGGTAACAGGGGCCGGAGAACAGGAAGGAATCCTGTTTCAGTCAACAGACCAGGGAGAGACCTGGTCTTATGGAGGAGTCTCTACAGCTGCTTCCTGAATTTTAGAGGAGTAGTTCCAGTTTTTTGACGAAAGGTCTTGATGAAGTAGCTTTGATCCTGGAAGCCGCAGGAGGCGGATATTTCCAGGATGGACAGGTCGGTCTGGATCAGGAGCTGCCGGGCCTTTCGAATCCTCAGGTCAATGATGTACTGCATGGGAGAGGCGCCGATGATGTTCTTGAAACATCGCAGGCAGCTTCTGGGACTTAGTGAGGCGCTGGACGCAATCTGTTCCAGATGGATCTCTTCTGTGTAATGCATCTGAATATAAGAGAGCATATCCAGAACACGGCTGAGCTCCTGTCTGCTGTGGACATGTTCCGGAGGTGTGTCCGGCTTATATTTTTCCCAAAACACACTGTCCTGGGAACCATACAGCAGAGAAGGAGAAAAGAGAATGGATGTATGTGTCCTGGGCAAGGCTGATCAGCCGTTTTGGCACGGGGAAAATAACAGCGGTGAGCACTTCCATGACTGCGGCATCCCTTTTAGGATTTTCCTTTTCCGGAAATATCTTTTTCCTGTGCCTCAGTGCAGTTCCTCTGGGACTGGGAGCAGGAGCCATAGATACGGCATTGAACAATTATGTGGCACTGCATTATAAAGGTACTCACATGAACTTTCTCCACTGCTTTTATGGAGTTGGAATATCATTGAGTCCTTTTCTCATGTCTTTTGCTCTTTCCGCTACGTCCTGGAGAAATGGATACCGAATGGTATTCTGCTTTCAGGCATGTATAGGGCTGCTGACTATTGTGACCCTTCCCCTTTGGAAAAAGGTAAATCACCTGCCGGGAGGCCCCAGGGAAGTACAGAGCCGAAATATTGCTTTTCTAAGTCTGATCAGGTCGGCAAAAGTGAGAAAATCCTGCCAGGTATTCATAGGCTCCTGTGGAATAGAATATACCTGCGGAGTCTGGGGTGCTACATTTCTTGTAAATGCCAGAGATATGTCCGCTTCTGCCGCTGCTCTGGACTGGACAGGGAGTGACCCTGGCAGCTATTGTATTGCTTCTCCTGTCTGGAGTAAGCAGCTATCCGGGAATCGGACTGTTTTGCATCGGCCTGGGAAACGGAGCAGTTTTCCCCAATATGCTTCAGACGACGCCGGAAGATTTTGGCAGGGAAAATTCTCAGGCAGTGATGGGAGTACAGATGGCAGCGTCCTATATAGGAACTATGCTCCTTCCAGCACTGTTCGGAATGATTGCTCAGTATATAAATGCGGCCCTTTTTCCATTCTATCTGTTGATTTTGTATGGGATCATGATAGCGCCGGCGTTTGGTCCCTTGTACGCCGGCGCTAATGGGAAGTCTGGGATTGGAAGTAAGAAAAAGCCCGGAGTGGGCGGCAGAAGGATAGGGGTATTGTAGGAAAAAGGTACGAAGCATCTAGATAAACAGCAGTAAAAATTGGACTTTGAAATCCTCGGAAATTGCATTAATTTACACTGTTTACAATCTTATAAACTTACCAAAGTATCTTATAAAATTACGATGCCGGCGCATTGACACCCATAATCTGCTTTGCTAGACTATAATATAATTAGAGAGCAGGTGGGATTTAAAAATGAGTTTTTAGAAGAACAATTGAATGCAGCCGGTTTTTTTCAGTACGGTGTTGTAGATACTATGGACATTAATTTTTCGCAAGAAGTACGGGCCATGTGTGAGGTAAATACCTGCCGGGAACATGGTAAAACATGGGCATGCCCTCCTGCAGTGGGAACTGTGGATGAATGCAAAAAAAGGATACGGCAATACGAGAAAATGCTGATTTTTTCAGTAAAATATGACTTAGAGGATTCATTTGATTTTGAAGGAATGATGGAGGGCGCTAAACAATTTAAGAAGGCATGCAGAGCCTTTGATAAGGCCATAAAACCTTATCTGGAGCACTATCTGATCTTGTCAAATGAAGGCTGTGATTTATGTAAGGAATGTACATATCCTGATGCCCCTTGCCGCTTTCCTGACCGTGTGCATGGCTCACTAGAAGGAAATGGGATTTTTGTGAACGAAATTGCAAAGCTGGCCCAAGTTAAATATAATAACGGGGCAAATACAGTAACCTATTTTGGCGCTTTAGTATGTAATGAAAAGGATTTGAAAGAGCTTGAGAATTTAGAAGTAAAATAGTAAATAAAAAGATCTCCAATAATACCACCGTTGAGACGGTTGTTCTTTTGGGTAGGAAAAAGGTCGATGAGGAAATCGTCTATGCCTATGAGGATTATGAGCCGAAAGATTCGGAATATCTGAATGGCACGAAGGGCAGCGCTACTTACAGGGAAATCAAGGAATGGGTAAAGAGCCAGCATGGGTTGAGTGTGTCTTCTCTATACATTGCGCAGGTAAAAGAAAAATGTGGACTTGAGAAGCGTGAGAATTTTAACTTGGGTGCGGAAGGTCACAGAGTGCCAACGTGTCCTCCGGAGAAGGAAGAGGCGATTCTGTCAGCATTCCGGCATTTTAATATGATATAGATGTTCTTTGTATCTGATAGCAATTCCCCAGTTTTGCGACTGGGGAATTGTTTGTGTTTTGGCTGCTTCTCCAGACATATAGATAAGATACAAGTAAAGCTATACGACTTGATATTCCTGTTTCCTGGTATCTTTGACGGGGTTGTCCAGAAGTGATTCATCTTTAAGCATACTGTAAATACACTTTTCCGGATTCCTGGACACAATTATAAAATCATGTAATCTCATGCCATCAAGCATGTGTAGCAGTTGTGTCAGCTTTTTTGCCATCTTTATATCCGATTCAGAAGGCGCTGCGGGATGGCTGGAAGGGTGGTTGTGGACCAGAATGACTCCGGTTGCATTGAGTAGCAGAGCTGTCTGCGCAATCTTGGTGCAGCTCACAGGACATGTATCGGTGAAACCGGCGCCGACACAGGTGAGTCCAATGGGGTACATAGCGGCATCAATGAAAACAGCATAGCAACGTTCCTGGGGGTATTGGGTCAGCGTATCTGCCAGATAGCAGATGATATCGTTTTGGGTGCGGATGGGAGTTTGTGAAAAGATTTCTTGACGGTTCATACGCAGGCGGGGTTCCACTTCGCAGAGTTTGTGAATGAAGTCCGTATCAAAATCTAAATCCGGATTGGTCAGGTCTACAGTCTGAAATTTCATATTTGCGTTTCTCCTTTTTTTTGTGTAATCACAAAAGCACTCGTGTATTGCTTGGAAATAATTATATTTAATGAAAAAATAATTGAAAAGAAGTATAAACAATGATAAAATACAGGAAAAGAGTGCTACTTTAAATGCTCATATGATGTAGTATATATATTCCTTTCTGAAATTTTAATGTAAACGGTGTTTTTGCTACTTTTTGAAGAGACCCTATAATGTAGCACTGTTTTGGAAAGAAGGTACGAGAATGAATAATACAGGAAAAATTTATGGGTATTGTCGTATCAGTACTTTGCAACAGAGTATCGAAAGACAGGTTCGGAATATTTTAAGAGCTTATCCGTCTGCTATCTTATATGAAGAAGCATATACGGGAACAAAAATTGACAGACCAAAATTTAAGACATTGCTGAGACTTGTGAAGCCGGGAGATACCATTGTATTTGACGAGGTGTCTCGTATGAGCCGTAATGCAGAAGAGGGCTTTGAGTTGTATAAAGAACTGTATGACAAAGGAGTGGAATTGGTCTTCCTGAAAGAGCCGCATATCAATACGGAGACATACAGGAAAACGTTGTCCTCCCAGATTGCTATGACTGGAGAACGGGTGGATTACATTCTGGAAGGGGTTAATAAATATCTGATGTCATTAGCTAAAGAGCAGATTCGGTTGGCATTTGTCCAGTCCCAGAAAGAAGTGGAATATCTGCAGCAACGGACTCGTGAGGGGATTGAAACTGCTAGGGCAAACGGTAAACAGATTGGCAGACCGGTAGGCTCAACATCTGAGACAAAGAAAAGTAAGGAAGCGAAGAGAGCTATTTTGAAATATTCAAAGGATTTTAATGGCATGATGAAAGATGTGGAGATTATGCGGATGCTCGGTTGTGCCAGAAAGTCGTATTACAAATGGAAAAAGGAATTACGGGTAGAAATGACAGTCTGATGGGACCGTCAGAATAAATTGCAGAAAAAGCTTGATATGACAGAAAAATTATTATACACTGTATTCATAACAAATCATAACAATAGGTTATAAAGTATAGATGTTCATGTGGAAAACTCAAGGGAACGGTGCCTTGTAGGGATGCTGGCGTAAGACGTCCGGGAGTTTTACGGGGGTGACGAACCGTAAAACGAGAGTACAGCTTGTCAATATAGAAAGAAAAGCGGTGAACAGGCATTGGTAATCCGAATGGATTGCTGTGTCTGGACACCGCTTTTTTGGTTTTCATGAAATACATTGAGTAAATGAAAAATAACTATTGAAAATAATTATATATCGTGATATAATATACAAAAATGAATGAATATAATTATTTTAAATAAAATACAGGAGGTAAGTCACATGGCAGCAAACAAAGCATTAGAGAATATTCCATTGAATGAGAAATTGAATCTGACCGTACAGGAAGCAGCAGCTTATACAGGAATCGGACAGATAAAACTCAGAAGTATGATGAAGGAGCCGGATTGTCCGTTTCTTCTGAAAGTGAGCAGTCATAGATTTTTGGTACGCAGAAAGGAATTGGAAGAGTATCTGAAATCAAAAAATGATTTGTCTCAGGCATAGAAAGGTACAGAAAAAAGCAGCTACGTTAGCGGCGTAACTGCTGGCGGATTTTGGCTGAATCCATTGGTTATTTGATTTCAAGTAAGGCGTTTTTGATAACACAGGTTTTTTGTGTTTGTAAGTAATACCTTTCTTTAATTATAATACCATAAGCGGACGCCGAAATCAAGCTTTCTAACATTAAAAATAATGAAAAATATTGATATATGTAAATAAATACAATTATTTTAAAGAAAGGAGAGTCCGCATATGGCAAGTACAAAGGACGAAACGATGAAAGAAGCGACGTTGAGTGTCCTGAATAAATATACGCCTCAGAATCCGGGAAATCCGGGGACTGTTGCCGGAGAAATTCTGCAGGAATGCGAGAGTTTGATTGGTATCGAAAATAGTGTGAGACAGGCAGGACATAAATGGAGAACTCCTGAAAGGTTGGTTCCTTTCCAGATTGCAGAGGTTCTGCTGCGAGTATATTATGTTGCTATGATAAATGTTGCTAATGGTGGCGGAGACGGCGGTGATGATGAAGGATATTCTCTTATCGGTCTTTATCAGACAACCGGAAAGAATCTTGGAACCTATGAGACGTCAGAGACTGAACTTCGTAAGACTGCAAGACTGTATTGTCCCAGTATGACGAAACGGGAATTTGATGAGGTGATGACGATTCTGAAAGAATCCGCCGTGAGGGTTCAGCCCTGCCGGGAGCCTCATTTGGTTCCTGTAAATAATGGTATTTTCGATTATGACACAAAACAGCTTCTTGAGTTTTCTCCGGATTATGTATTTTTGAGTAAGTCACGGGTAGACTACAATCCGAATGCTACAAATGTGGTAATACATAATCCAATAGATAATACGGATTGGGACGTGGAGAGCTGGATGAATACACTTTCCGATGACCCGGAAGTGGTCAATGTATTGTGGCAGGTTTTGGGGGCAATTCTCCGCCCGAACGTACCGTGGAATAAGTCCGTATGGTTTTACAGCGAAAGCGGTAATAACGGGAAGGGAACGCTTTGTGAACTTATGCGTCAGCTGGTTGGTCATGGGAATTATGCGTCGATTTCTCTGGCTGATTTTGGTAAGGATTTTATGCTGGAGCCTTTGATTCATGCGCAGGCAGTTATTACAGATGAAAATGATGTCGGTACATACGTGGATAAAGCAGCAAACCTGAAAGCAGTTGTGACAGGAGACGCTATCAACATTAACCGGAAATTCAAGGTTCCGTTGACCTATTGTTTTCATGGACTTGTAGTACAGTGCCTGAATGAGATGCCGAGGATTCGTGATAAGTCCGATTCGTTTTACCGGAGACAGCTGTTTATTGCATTTACCAAATGTTTCACAGGTGTGGAGCGGAAATATATTAAGCAGGATTATCTGCACCGGCAGGAAGTATTGGAATATGTACTGTATAAAGTGCTTAATATGAATTATTACAGCTTTGATGTACCAGGTGCATGTGAGAACGTACTGGAAGAGTACAAGGAATTCAATGACCCGGTACGGCAGTTTGCAGAAGAAATTTTTCCTGTCTTAAAGTGGGATTTGGTACCGTTCTCTTTCTTATATGCATTATATGTGGAATGGTACAAGAAGAATTTCTCAGGGCGTACAGAGACTAAGAGTATGGTAGCTTTTACAAAGGATGTGGTGACATTGTTGCCTGCATATCCGGAATGGGAATGTGATGATAAGAGAAAAGCCAGGAAGCCGGGAAATAAGATGGATGCAGCGGAACCGCTGATTGCAGAATACAATCTGACGGATTGGATGGACCCGAAGTATACCGCATCAAAAGATATGGATAAGCGGTGTCACCCTGTGTTGAAGGAAAATTACAGAGGAATTGTAAGAAAATAATACAGCAAAAAGAGAGCAGCAGTGAAGATAATAAGTTTTCGCTGTTGCTTTTTTATATGCATATGAGTGGTACACAGTTGGGGACACAAAAAGTGTGTACCGGTTTTTTGTAGACTGGGCTTGTGTTTAAATGGATTCCTTTGAAAAAGTACGCAAAAAGTACGCAAAATTGAAAAAATGCGTACCGGTTTTTTACAAGCCCAGTAAGGAATACAGCAAAAAGGTACACAGGTACACATTTTATTTAAGTCATTTATAGATTAGTTTATTGATATTGTTAACATGTTTCTTAACATTTTTGCTGTATACTATTTTTTTATCTTATATAAAGTTTGTTAAAAATGCGTACCTTGTGTACTTTGCGTACTAATAGGTTTAAATCCAGTGCAGGCATAGATTTAAGCTGTACACAGTTTAAAGTCATTTGTGTACCTTTGAGTACTTTTCAGCTTGTACTCGGTTTAAATGCAATGTAGGCTTGCATTTAAGAGGTACACATTTTTTTTGCGTACTTTAATGAGAAGTGCATGAAGTGAATAATCGTTACGACTTTTTTGCTGTAGTTGTAAAGATGCTTTCTGTATGCCTCCTGGCTGCGGACTTTCTTTGTATTCGGTTTATTATCATTGTTTTCGTGTATTTGATGCATTTCTGTGTACCTACTCTTAAAACGGCAAATACAGCGTTACAGAGCTATACGCTGAAAATCGTATTCTGCTATTCGTAACTAATTGTATTTAATTATTTTATGTTGATATTTCATTGTATTTCTGTTATGATATTTCTATGAAAGTATGAAAATATGATTGTAATAGAAAGGGGTTGCGTGTTCCGTGAAAAATATATTGGTCATCAACCGGAAGGGCGGAGTTGGGAAGACGCTTTTGTGTGATGAGCTGGCATTTGCCCTGGATGCGAGACAGATTCCTTATAATTTCTATGACCTGGATGGACAGGGCGGTCAGATTCATGAGCCTTGTGAAATGCCGGGAGCAGCAATATCTATCATAGATACGCCGGGAGCCTTGCAGGCAGAGATGGGCGAGTGGATAAAAGATGCAGATGTGATTGTGGTTCCGATGCGTCCTACCACGACAGATATGCCTGCAACAGAAGTGACGCTGCAGCTTATCAGGGATAACGCCCCGCATACTCCTGTAGTGTATGTGGTGAACGGAGTAAACCGGTTTCGGGCAACACAGGAGTTCATGGAGTTCTTTACAGAAGAGCATCCGCATGACCGGGTGTACCTTATTCCTCAGTCTGAGGCATTTGTCCAGGCGAAGCTGGCGAATGAGTCGGTACAGGATTATCATCCGAAGGGATATCCGGCGCTGGCGATGAAAGAATTTACCGATGCTGTGTTAGGACTGATTGGTGTAAAGGATAAGATTTGAAAGAGAGGATAAATACAATGGCAGAGAATAGATTCAAGGCGAGACAGCAGCAGAGGGCTGCCGCAGAGCAGGAGCGTCTGGAACAGGCAATGGGAACTGTGCCTGTACCGGCAGCGAAACAAGAAACAGAACTGTTACAGTGTCATATCAGCAAAGAATTAAAGGGGAAATTCAAAGCTTATTGTGCGATGAATGGACTGAACATGAAAGAGGTTATGACAGAATTGGTGACAGGGTATCTGAAAGACAATGGTGCTCTGTGATAAATCTGATTGTAAGTGGATGTAAGTTCATGTAGAATAAGAAGAAAGTCGAACTATAGAAAACACAAGGCTATATATTATATCACGAGAAGTATGGCTTTAATTTGTGATTGGTAAAATACATTGAAAAAGAGGATTTGAGCAATGTCACATGTTTCAGAATATGATGTTGAAAATAAATTTATAGACCGTTTGGAAGGTATTGGATACCATTTTGTCAAGATGGATACTTATGATGACGTATTAGCAAATTTCCGGGAACAGCTTGCAAAATTTAATGAGAAGAAGTTGATGGAAAAGGGACATGCCGCATCGTTTTCAGATACGGAATTTGAGCGTATTCGCATCCATGTGGAGAATCATTCGGTTTATGAATCTGCGAAGATTTTAAGGGATAAATACGTGTTGGAACTGGACGATGGACAAACGGTCTATCTTGACTTCTTTTCATCGGATACAGACCGGAATATCTATCAGGTCACGCATCAGGTGACAATGGATAAAGCACATAAAGATGATGTGGTGTATAAAAACAGATATGATGTGACGGTTTTGATTAACGGTCTGCCTGTGGTGCAGATTGAATTGAAGCGCCCCGGCGTGGAAATCAACGAAGCAATCAATCAGATTAACAGGTATCGGAAATTTTCTTTCAAGGGACTGTTCCGCTATATACAGCTTTTTGTAGTATCGAATTCGGTTCAGACGAAATATTTCTGTAATGAAAATGAGATGGCGGACGGACAGTATAATCCCATTCTGAAATCTCTGGTGTTCTTCTGGACAGATGAAAAGAATGTCCGTATCAATGATTTGAACAGCTTTACCGGGGAATTCTTCCGGAAGGCTTCTCTGACAGAAATGTTGGATAAATACATGGTCATTAAGGCAACAGAACCGGTGCTGATGGTCATGAGACCTTATCAGATATATGCGGTAAAGGCTGCAAAGAAGAGAGTTCTGGAAGCGAACCAGAATGGTTATGTGTTTGCATGTACCGGCTCCGGTAAGACGCTGACCAGTTTCAAGCTGGCACAGCTTTTGCGAGATGAGCCACGGGTAGACCTGGTTGTATTTTTGATTGACCGGAAAGACCTGGATGACCAGACGGTTGATGAATATAACAGCTTTGAGAAAGACTGTGTGGATAATACAACAAGCACTGTAGTGCTTATCAATGAGTTGAAAAAAGCGGATAAGAAGCTGATTGTGACAACGATTCAGAAGATGGCAAATGCCGTAAAGAGCGAGAAGTATGCTTCTGTTATGGATGCTTATAAAGACAAGAAAGTGGTCTTTATTATTGATGAATGTCACAGGAGCCAGTTTGGAAAGATGCATGGACAGATTCAGAAGCATTTCCAGAACGCAAATTATATTGGCTTTACCGGCACGCCGATTTTTGAGAAAAATAAAGGGGCTGACGGGCGTACAACCGCTGATGTGTTCCACGCTGGCGGAAAGCTGGATGCATGCCTGCATCGGTACATGATAAAGGATGCGATTGCTGACGGGAACGTGCTTCGGTTTTCCGTGGAGTATCAGCGGACAATTTTTGCCCGTCAGATACAGAAAAATGGCATCAATCCGGAGCAGTTGGATGACCCGGAATATTGCAAGCGACATAATATTGATATGACGGAGTTGTATCATGATGAGGAACGGATTCAGACGATTGTAAATCATATCATGGAGCATCATGAGCAGCATGTTCATCCGCAGGGAAAAGATATTTATACGGCTCTTTTTGCGGTAGATACCATTCAGACTCTTGGGAAATATTATGATGAATTCAAGAAATACAATGATAAACTTCCGGAAGATAAACGGTTGAAAATCGCTGCTATCTTTTCTTATCAGGCAAATGAAGATATGGATGACGGAGCCGATGAGCATTCTCAGGAATTACTGGAACGCTGTATGGAAGATTATTATAAATTATTTGGACATAGATATACGCTGGAAACCTTCGATTCTTACAGAAAAGATATTGCAAAGCGGTTGAAACAGAAGGATTTGCCGCAGGTAGATATTCTGCTTGTTGTTAATATGTTTCTGACCGGATTTGATGCAAAGCCGCTGAACACTCTGTATCTGGATAAGAATCTCATCTGGCATTCTCTGGTGCAGGCGTACAGCCGGACAAACCGTGTAGATAAAGTGACAAAGCAGTTTGGTCAGATTGTGACATATCGGAATATCAAGAAATGGCAGGATGACGCTCTGACACTGTTCTCCGGAGACGGAGACCCGAATGAGTATCTGCTTGAGGATTATGACTATTATCTTCATCAGTGGATAAATCAGGAGCCTGTTCTGCGTAAGATAACGCCGGATGTGGAAGTAGCCGGACAGTTGCAATCCGAAGATGAAATCCGGATGTTTATTATTGCCTTCCGGTCAATGGCAAAGACGCTGGCAACGCTCAAAACGTTCTCTAAATTTGATTGGAATGACCTGGCTGTTGTGATGGGCGAGGAAGAATACGAAGGATTCAAAAGCTGGTATTTGTATTACAAAGACCAGGCTGGAAGCCGGGAGCCGAAAGTTCCTGTGCCGGTGGATGTGGATTTTGATATTGAACTGGTTCGTACAGACCGGATTAACGTAGTGTATATCCTGAATTTGTTGAAAAAAGCGCAGGAAGATGGAAAGGCAAAATCCGAAGAGGAGAAGCAGCACGATGTAGATTTGATTCTCCGGGAAATTGAGCGTTCCGATAATGAGTCACTGCGGTTAAAGAAAGATGTGATGAAGCAGTTTATTTTGACCCGGTTCTATGACTTGCCGGATGATGCAGACATCATGGAAGCCTTTACGCAGTTTGAAAAAGAGCAGTTACAGGCGGATATGGAAGAATTTGCTTATGACAATCAGATTGATTACGTGATTGTTTCTGATTTGTTCTCTTCCTATGTGTTCAGCAAGGCTATCTCAGATGAAGAAATCCGCAAACGGTTGACAGCGTATAAGCTGGGCTTACTGAAAATGACGAAGATGACGAAGGCAATCAAGCTGTTCGTGCAGGAGACGTATCAGAAATACAAAGCAGAAGGAGAATAAGAACGATGGCAGAGGAAAATAAATATCAGGCGCAGGCGAACGAACTGTCTCAGAAGTTGTGGGCGATTGCAAATGAATTGCGGGGACAGATGGATGCCAGTGAATTTAAGAATTATATTCTGGGAGTTATCTTCTATCGGTATCTCTCTGAGCGTACCGAATTGTATATGCAGGAACTTCTGGAAAACGATGGGATTACATACGAGGAAGCCTTTGCAGATGAAGATTTCAGACCGGTTGTAGAGGAATGGTCGCTTGACCATCTGGGATATATCATCCAGCCGGAGAACCTGTTCCGGGAACTGATTCGTAAGATTGTGAAATTCTGTGATGATGCAGATAAATTCAGCGTGGAAGACTTTGAACGTGCCATTCATGAACTGGAAGGCTCCACGATGGGGCATCTGTCCAACAAGGCGTTTGACGGATTGTTCAGCGACATGCGCTTGCAGGATTCCCGGCTTGGGGAGACCGTGGCAGACCGGACAGATATGATTGGGCGTGTCATGGTTCGGGTATCGGAGATTGATTTCAACTTACAGGATTCTCAGTTTGACGTACTCGGTACAGCATACATGATTCTGATTGGCTTATTCGCTTCGGATGCCGGGAAGAAGGGCGGGGAGTTCTTTACGCCTACCGGACCGTCAAAACTGTGTGCTACACTGGCAGCTTTGGGATTGGATGAAGCGAAGACAGTTGGTGACTGTACCTGTGGTTCTGCTTCGATGCTGCTGGAAGTACAGAAACATCTGACAACAGGTAAAGTCGGTCATTTCTACGGTCAGGAACAGAATGCAACAACATACAACCTTGCCCGTATGAACATGATTATGCATGGTGTAGACTGGCAGCGGTTTGATATTTACAAAGGGGATACGCTGAAAGATGATAAATACGGGGATATGAAAATGACCGTTCAGGTTTGCAATCCCCCGTATTCGTTAAAGTGGTCAGCAGATAAGAAATTTGAGGATGACCCACGCTATTCCGGAGCAGGAAAGCTGGCTCCGAAATCTCATGCAGATTTTGCCTTTGTAGAGCATATGGTTTACCATATGGACGAAGATGACGGGCGTGTGGCTGTTTTGCTGCCGCATGGTGTATTGTTCCGTGGCGGTGCGGAAGAAACCATCCGGAAATACATCGGAAAAGACCTGAACCGGATTGATGCGGTCATTGGGTTGCCAGCCAACCTGTTTCATGGGACGAGTATTCCGGTCTGTGTATTGGTGCTGAAAAGCAAGAGAAACGGCAACAGCGATAATATCCTGTTTATTGATGCCAGCAAAGAATTTAAGTCGGGTAAGAATCAGAATACGCTTGAGGATGAGCATATTGAGAAGATTGTAAAAGCGTACACCGACAGGGTGGACATTCCGAAGTTTGCACATGTGGCAACGATGGCTGAAATTGAAGAGAATGGCTGGAATCTGAATATTCCCAGATATGTGGATACCTTTGAGGAAGAGGAGCCTGTGGATTTGGTAGCTGTGAAAGAGGAACTCAAAGAGATTGAAACGAAGAAACAGGCTGCGATTGATAAGGCAGAAGGATTTTTGAAGGAGTTGGGATTGTAAATGGAGATAATATCAATTCTCATTGCATTCGTATCACTATGCATCAGTTTTGTGAGTTTGCTTATTTCCAGAGGAGTAGCACCTGTAATTCACAAGTCTGGCATTGATGTGACGGTACACGGTGATGGAATCGATTTGCTGTTTTCAGAAGATGGTAGCCCTCGTAATGAGCAAGTGATTCGGATGGTTAATAAAAATAACAGGGATATTTTAGTGTTCTTGCAGTCTGGGTATGTGTGCAATGACAATAGAAAATATCATATTAAGCCAGAATATTTTAAGTTGATGGCAAATGATGTAACAGAAATTCATGTGGAAGTCGATATTGGAAAAATTGAAAATCATCAAGATGTCGGAAAAGATTATGCATTTGTGTTTGA
This sequence comes from Candidatus Blautia excrementipullorum, assembly GCA_019118645.1. GTDB lineage: Bacteria > Bacillota > Clostridia > Lachnospirales > Lachnospiraceae > Blautia_A > Blautia_A excrementipullorum. The sequence continues at coordinate 1,788 of DWYN01000167.1, read as the reverse complement.
GTATCAAGGTTTGCTATTTAAGAGAAGGAAAAGATTCATAGAAAGCGGTGATTAAGAAAATGAAAGCACCAAAGTTAAGATTTAAAGCAGATGACGGAAATGAGTTTCCAGAGTGGACGAAGGTATCTTTTGGAAGTTTGATACGTGAGTATGTAGATAAAACGAAAGAAGAAAACGAAGATGTTTTGTTGTCATGTGCTATCGAGGGTGTGTTTTTAAATTCTGAGTTGTTTGGACATCAAAGAGGTGAAAGCAATGTTGGATATAAAAAAATTCAGAATAATACCTTAATATTATCAACTCAAAATTTACATTTGGGGAATGCCAATGTGAATAGAAGATTTATTCATGGTATAATCTCTCCAGCTTATAAGACGTATCATGTTGTTGGGTGTTTGTCTGAATTTATGGCAATATGGGTTAAACGACCTGCTGCAAAAAGATTTTTTTATGAAGCGACAACAGTGGGTGCTAGTCAGTGTCGTCGAAATGTAGTATGGGATGAATTGTACGCACAAACATTGTCGCTTCCATCTCTTCCCGAACAACAAAAAATCGCATCATTCTTATACACGATTGATGAAATTATCCAGTCCACAGAGTCCGAGCTGACCGCATGGCAGGAACGCAAAAAGGGCGTGATGCAGAAAATTTTTAATCGTGAGGTGCGGTTCAAAGCAGATGACGGAAGTGAGTTCCCAGAGTGGGAAGAGAAACGGTTGGGAGAAGTGACAAGTCGTGTTACGAGGCGAAATAATAATATGATATCGGATATTCCGTTGACCATATCCGGTGTATATGGATTAATTGACCAAAGGAAGTATTTCAATAAGATTGTGGCAGCATCAGATTTATCTAATTATTATTTATTGAAGAATGGTGAATTTGCCTACAATAGAAGTTCATCGGTTGGTTATGATTTTGGAGCAATTAAGCGTTTGGATTCTTGCGAATATGGTGCTGTATCCACATTGTATGTTTGCTTTTCCATTTTGGATGAAAATGATGTTTGCAGTGATTATTTACGTGTGTATTTTGATAGTAACATTTGGAATAAATATGCAGCATCGGTTTGTGCGGAGGGGGCAAGGAATCATGGATTGCTGAATATCTCTGTAAATGATTTTTTTGATATGCCAGTTTATATTCCATCTCTTCCAGAACAGAAAAGAATCGCTGAATGTTTGTCAGCGCTTGATGAGGTCATTACTCTGACTAAGAAAGAACTTTCAGCATGGAAAGAGTTCAAAAAAGGTCTGTTACAGCAGATGTTTGTATGAATATTTTCTAAGGAATCCAGATGGAATTTTACAAGAAATTGTGATACAATTTGAGTGAAAAAATAAAATAAAGTTGTTCATGTCTGAAATCCGAGGGAACGTTGCAGGTGGTCTTGACGTAAATCCTAGCTTAAAAATCGTCCGGGAGTCCTGTGGGGGTGACGAACCACAGGACGAGGGATACAGCTTGTCAAACAGAAAGAAAAGCGGTGAACAGATGAGGGAGATGTGAAGTCTCCTGATTCTGTTTGCCGCTTTTTCTTTTGAAAAAATTTTAGAGAAAAGAGAGGTATTGAATATGAGCAGTGTAAAAGATGTACGCCAACAGTTGGCAAAAATGCAGCGGGAAATGGAAGCAAAAGAATTGGAACTGTATCGTGCGCAGGCACAGCCGCTTCTGGATTCTTTTGTGGATTCTTTGTTGAATCATAGGAGGGTACATTCCCCGATGCTTGCATCGTAACTTGCTTAACGATACATGAGAAAAGTGATAGAATGTAAGCGGGAA
>DWYN01000166.1 GCA_019118645.1 Candidatus Blautia excrementipullorum | reverse complement strand
CTGCCTGGGGCTGCGCATCATTTCTGTGCAACTGCTCCACGACTGCCTGTGTGATCGTCCGTATCAGTTGTTCATTCACTTCCATGGCGCACCTCCTAAATTTCGTTTGTATCGATTCTGTGAGGAATTGCCTTGATCTCCTCCCAGCGTTCTCCGGAAACACGGTATCCGGTTCCCGGTCCCATATAATCATTTGGAGTATTGACGCCGGACATTACCTGGAAATGATCGTCCAGGATCGCCGCCGTCTGCATGTAATCTCCAATCACTCTCTGTTTCAGCATGTTCAGGATATTTCCCGCCAGCTCTGTATAGCCGCTGTCAGCCAGGGCCTTTACCACGTCAATGCCTGTAATGCCCCGTTTCATCATTTCATCGGCTGCCATCAGGTCGGAAGCCACGTCGCGGCTCAGGGTATCCTTGCTTCCATGAGCATAAACAACTGCCTCCACCTGCTCGTCTGTGACTTTTGTCAGTCCCAGATACTGGAAAACAGCCTGAACTGCTTTTGCCGCAGTACGGCGCACCCTGATCACATCTTCCTCTTTTACAGGACGAAGACCTCCGTCTACCTGCATGTCTCTCTGCATAACATTATAGTCGTCAAAGTCCTCTGCGTCAAAATTGGAACCTGCGAACATGTTGTCGTAGTTTGGTTCCGCCGCATATCCGGAGAAGATAAAATCGGTTCCCGGCATAAACTGCAGCATTGTTCTGGCCGTCCTTCTCATATCAGAATTTGAAAAACTCTGATCATTGGAAGAAGCGCATTCCAGTCCGAGAAGAGCCGCTACAAGGTTTTCGCCCATAACTTCGCGGATTCCTGACGGTACGCTTGCGGCAACGCCGATACAGCTTACTGAACCGTTCTGGATTCCCTGGCTTCCCGCTCCTTTTGTCACATAGAGGCAGCGGCATTCCAGATAAAGCATGGACTTCTTCTCACTGCTTCCCATCAGGGCCTCGGAACCGGCTCCGGAGCTGAAGCGCACCTTCAGTCCCCGTGAAGCATAAGCGGAATTCAGAAATGCTTTGGAATAAGGGGTATCATCTCCGTCGATAAATACCTTTTCCGTACCATAAACGGAAAGAGTTTCCGCATAAGTGGTAAGCCCGCGGATACCAAGTTCCAGTTCTGTAGCTTCCTCAGCGGAACACTGGGTCAGAACGCCGGGACGCCCTGCCTGGGCTCCGATCAGAAGGGCCATGGCGCTGAACGGCGCATAACGGGCAACGCCCATGGTAGTCTCTTCTTCGCTGAATCCTCTCAGCGCTCCCTCTGCGGCGTCGGCCGCGATCTGAACCGGATCGTCCTTCAGGTTTGTAATGTGAGCCTGGTTTCCGGGAACTCTCCTTGCGCGCATCTTCTGCATTCCCATCATCATTTCCACTACGTTCAGATGGTTGATCACCTCTGCCATTTTCGCGGGAGTGATGCCGGAGATCAATTCCAGGATCTCCTTGCGGGAAACATGGATGTCTACGATCTTTCTGGCAATCTCCAGAGAGGATACTGCCATGGATGCCTCCGCCCGTTCGATACGGATCGCGTAATCTGCAATGAACTGATCCAGGAAATCAAAGTCTTCTCTTTTCTTTCCATCCAGTTCAACGATCACGCCGTTTTCTATTTTTATGGAAGGTTTTGGATCATAAGGGCTTTTCATTGCCACAAGTCCCATCTCCGGCCATTCGTCAATGAAACCGTCCATATTTACCGGACGCTGATCCAATACCTCAATTCTTTTCGATCTTTTCATAGTATTTACCTTCCAGGAAAAGTCTGCTGCATATTCTCAGCTCAGAAGGACCATAATTTCGTATAGATCTTTATGATATCTTCTTTTGTGGGTACTCTTGGGTTGGTTGCCGTACAGGTATCTGCCAGCGCCGCCTCCGCCATTTTCTCCACCGCCGCAAAATATGCGTCTGGTGTAATAGTTCCGATTTCCTGGATTGTCAGAGGAATATTCATTTCCTTCTGCATAAACTGGATCCAGTTCACAAGAGACCGGACACTCATTACTTTATTATAATTGCTGAGCCCCAGAATATGGGCAATGTTTGCATACCGCTTCACTGCCGGGAGATATTCTTTCTGGCTCCTGCTGTGCTTGTTGATGTTTGCGTTAAATTCCACAATGTGGGGAAGCAGCATGGCGTTCGCCCTTCCATGAGGTATGTGGAACATCGCGCCCAACTGGTGGGCCATACTGTGGGTGATTCCCAGCCCCGCCGTATTAAAGGAAAGTCCCGCAAGACAGGAGGCCACATGCATTTTCTGACGGGCATGCATATCATTTCCGTCCAGGTACGCTCTTAAAAGGAATACTCCGCAGATTTCAATGGATTTTTCCGCCAGAGCGGAAGAAAATTCATTGTGATCAATACTTACATAGGATTCCAGCGCATGGGTAAATACGTCCATTCCTGTGTCGGCGGTGATTGCCGGAGGAACACTTTTTACCAGCTCAGCGTCAAGGATCGCTTCGTCTGCTGTAAGGCTGTCAGAAACGAGAGGATATTTCACCTTTGCGTCTGTGTCGTTTACCACTGCAAAAGAAGTAACCTCTGAGCCTGTGCCGCTTGTAGTAGGTATGGCGATCAGCCCAACGTCCGCATAATGATTGATCTTCAGCGCAAACTCGCGGATCGCTTTGGAGGAATCGATGGCTGAACCCCCGCCTACGGCTACAACCACTTCCGGCTGGTAGCTCAAAAATTTCTTCACTCCGTCCGCAATCTTATCTACCGGCGCATCCGGAACAACATTGTGGAAAATATCATATTCCTTCCTGCCTTTTTCCAGAGGCGCTGTTATCAAGTCGATCATCTTGCTCTGTACAACAAAGGGATCGGTAATGATCAGGACTCTCTTATAGGGAATCTCTGCCAGACGGTCCAGCGCGTTGTCTCCAAAATGAATGACTGTCTTCATTTCAAAGGTTTTCATATCTGTTGCTCCTTTTCTGCAGCTATACTTCAGGATACCGGCATTCAATACCTTCGTCGGTAAAACGGGCCAGCCATCTTTCCGACGGTTTCCTGTCTGTGATAACCACATCTACATCCCGCAGTTTTCCTGCCACGGAAAAAGCGGTCTGGTCAAACTTTGTACTGTCAACCACCAGAATCTTTCTCCTTCCGGAAGAAAGCATGGCCTTCTTTGTGGAGCCGAAGGCTTCCTGTGATTCCATGATCCCCCATTCCGGATCCAGGGCTTTACAGGAGAAAAA
>DWYN01000165.1 GCA_019118645.1 Candidatus Blautia excrementipullorum | reverse complement strand
GATCGTAAGCCTTTAATGTGATTCTCATTACCTGATTTGCCATAAAAAAAGTCTCCTCCTATTCGTACTCAATTATGCAGTACGACAAGCGGCGACTGTACACATCTCCGTGTGTGTCCTGAGACATCTTTTCACACGCCCATCCCAAGATGGTTTCTGAACTTGTACAGTGACTTGTCGTCAGTTTCCTAACTTGACATTCGCTCCACGGAAAACCTGCCATCGCGGCAGCAACCTCGCGCTTCACAGCTATCATGTCACAGCAGATATTAGTATACACAAGGATTTCTTTTTATGCAAGTGTTTTTTTATTTTTTTTGTATTTTTTCCCATACATTTTTCAGATTGGGCGAAGTTGGCCAGAACAGCCCGGCGGAGGGGGGGGCGCAGAACAGTTTCTTTCCTCCCCCCTCCCCACAGAAATATTCAGCCTGCAAAAAGAAACAGAGGAGATGAATCTTCACCCCCTCTGCATTCCTCTTTTATTCTTCAATTTCTTCATCATCTGTGCCAATAATGTCCGAATAGTCGAAGAGTGTCACTTTCGTGATAGAATCCCGCACAATATCAGGAGTATCTCCGGCTCTTCTGGCCTTTTCCGCAAGCTGGGCTGCGGACCACATCGGCATTGCCATCTTTTTGATTTCAACAGGCTCTTCCTCTTCCCAGTCTTCTTCCTCCTGCTGCATTCTGTGTCTTTCCGCCTGCAGCTCCCGGAAACTCGGAAGTTCCTCTGTCATGTTGTCAGGCGCTTCTGCGGCCGCCTCCTCTGCGGTAGCGGCAGCGATCTCCTTTTTCAGAAGTTCGTGAGCCTCACTTGTGGCTGCCTGAACATTTTCCTGGCCGCCAGACGGTCTTCTTCTCACCCGCTGAACATCATCTGCGCCTTCGTCCAGGTCGTCCTCGTAAATTTCATCTACAAACCCGCCTGTACGGATTTTCTTCCGTCTTTCTTTTTCTTCTTTTTTCGCCTGTTTTATCCGGGCTTTTTCGCCGTAAAGAAGCTCTCGGTCCTCCTGCTGCATTCGCTTCTCTCTGGCTTTTTCTTCCATTTTCAGCTCTTTCTTTGTCTTTACATGTCTGCGGTCCCCGCGGAAGTCTTCATATTCATCCAGCGTTTCCTTATCTTTCCTGCAGAGCTCCGCTATTACATAGAGGATGATCAGGAAAAGAATCACCAGTCCAAGCACAATCAGTCCCTCAATGCTCTCTGTTGCCACAAGAAGGTAACCGATCAGGCCGACTGTTACTACGACTCTGGGAGCCCAGTTTTTTATCGAAACAACAATATATTCCGAATTGGATGAATTCGGATCTGTTACTGTTCCGATATTATTTTCTGTGTCTATGCTCATGAAATTATATCGGTATGTCTTTCCCTCATCCTCTACCAGAATCGGAGCTCCGGGAGCCAGATCCTCAGTCCTTGTAGGAATTGCATATGTAACAGAACCCAGCGGAAGATTCGTCGCCTCCTCCGAGCTGTCGACAATTACTGTTGTAATTCCGAAAAACGGCGGAATCGCCAAAGCCAGCACCAGTATAATTGTACATACAATCACAAAATGTACAATAAACTTCAAAAATTTTGACATTGCAGTATCCCTCACTTCTGTTTTTGTGGTGGTTGTATTTCGTTCAGTGTTCTCATTATACCCTGTTTTTTTCCTTCGGTCAACTTATAATCTGTACATCTATATAAGAAAGAAAATTTATCCATTCCGCCATTCGCCGGAATCGAAAACAATGCAGAAATAAAAAGCACTGCTCCGGAATTGGTCTTCTTTCCAGGCAATGCTTTTATGATCAGCCACTGTTATTCTCTTACTGATTGCTTAAATATTTCTCTATACTGGACATTGCGGCTTCCTCATCCTCTCCGTTGGCAGAAAGGGTGATCTGTTCACCGGAATCCAGTCCAAGGGTCATCATGCCCATTATACTCTTCGCATTAACCTTCTTCTGTCCAATTTCCACATAAATCTCACTGTTAAACTGGCTAGCCACCTGTACCAGCTGCGCAACCGGGCGCGCCTCCAAACCGGTAGACAACTGAATGGTGATTGGTTTTTTAATCATAATAACTCCTCCTTGTTTGCCCGCAGCTCATCAGCAATGCTGCTGAGCTTTCTCAGACGGTGATTCACTCCCGACTTCCCCACCTGCGGGTTTAACATCATACCTAATTCTTTTAGTGTAGCTTCCGGATACTGCAGCCGCAGCTCAGCGATTTCTGCAAGACCTTCATTCAGGTTATGAAAACCCATTTTGCTTTCGATTAATTTTATGTCCTCAATCTGCTTTACTGCCGCATTTACCGTTTTATTAATATTTGCCATTTCACAGTTTACTTTTCGATTTACGGAATTGCGCATCTCTTTTACAATCCGGATATTTTCCAGATTCATCAGCGCAACGTTCGCCTCCATGACGGCCAGCATATCCACAATCTGCGCGCCTTCCTTCACATAGACCACATGTGATTTCTTGCGCTGTACAACCTTGGCGTCAATATGAAAACTGCGAATCAGCTTCTGCAACTGCCCTGCCTTTCCTTCATCCGGACATACGATCTCGAAATGGTATGCCTTTTCCGGGTCGCTCATAGAGCCGGATGCAAGAAAAGCCCCGCGGATGAACGCTCTCTTGCAGCAGGTCTGCTGAGTAATCAGACTGTTCTCCAGGTAAAGCGTCTCTCCGTCCGCTCTGTCCACAGAAAGCTTCGTCCCAAGAAGCAGTGCATGAATCTGTCTGTCCTCTTTCAGTTCAACAAAATACACATGCCCCTTCTTCATCTGACGGCTTTCACGGACGGCAATTTCTGTCTCTATATTAAATGTTTTTTTCAGCAATGTAAAGTATTTTCTTATAACCGCCGAATTTTCTGTCTGCATCCGCAGTGTTCCGTCAGCCGTAATTTTTCCGCAGGCGCTTAAAAGGGCCGTGGTTTCTGCTATATTACAATGTCTCGCTGTGCTGATCTGCTTGGAAAGCTCTTCCTTCACCATTCCCGAAAAAGACAATTCCCATTCCTCTCCTGTTCTCTTTTTTCCTCAAATCACTTTTTCAGCAAAGCATCCTTCCCGATGTCCCTGTGTTCCAGGCGTATTCCATACTCTCTCGTCTCCAGCAGTCTGTCGTACAGCACTCTGGCAAGAGTCACCGAACGGTGTTTTCCTCCCGTACAGCCTATGGCAATCACGAGGCTTGTTTTCCCTTCCTTGACATAATTGGGAATCAGAAACTTTACCATATCCTCCAGCTTCGCGGCAAACTCTCTTGCCACCTGATTTTCCATCACATACCGGTACACATCCTCATCCATTCCCGTATGGGGCCGAAGCTCGTCCACATAGTAAGGATTTGGAAGAAATCGAACGTCGAAGACAAGATCTGCATCCTCCGGAATTCCATACTTAAAGCCGAAGGAAAGTACGGAAATAACCATGTTCCGAAATTTCCCGTTGTCGACGAAAATCCTGTCTATTTCTTTGCGCAGCTCCCTGGTGAGCAGATGGGTAGTGTCAATGATATAATCCGCCCTTTCCTTCAGGAACTCCATTTTTTTTCGCTCCTGGCGGATTCCGTCGTCCACCCTTCCCGACATTGCCAGAGGATGACTTCTTCTGGATTCTTTATACCTCTTTACGAGAACCCGGTCATCTGCGTCCAGAAACAGAATTTCATACTTCTGCCCCGACTGGCTCAGCTTATCCAGTTCCACTTCCAGTTCATCCAGCGCGCGTCCGCTTCTGGCGTCAATGCCGATAGCCGCATTCTGCACTTCCTCGCCCTGCGTTCCCGACATCAGCGAAACAAACTTTCCCATCAGCGGAATCGGAAGGTTGTCCACGCAGAAATATCGCGCATCCTCCAGCATTTTTAAAGCAGTTGTCTTTCCCGCTCCCGACAATCCGGTTACAATTACAAGCCGCATACTTTATCTCCTGTTAAAATCCCCCAAAAATCTCACTTCCGGTTCCAGCGTTACGCCGAACTTTTCTTTTACTGTGCTGATCACATAATCCATCAGCGCTCTGACATCGCCGGCAGTGGCTCCGCCTGTATTGATCACAAACCCGCAGTGCTTTTCGGAGACCTGCGCGCCTCCGATCTGATATCCGGCGAGTCCGCTGTCCATAATCAGCTTTCCTGCAAAATATCCTTCCGGACGCTTAAATGTGCTCCCTGCACTTGGAAATTCCAAAGGCTGCTTCTCGATCCTTCGGTCCGTGAGCTCCTTCATCTTTGCCTGGATTTCTTCCTCCCGACCATGATCCAGCGAAATTACCGCCTCAAGAACAATATATCCCGCAGTCTTTATAATACTTGTCCGATATCCCATTTCCAGTTTCTCAGCCGGAAGGACACGGATATCTCCCTCTTCGGTCATTACCGTAACTTCTTTCAAAACGTCTTTCATTTCTCCGCCGTAAGCTCCGGCATTCATCATCACCGCTCCGCCAAGCGTTCCCGGAATGCCCCCGGCAAATTCAAATCCGGTCAGAGAAGCTTTCTTTGCAGCTGCGGCAACAGAAGACAGAAGAGCTCCCGCACATGCACGAATCTCCTTTCCTTCCAGACAAATCTCACCCATATTCCGGTCCATCTGGATGATCACGCCCCGGTATCCGGAATCGCTTACCAGAAGGTTGCTTCCATTTCCCAGAACAAAAAAAGGAATCTCTTCTTCCCGGCAAAGTTTCAGAGCTTTCTGAATCTGTCCATAGGATTCCGGCATCAGAAACACCTCCGCCGGACCGCCGATACGGAAAGTGGTATGGCGGCTCATGGGTTCTTCGAACAACACTCTTTCTCTTCCAAGTAACTCGCAAAATTTCTGTCTGATTTCTTCTTTCACAGATTTTCGTCCTCTATCTTTCCATTTTAATTTATGCAGAAAATCCCCCTGCTTCATACATCCTGTTTCTGGAATATCTGTTTTTTTGAATTTTCTGCCAGGAGATCTCTTACTACCTCCCCTGCAATCAGCATTCCCGCCACACTGGGCACAAAGGCGATGCTTCCTGCCGAAGGGGTATCTCCGGAGTCTCTTTTCCCACGCAGATCCAGCAGTCTGTGCGGCCTCTCTCTGGAATACAATACCTTCACCTTGCGGATTCCGCGTTTCCTCAGTTCTGTCCGCATAACCTTTGCCACAGGACACACACTTGTTTTGGAAATGTCTGTAATCTCAAATCTGGACGGATTCATCCTTCCGCCTGTGGCCAGGCAGGAAATAATCGGCGTATGGCTGGCTTTAGCCTGCTGAATCAAAAGGATTTTTGATGGTATGGTATCAATTGTATCCACAATATAGTCATACATTCTCAGATCAAACATTCCAGCTGTATCTTCGTTATAGAAGGTTTCATATGTATGTACCAAAATGTTTTCGTCAATATCTCTGATTCTCTCTTTTGCAATCTGAACTTTTTTTCTCCCAATGGTGGACTGAAGGGCAAACAGCTGCCTGTTGATGTTGGTAGAAGACACGACTTCATGATCTACCAGGGTAAGGCTTCCTACTCCGCAGCGGGCCAGGGCCTCCACAGCGTACGAGCCCGCTCCTCCAAGTCCGAATACGGCAATTTTTGCTCTTCCCAGGCGATCCACACCGGCCTGTCCCAATAACAACTCCATCCGGGAATATGCGTCATACATACGCAAACCTCCTGCACAATAGTATACTGTTCTTGAATTTTTTAAATAAGTCTATTTTTTATTATACTATCCGCAGAAAGAAAAGTACAGGTTTTCATATTTTTTTAAGATTTCATGTATTTTTTCCTGATTTTTCCCGCATAATAACCAGCAATGAAAGGAGGATTTCCCATGTGGCAGCAAATATTTCTGGGTTTTCTCGGGCTCTGTTCCGGCATTGTAATCGCCAGCGGCGTAGCCGGTCTTCTGATCGGGCTCTCCATCATTCCCCGACATGCAGGAATCACGCATACGGGAGATCAGGTTCTCTTATATGAGGATGCTGCTCTTTTGGGGATTGTTTTCGGAAACCTTTACAGCCTGTTCCGTTTTCCCATTCCTCTGGGTTTCCCCTTCCTGGCTGTTTTCGGCATTTTTTCCGGCTTCTTTCTCGGGAGCTGGATTCTTGCTCTCGCAGAAGTAGCTGACATGTTTCCGATTTTTGCCCGCCGCATCCGCCTCACCCAGGGGCTCCCAATTATCATCATCTGCATTGCCGCCGGCAAATGTATCGGATCTCTTTTGTATTATTTTTATATAGCGTAAGGTCTCTCCTCTTCGGAGATCATCAGATAATCCTGCTTTTTCTGAAAACCGTTTCCCGAATATCCGGGCCCCATTCATTATATGTATAAACCGCGGTGTTGTCAAAAGAAAAAGTACGGCAATTTAAGTTTAACAAGAAAGGGAATCAATTATGGCAGTTAACGAACATCAGAAAAAACAAAAAGAATATGAACAATATGTAAAAAGCATTACTCCCACCCACAGTCTTCCGGCAAATATGGCAAAAGCTTTTTTAACCGGCGGGCTGATATGTGTTGCCGGGCAATGGATTTTAAACACCGCAAAAAATCTTGGCGCCGATGCAGAGACCGCCGGAAACTGGTGCTCTCTGATTCTGATTTTTTTGAGCGTTCTTCTTACCGGTTTAAATATTTATTCCAAAATCGGAAAATTCGGAGGCGCAGGAGGGCTTGTTCCCATTACCGGCTTCGCAAATTCCGTGGCCGCCTCTGCTATTGAATTTCATTCGGAAGGGCAGGTCTTCGGAATCGGATGTAAAATATTCACAATTGCCGGTCCTGTCATTCTCTATGGAATTTTAAGTTCCTGGGGAATCGGCATTATTTACTATATTTTGAAACTTCTGGAGGTGACAGTATGAAACCCGGAAATCTTCTTGGTACATCCAGCATTTCTTTCAGCCGCCCTGTTTATATAGAAAGCGCAGCTTCTGTTGTAGGACAAAAAGAGGGCGAAGGACCGCTGAAGGACAAATTCGACAGAATCTGTCAGGATTCTCTGTTTGGTATGGATACCTGGGAGGAGGCAGAAAGTTCCATGCAGAAAGAAACCGCCTCGCTCGCCATAGAAAAAGCAGGGCTGGCCATTCAGGATATCCGCATGGTATTCGCCGGAGATCTTCTGGCCCAGACTATCGCCTCCTCCTTCGGAATAGCTGAAATGGGCCTTCCTTATTACGGACTCTACGGCGCCTGTTCCACAATGGGAGAGTCGCTTTCTCTGGGCTCCATGTGCGCTGCGGCCGGTTACGGATCTCATATTCTTTGCGCCACTTCCAGTCATTTCGCCACCGCGGAAAAAGAATTCCGGTATCCCCTCGGCTACGGCAGCCAGCGGCCTCTGTCCGCCACCTGGACTGTTACCGGAAGCGGCGCCTGTGTCATCGGTCCGGCCGCTCCGAAAAACAACTTCGGCGGGCAGAAGGGATGCGCAGTTATCACCGGAATCACTACCGGCAGGATCGTGGACTTCGGATTTCGTGACTCTTTGAATATGGGCGGATGCATGGCTCCCGCCGCCTGCGATACCATCTGCCGGAATTTCCGGGATTTCGGCAGGACTGCACAAGACTATGATGCCGTCATCACCGGAGATCTGGGCGAAATCGGCCAGAAAATTCTTTTTGACTTGACGTCTGAAGAGGGCTTCGATATCAGAGAAGTTCACCAGGACTGCGGGCTTCTGATCTATGACAACAAGACCCAGGACACACATTCCGGCGGCAGCGGCTGCGGATGTGCCGCCGCAGTTCTCGCCGCCCATATACTGCCGGAGATTGCGGCCGGAAACTGGAAGAGAGTTCTTTTCGTTCCAACCGGCGCAATGCTCTCCAAGGTAAGCTACAATGAAGGAGCCTCTGTTCCGGGCATTGCGCATGGAATTGTTCTTGAACACAGCATAGTTCCCCCCAAAAACAGCCCGGCCTCAGCAGCTCATCTGTCAGGCAAATCTTAAGGAGGACAAAAACATGGATTATCTTAACGCATTTTGGGTTGGCGGCCTTATCTGTGCCCTGGTTCAGATACTTCTGGACAAAACAAAACTTCTGCCCGGAAGAATTATGGTGCTTCTCGTTTGCTCCGGCGTTGTTCTCAGTGCGGCCGGTCTCTACCAGCCACTAATAGATTATGCCGGAGCCGGAGCCTCCGTTCCTCTGCTGGGTTTCGGCAATGTTCTCTGGACAGGCATGAAAGAAGCCATCAATGAAAAGGGAATTCTCGGATTGTTTACCGGCGGTTTCAGCGCATGTGCGGTAGGCGTGTCTGCAGCTCTCATTTTTTCTTATCTGGCCAGCCTTATTTTCCGTCCTAAAATGAAACAATAATAAGTGGAAAGGATCCTTTGCCATGAGCGATACATTATACCTTCAACTGGATGCAAATATAGAGATTCACCACCCTCACGTGTATCTGCAGGACATCGCAAGAATGTCCTGCACAAACCCCAAGCTTCTGAACCGTCTCCGGGTTCTTCCTGTAATTCATCTGGATCCTGACAGACCCGGCCGTTATGTAATGTCTGTCATGGATCTTGTGGATCTGATCCGTCAGAAGCAGCCGGATCTCGAGATCACGCCTCTGGGGGAGATCGACTTCATTCTGACTTATGAAAAAGCGGCGCCCCGGCATATTTTTTTTCATTTTCTGAAAGTAGGATTTGTCTCTCTCGCTTCTTTCTTCGGGGCAGGATTTTCTATAATGACTTTTAATACGGACGCCGATGTCGCTTCTCTTTTTTCCCGGATTTATACCCAGGTGACAGGAAAAGCCTCCGGCGGCTTTACCATTCTGGAAATATGCTACTCCATTGGTCTCGGACTGGGCGTACTGTTTTTCTTTAACCATTTCGGCCACATGAAAATCACTTCCGATCCCACTCCAATGCAGGTACAGATGCGGAACTATGAGGATGACGTAAACGCCACTATCATTGAGGATCGGAACAGAGAAGATGCGCAGGCTAAGAATCCCCGTCAGCGCCCGTCCTGAAATGCTTTCAGCCTTTTCAGTATCCTTTTTTCCATCCTGGACACCTGTACCTGGGAGATCCCCAGGCGGCCGGCAATCTCTGTCTGGGTCATATCCTGAAAATACCTCATATATATCAGCTGACGCTCCCGGGGCTCCAGTTTCCTGAGGATTTCTTCCAGAAAAATCTTGTTCAGAAGATGTTCCTGGCGGTCCTCTTTCTCCGGAAGCTTGTCTATCAGCGATATTTCTGTTCCTTCTCCCTGGTAAACAGGACGATAAAGAGATTCCACCTCCGCCCCCGCTTCCATAATCACCGTCAGCTCCTCAGGCGGAACTCCCATAGCCTCCGACAGTTCCGCAACTGTAGGTTCCCGTCCGAGAACCTTTTCCAGTTTATCCCTTTTC
>DWYN01000164.1 GCA_019118645.1 Candidatus Blautia excrementipullorum | reverse complement strand
TAATCTGTCGGATTTGGTCTTTTGCTACTGCCATAAATAAACTCCTTTTCGATAAGAATTGTCATATCTGTAATTCTTACCAAAAAGGAGCCATTTTTTACCAAAGCCACAAAGTTTTTTACACTACCATTACTTTTCAGTTTCAGGCTTTTCCATTATTCTTCTGTCTGGACGTTTGCCTGCGCCTCCTCCTGTTTTTTATAGCCGCAGTTAACATGAGCATCTCCGACTTCTGCTCTGGCTCCGAAAATAACCGGAACTTCAACCTGCAGTCTCTGGCTGATGGTAAATTCGCATACGCCGTTCGGGGTTCCGGGACAATGACCGCACCCGTGAGTGATGACCGGCTTGCCTTCACAATGCGTTTTTACATTTCCGACGCTGCCGAAAGGTTTGACAGTGACAGGAATGCAGACATCGACAGTCTGACAGCCTACGGCAGAACATTCTTTTTTATCTATGTCATGTTCAAAGGCATCGTTCATAAAAAGCTCCTTTCCGTGCCCGGCACGTAACCAATAATATTATGTGGAGATTGGTAAAATTCGTCCACACAATATTATATGGAGCACAGCCTCAGAATGTTAATGAAGCAGGCGGCTGCAAAAATTGCGCTTCAATGGCGGATTGTGCTGATTATTGACTTCTTTTTTTGACTGTGATATTCTTTGTACAGGAACATAAGTTATAATTAAGGTATCAAAAGTTCATATAATAAAAGTATGGAGGGAATTAGCTATGAGTTACCGGGAACTATACCAGCCGGCCCATACGATGATCGGAAAGGGCTGTCTTAACCAAATACCTCGCTATATCGATCGGCTCTCCGCACAAAAGGCGCTGATTGTGACAGACGAGGGACTTATGAAAATCGGCACCGCAAAAAAGGTAACAGACGTACTGGAACATGCAGGAAAAAGCTATGCGGTCTATACCGGTGTGAAGCCGAATCCGACAGTATCTATTGTAAATGAGGCGAAATCTGTGTACGACAGAGAAAACTGCGATTATCTGATCGGAATCGGGGGAGGATCGCCTCTTGATGTTGCCAAGGCGGTCAGTATTCTGGCAAAAAACGGCGGAAATATTGAAGATTATAACGGCCTTGACAAGTCGAAAAGAACTGGCGCTCCTCTGATTGCCGTTAATACGACTGCCGGAACCGGCTCAGAAGTAACCAGAGCTTATGTAGTCACGGACGAGGTGAAAAAAAGCAAAATGCTCATGGTAGACGCCAACTGCCTTTCTTATCTGGCGGTCAATGATCCGGAACTGATGGTGGACATGCCGCCTGCCCTCACTGCGGCAACGGGTATGGATGCACTTACCCATGCAATTGAAGCATATGTGGCAAAATCCCATTTCCCGTTTACAGACGGCATCGCTTTGGAGGCGATTGCCCTAGTAGGAAAATCTTTGGAAAAAGCGTATCAGGACGGACATAATATTGAAGCGCGCACGGATATGTGCTGGGCGGAATATATGGCGGGACTGGCGTTTTCCAACGCCGGGCTCGGAATGGTTCATGCAATGGCCCATCAGCTTGGGGGATTTTACAATACTCCCCATGGAGTGGCAAATGCGATACTTCTGACCCATGTCATGCGGTATAATACTTCCGCCTGCAAGAAACGTTATGCAGATATTGCGAAAGCCCTTGGAATCGATACGTCCAGAATGACGGCGGATCAGGCGGCCAATGCGGCGATCGCATATATCGAGGGAATGGCACGGAGGCTGAAAATTCCGAAATTGTCCGAAACAGCATTTAAGCCTGGAGACGTACTGACGCTTTCTCTACATGCACTGGAAGACACAGGAATGCCGGAGAACCCAAAGGAGGCCACAGTTGTGGATGTTCAGAAGGTCTTCATGGACGCATATTACGCAAAATAGCAGCACCGGCCTGATCGTGCTGAGAAAAGAAAAAAGAAGGCGTTGTCCTGGGGCAGCGCCTTCTTTTATGGATTCATATAATCATCCTGCCTTAATATCAGATCCGCGGTTTCTTCGTTGGTGATCAGAACATTGACGATGCCTCCGTTGAGAGCGCCCAGCATGGAATCCGCTTTGCTGAGTCCCTGAGCCACACAGATGCGGTACCTTTTCTTTTTGAGTTCATCAAGAGAAACGGCTACGGTGCGTTCGTCCAGCTCCGGATCACAGATGTTGCCGTGAATGTCAATCAGATGGGAACAGATATCGCCCACAGCTCCCCGCTCTGCCAAAAGCTTCATTTCATTATGGCTGATATAGCCGGCATGCACAAGCGCGCTTTTCTGACCAAAAGCTCCGGTGGTAATCAGCGCAATATTGGAATCGTAGCCATACTGCATGATTTTTGCGATATTATGGTCTTTCTGTACAACATCCTTCATACGTTTGGAATCCATGACAGCAGGAAGCGGGAGAGAATAAGACATACTCCCGAGAGAAACGGAAAAGTTGTTCAGGATTTCAGTTGCATATATATTTTTATTGATGGTGCTTAGTCCGCCGCACAGCTGTACGGCGACAATATTTTTCAGATCATTTCTCTGCAGAAGAGCCTGGGAACAGGCATGGATCGTTGCGCCCCAGGAGAGGCCGATGACGTCATTGTTCTGGAGTATGGTATCCAGAAACCTGGCGGCCTCAAGCCCAAGCCGGGACAGAGAAGAGGGCCCTTCTGCCGTAGGAACGATCTTTACCTTTTCCAGGGAAAAATGTTCTCTTATTTTCTGTTCAAGGGGTGTTTCCGTACTCAGAGGATCTATCACCTGCACTCTCACAATCCCCTTTTCTTTTGCCTCGTTAAGAAGTTTTGAAATATAAGGACGGGACAGTCCCAGCTTCTGTGCGATCATTTCCTGGCTGAAGTCGTCTTCGTAATACAGTTTGGCCACCTTTACGAGGAGCTCCGTTCGTTTATAATCTGTCATAGTTCATTACTCTTTCCTTTTTTTCAAAAAGCATTATATCATACATCCCTATAAGCCGCAAGGATTCCCGGAAAGTGAAAAGCGGGAATAAAAGCAAATTTATGAATTTCTGATGAAGCAGTTCCGGGAATGTGCCATTGTGAAAAAATAAACAAAAAACAGATGAAAAATGCGAAATAAAATGTAGATTTTCCTGGTATATGAAAAATAAAATCCAATAAATGAGAACAGATTACGGAAGAAAAACAAAAATTCATACAAAAAATTGTGCAAAAAAACAAATGATGATTGACAATTGTTGGAGTTTATAGTAACATTCACTTATAAACAAATGATATTAGATGAGTAACATATGTTCCTGAAGAAAAGGGAGAAAGAAATGATCTGATGTGGTGGCTGTAAACAGGGAGGCTATATATGGAGTCATATTTTATGGGTATTGACACCGGAACTCAGGGAGTTCGGATTGCGGTCAGTGACAAAAAAGGGAATCTGCTTTTTGAGCAGGAAGAAAAGTGGGATACTGTTTTCCCTGAGGTCGGCTGGGCGGAGCAGAATCCGGCTGACTGGTGGAATGCAATATCGGCAATTATGGAAAAAATGGAGACATTATTGGGACGCGAGAAAATGTGCCGTATCAAGGCCTGCTGTGTATGTGCCACATCTTCCACTGCATTTCCTGTAGATAACGAAGGTAATCCTATGCGCAATGCACTGATGTGGATGGACGCCCGCTCCAGGGAGGAGATGGATGCAATCAACAGTACGCATCATCCTGTTCTGGATTACTGCGGGAAGGAGACTTCATTTGAGTGGATGATCCCGAAGGCTCTCTGGCTGAAGCATCATGAGCCGGAAATTTATAATTCCTGCTATAAGATTGTTGAGCAGCTGGACTGGATCAATTATCAGCTGTGCGGGGAATGGTCAAGCTCCATCTGCAATACTACCTGCAAATGGAATTACGTTTCTTCCCTGGGCGGATATCAGAGGGATTTTTTTGAACAGATCGGGTTTGAGGATTATGAGGAAAAGCTGGTTACAAGAGTAGATAAAATCGGAGAGAGAGTGGGCTTTATTCGCCCGGAACTGTGCGAGAAATATGGATTTTCCAGAGACATGGAGGTGGTGCAGGGCGGAATTGACGCCCATATGGCAATGTTCGGACTGGATGTGCTGCGGCCCGGAAAAGTCGGAATCATTATGGGAACCAGTTTTGTGCATCTGTGCCTCTCAGAGGAAAAACCGGATATGCCGGGAATCTGGGGACCATATGACAGCGCGGTGCTGGATCATATGTGGCTTCTGGAGGGAGGACAGATTTCCGCTTCCGGTCTGGTGAACTGGTTCCGCCAGAATTTTCATATTCCGGAGGAAAACGGAAATCCATACGCAAGGCTTCTTGATATTCCGGACAGGATCCCCATCGGAGCAGACGGAGTGACTGTTCTGGATTTCTTCCAGGGGAACCGCACTCCGTACAAGGACGCTTCCGCAAAAGGCGTGATTTTCGGCCTGAATGTGAAACATACATGGGAACATATATACAGAGCCATCCTCGAGGCAGTTTCTTATGGAACATACAATATTATTTCCAACTATGAGAAATACGGATATATGGTGGATATGATTACTGCCTGCGGCGGCGTGACGAAAGACGCGAAATGGATGCAGATGATATCCGATGTTACAGGGAAACCGATTACGGTCAACCGCAACAGCCAGGCCGGCGCTCTGGGCTGCTGTGTAGTGTCCGCTTCCCGCGGACGCTGCTATGGAAGCTTTCAGGAAGCGGCGGAGCAGATGGTAATCCCTGCGAAGATCATTCGTCCGGATATGGAAAAACATCAGGCTTATCTGCCTTACTTTAGAAAATATCTGGAACTGTATGAGAATCTGAAGGATTTTATGCATCAATAACAGGAAAAGGAGGATGAGAGCGTGCAGGAACAGGATAACATTCTGGAGATGCGGAAGATTGAAAAGCTTTTTCCAGGTGTAAAGGCACTCGACCAGGTGGATTTTTCTGTCAGAAGAGGGGAAGTGCACTGTCTGATCGGCGCGAACGGAGCCGGCAAATCAACACTGATGAAGGTTCTTTCCGGTGCTTATGTGGAGGACGGGGGAGAGATTATCTTTGACGGAGAAAAACTAAAGCCCCATGGAACCCTGGAACGCAAGAAAAAAGGAATTGCTGTTATTTATCAGGAGCTGTCTCTGGTGAATGAACTGACAGTAGGCGAAAACGTATACATAAACAATTACCCGAAGACGAAACTCGGCACTGTGGACTGGAAGGAAGTTTACCGGAAAACACAGGAAATCGCTGATGAGATGAATATGAAAATTGACGTCCGTGCAAAGGTCAGCGATCTGAACATCGGGCAGAGACAGATGACCGAGATTATGAAAGCGCTTGCTGGCAATGCGAAGCTGATCGTCATGGATGAACCGTCGTCCACTTTGTCGAAGCGTGAGTTCGAGACCTTAATACGCCTGATCAAAGAACTGAAGGAAAAGGGAATCACTTTGATCTACATCTCGCACCATCTGGAGGAACTGTTTATTGTGGGAGACAGGATTACAATTCTCAGGGACGGAAAATTTGTTGCCTGCCGCAATACAAGTGAGATTAATGAGGACGATCTGGTGGAATATATGACCGGAGCGAAGGTCAGCAGCCAGAAAACCTATGTGGAAGCCAAACCTCTGAATGAAGAGAAGGTGCTGGAGGTGAAAAATCTCTGCAATGCGAAGGTCAGCAATATCTCCTTCGATCTTCATAAGGGGGAGGTGCTCGGCCTGTACGGCCTGGTGGGAGCCGGCCGCACAGAAGTTGTCCGTTCGATTTTCGGCGCGGATCCTTTCAGCGAGGGTGAGATCCGGCTGCACGGCAAGCCTGTCCATTTCCGGCATACAGGAGAAGCCATTGCCAATGGAATCGGACTGATCCCTGAAAACAGAAAAACGCAGGGACTGGTTCAGATTCTTCCGGTCTGGGAGAATATGACCATGGTCGCCCTTGACAAATGCAAAAAAAATAAAATCGTAAATTATAAAATCATCCAGGAAACATGTGAAAAATATAAGAAAAGCCTGAATATAAAAACGCCTTCCATCAATACGATTATCCAGAACCTCTCTGGCGGGAATCAGCAGAAAGTAATTATTGCCAAATGGCTGTTCCGGGACTGCGACATTCTGCTGATTGATGAACCGACACAGGGCATCGATGTGATGGTAAAAGAGGAGATATACAAGATTATTCATAATCTGTCCCAGGAGGGAAAAAGTATGATCGTCGTTTCGTCGGAGCTGGACGAGCTTCTTCGTGTCTGCGACAACATTATCGTAATGTTTGACGGAAAGCAGATCATGTCTTCGTCAAAAGAAAACTTCGATGCGGATAAAATTTTACAGGTTTCTGTTACAGGGAGGAACGAATCATGAGGAAAGAACCGTTGAAAATAGGAGACTTGCTGAAGAAATATAATTTACTTGTACTGCTGATTGTATTTGTGGTCATTTCGTCCATCTTATCGCCGAATTTCCTGACTCTGGGAAATCTTCTGAATCTGCTGCAGCAGGCATCTATTCCCGGAATTGTGGCGATAGGCATGACGATCGTCATTATACTGGGAGGAATTGACTTGTCTGTTGGCTCAGTGGCGGCTTTTGCCGGAATGATTTCCTCTATTATGGTGAGTGCGGGTATACCGATCGTGATATCGATTATTGCGGGTGTTGTTCTGGGAGCGGTTCTGGGACTTATCACCGGCGTTCTGATTGCCCGGTTTGGCCTTCCGGATTTTATTGCCACCCTGGCCATGATGGAAATTGCCAGAGGAGCGGCTCTTCTCACGACGGCAGGCGTGCCGGTGTTCGGCCTTCCTGCCAGCTTCAAATTTATTGGAGGCGGATTTATCGGAAGAGTTTCTGTCAGCGGAATTATCTGGATCCTTCTCACTGTCCTGTTTACGCTGATGCTGAAATATACGACCTTCGGACGCAGCCTGTTCGCAATAGGCGGGAACCGTGAAGCGGCAACGCTTTCCGGTATCAAAACTACAAGGAATTATGCGCTTGCCTATGTGATCTGCGCCTGTCTTTCGGCTTTCGCCGGCGTGCTTACCGCGTCGTGGCTGGCTACAGGACAGCCCACAGCCGGAGACGGAATGGAACTGAACGCTATTGCGGCCTCCGTTATAGGAGGCGCCAGCCTTTCGGGAGGTATAGGATCTATTGTCGGTACCTTCGGCGGTGTATTTCTTCTTCAGATTATTACCAATATTTTTAACCTTGTAGGACTGGCATCTTTCTATCAGCAGATTGCCAAGGGCATTATCATTATTGCCGCCCTGCTGCTGAATCGTGTCATTGATTCCAGAAAATAAGAATGATGAAGCGCAGATGAGCGCTTATCAGATAAAAAACATTATTAAGGAGGAACGAAGATGAGAAAAAAAGGTATCGTAGCAGTATTGACTGCAGCAGCTATGGTGGCATCCATGGCAATGACCGTAAGTGCGGCTGAGGACACTGCGGAAAGTTCAGGCACCAGTTATAAGATTGGCTTTGCACAGTGTACGCTTGCGTCACCCTTCTATGTATCCATGAAGGATGTGGCGGAAGAGTATGCAAAAGAACTGGGTGTGGATCTTACCGTTGTAAGCGCGGACGATGATGTTACAAAACAGAACAATGACATCAACGACATGATTACCAGCGGCATTGACGCTCTGATCGTAAATCCAATCAACGCAGAGGGAATTGCACCTTCAATCGAGGCATGTACGAATGCCGGCATTCCTGTAATTACTGTTGACCGTAACATTAATGAAGGCTATACCGCTTATGTAGGACGTGACAATGAAGAGATGGGACGCCTGGTAGGAGAAGCTCTTGTTGAACTTCTGGGTGGAAAAGATGCGGCAGAGGGAACGATTCTGGAAATCCAGGGAACTGCAGGCGATACCGTTATGATGGCAAGAAGAGACGGATTTGAGGCAGCCATCGCAGAGGCGCCGGGTCTCGAAGTGGTACAGTCCGCATATTGTGATTATACCAGAAGCAAAGCTGTTACAGCTACACAGGACCTTCTTCAGAGCAATGACAACATTGTTGCTGTATACGGACATAACGACGACATGGCTCTCGGCGCAGCTCAGGTTCTTCAGGAGCAGGGAATTGAAGGCGTTGCAGTCTGCGGCGTAGACGGGCTTATGGAAGCGGTTATGGCAATTGAGGACGGCACATATTCTATTACAACCATGAATGACCCCGGTTCTCTGATCAGAACTGCTCTTGATACAACTCTGCAGATTCTCAACGGCGAGGATTATGAAGAATACGTTGATGCGGGAACAGGCGTTATTGACAGCAGCAACGTGGCAGATTATGTGGATGACAGCCTTGCTTTTGCGGCAATGAAGTAAAAATGAACAGAGCTGTTCAGCAGTGAAACAGAAACACATTTGTGGGCAACCGGAACAGCGGAAAAGGTAAGAAAGGATGCTGGCTGGCCATATGCTGTGGTCAGCCTTTCCTTATTTCAAAATCATGAAGGAGGCAGGTTATGTATCGACTGATCAAACTGACAGAAGCAAATGATCTGAGGGATTTTATGAATCTTGCGTGCAAGTGCAGAAGCGACGTGGGTGTGCATACGGACGAAAATCAGATTGCGGACGCGAAGTCTATTCTGGGACTTATGGCGCTTGATTACGATCATCCGGTAAAAGTTGTGACAGAGGATGCGGCGTTTTTGAGAAAGCTGGATAAGTGGGCGGTAGACTAAGGAGGGACTATGAAAACAGAATATGAAAAAATGGTAAACGGAGAATATTACGATTCCCTTTCGGAAGAAATCCTGGTTCATGTGCGCCGGGCAAGAGCCCTTTGCGACAGGCTTATGGAGCAAAAATATGATGAAGAAGAGAAAAGCAGGATTCTTAAGGAACTATTCGGCAGCACAGGAGAAAAAGTAGCTGTTAATCCTCCGTTTACCTGTGATCATGGAAACCATATCCATGTGGGAGAAAATTTTTTTGCGAATTACGACTGTACGATCATGGATGCGTGTGACGTCATAATTGGAAAAAATTGTCTCCTGGGACCGAAGGTTTCTGTTTTTTCCGTGGGGCACCCGGTGGATGCACAGCTCAGAAACCAGAGACTAGCTATCGCCAAGCCTGTCACAATCGGGGACAATGTCTGGATCGGAGGAAATGCGGTGATTTGTCCGGGCGTAAAAATCGGAAATAATGTGGTTGTTGCCGCAGGGGCTGTGGTAACGAAGGACCTTCCGGATAATGTGCTTGCAGGAGGCAATCCTGCAAAGATTATCAAAAGGCTGTAATGGTGCAGAAAGTTCAGGAAAATTAGAGAAAAATGTTTTGCCATCGTTGACAGGTTTGACCTGGTGTGGTAATCTTAAAACATAAGAACATATGATAATTATATAGTAACATATGTAACAAATGATAAAGGAGCTGCTTATGGACGGAATTAATCTGGATCAGATCATTCATGAAGTAGTGACAAAATATCTGAAAAAGCCGATGATCGTGGCCGGCAACTGGAAAATGAACATGACTGTCCGTGAAGGATGGGAGTTTCTTGAAAAACTGGGATCCGTGGATACGAATGTTCTGATTTTTCCGCCGTATACGACTCTTGCGCTGCTGGCGCCGGAAATGCGGAAACGGGGAATTCTTTATGGCCCGCAGAATTTTCATTATGAAGACAGCGGCGCCTATACGGGAGAAATTTCAATCCCCATGATCCGGGAGCTGGGATGCAGCTGCCTTCTTGCAGGCCATTCCGAAAGACGCAGTTACTATAATGAAACAGACGAGGCCCTCAGCAGGAAAGTCGCAAAAGGAATTCGTTCAGGCTTCCGGGTAATGCTGTGCATCGGGGAAAGCCTGGAAGAAAGAAGAAACGGACAGTGGCAGAAGAAACTAACGGAGCAGATTGCTCTGGATCTGAGAGAGCTTGAGCGGAAGGAACTGGATTCTGTTCTGATCGCTTACGAACCAATCTGGGCAATTGGCACAGGCGTCAGCGCATCGCTGGAAGAAATCCAGGAGACGCACGGCTTCCTTAAAATGGCCATGCGGGAGATGTTCGGCTGTGAGCTTCCTCTTTTGTACGGAGGCAGTGTGAATGAGAAAAATGCACAGGAAATCGGAGGATGTCCCTATGTGGACGGATTCCTTATCGGAGGCGCAAGCCTGAAACCTGAGAAATTCAGGAAAATTATTGAAATCAGCAAAAGCGTGTAATATCCGGATATTCTGCCGGATTTTACCTGATAGAAATTTAATACAAATGGAAAGTGAGGGTAAATTATGGAAATGGAACAGTTGGTCAGCAAAATTACAGCGGAGGTTCTGAACAGTATTCGGAGCCAGGGAGGACTTGGCGGAGCCTTTTCCCAGAGCGGATCTTCCGGGAATATAGCAGGGATGATCGACCATACTTTGCTGAAGCAGGATGCCAGCGAAGAACAGATCAAAAAACTCTGCCGGGAAGCACGGGAATATCATTTTTGTTCTGTATGCGTAAATCCTTCTTATGTTCCATTATGTTACGAGGAACTCCGCGGCAGCGGCGTAAAGGTGTGTACGGTGATAGGATTTCCTCTGGGCGCTACGACTACGAAGTCCAAGGTCTTTGAGGCGAACGAGGCCATTGAAAACGGCGCAAACGAAGTGGATATGGTCGTGAACGTAGGAAAGATCAAGTCCGGAAACTGGCAGTTTGTAAAAAAAGACATCGCGGATCTTGTGACGGCTGTTCACGGAAGAGCCGTAGTGAAAGTGATTATTGAGACCTGCCTCCTGACGGAGGAAGAAAAAATCCGGGTATGCCAGATAGCGAAAGAAGCGGGAGCGGACTTTGTGAAAACTTCTACTGGATTCTCCACCGGAGGCGCAACCGTCGAGGATGTTGCGCTGATGCGCAGGACTGTGGGACCGGATATGGGAGTGAAAGCTTCCGGAGGCATCCGTGGTCCGGAAGACGCGAAGGCGATGATCGAGGCAGGAGCAAATCGTCTGGGTACCAGTGCAGGTATGGCGATTGTAAAAGGACAGGCTGGAAAGAGCTCATACTGAGAAAAGGAGATGCGTAAGAAATGGCACAGAAAATGAGAGCGGTGCGTCTGTTTGCACCGAAAGATATCCGTTGTGTGGAGGTGGATGTCCCCCATATTGAGAAAGACACACAGGTTTTGATTAAGGTAAAAAGCTGCGGTGTGTGCGGTTCTGATATTCCCCGTGTAATGGTCAAGGGAACTTATCATTTCCCGACAACGATCGGACATGAATTTGCCGGACAGATCGTGGACTGCGGCGATAAAGTGAAAAACAGTCTGACCGTAGGCGACCGGGTTTCTGTTATGCCTCTGATCCCCTGCGGAGAATGCCAGTACTGTAAAGTCGGACAGTCCCATCTGTGCGATCATTATGATTATTATGGATCCAGAAGAGACGGCGCAATGGCGGAGTACGTTGTTGTGGAATCCGAAAACTGTCTGAAGCTTCCGGATAATGTGGACTATGAAGAAGGATCCTTTACTGATCCGGTATCCGTTGGTCTTCATGCAGTCAGAAAATGCCGCCTGGAGGCGGGAAAAACCGCGGCAGTGTTTGGACTTGGTGCGATCGGATATATCTGCGTGCAGTGGCTGAGAGCTCTCGGATGCACGAAGGTTATCGCGGTGGATGTTGCGGACGATAAGCTTGTACTTGCAAAACGTCTGGGAGCTACGGCCGGCGTCAACGGCATGAAAACAGATGCGGTGAAAGCCATCAAGGAACTGACCGGCGGAGAAGGCGTGGACATTGCCATCGAATTCGCGGGAAACAAGATCACTCACGTGCAGGCAGTGGAAGCCTGCAAGAAGAACGGCGAAGTTGTTTACGGCGGTATTACCTATGACGATGTGAACTATCCGAACAAAGCAATCCAGGCAATCCTGAGAGGCGAGCTGACTATCCATGGAAGCTGGAATTCTTCCATCAATCCGCTTCCGATCAATGAGTGGAAGAGCGGTCTTGAGTTTATGAGCACAGGACAGATGAACGTAAATCCGCTGATCACCCATCGTGTACGGCTGGAGGACTGCAAAGAAGTCTTCGAGATGATGTTCAACCGTACGGAAGTGTTTACAAAAGTGCTCTTTAAGCCGGAAATGTAGAGACCTGCCGGGCAGCAGGCCGGAGGATCAGATGCTTCATTCCGGACAGAAGAATGCGATATTCTGTCTGACAGAGCGCAGTATAAAATGAATCAGTTAAAGGAAAACTCAGATAAGAGGAGGAAAAAAGAATGACACAGGAAGCTTTAGGGTTAGTGGAGACAAGAGGACTTACAGCGGCCATTGAGGCGGCTGACCAGATGTGCAAGGCGGCAAACGTGGCTCTGGTCGGAACAGAGAAGATCGGCTCCGGTCTTGTAACCGTTATGGTGCGCGGAGATGTTGGCGCAGTAAAATCTGCTGTAGAGAGCGGAAGCACGGCAGCCTCCAGACTGGGCGAACTGGTTGCCACACATGTGATTCCGAGACCTCATACAGATGTGGAGAAGATTCTGCCGGTTATAAAAGCGTAATCGGGACAGATCGTAACGAAATAAAGACAGTGATGTAATACGTTGGACACCTCTGTTTTGGATATATGTGGGCAAGATATTTCAGAGTGTTTTGCAGCGTATATGTCAGACAGAGGTGTTTTTCTGCCCGGAAAAATCGCCTGCTTCCGGTAAGCAGGCGTCCGGCATCGGCGCGGGAGATATGTGCGCAGTGTGATAAAGGCGGAAGGGAGGATGAACATGAAAACAATAAAATGGGCTGTCGTCGGGACAGGATATATTGCCAATCAGTTTGCCGAAGGCATGCAGCTTGCGGAAGGTTCCGTTATAAAAGCTGTGGTTTCCCGGAAACAGGAAACGGGAAACAGATACGCGCAGAAATATGGATGTGAGAAGGTTTATACAGATCTGCAGAAAATGCTCGACACGGAAGAGATTGACGTCGTTTATCTGGCGGTTCCGAATGTTTTTCATTATTCCTATATAAAAAAAGTTCTTGAGGCAGGAGTCTCTGTTTTAAGTGAAAAGCCGATCACAGATAATACGGAACAGCTGGAAGAGATACTGGAAACCGCGAAGGAAAAGAAGCTTTTTGTGATGGAAGGAATGTGGACGAGGTGTTTTCCGGTCATCAAGCAGTCGAGAAAATGGATACAGGAAGGAAAAATCGGGAAGCCTCTGACTTTGAAGGCGGGATTTGATATTAAAACGGATAAGAATGACTGGCAGTTATGGAAAGCCGGGGTTCGATATTCGGCAGGCGCACTCAGAGATGTCGGAATTTATACGCTGGCGATGGCTTATCTTGTCTTTCCGGAAGAACCGGAGCATATTTTTACGAACATGAAATCGAATGGAGAAGCAGATGAGAGTTTTCAGATGCTTCTGGCTTATCGGGAAGGAAGATCGGCGCTGCTCAGCGGAGCCTTTAATCAGGCGGGAATACAGAAGGCCGAGATTATCGGAGAAAACGGACGAATTGTGATCGGACCGGAATTCTGGCATCCGTCGGAGGCAGAGCTGGTCTTAAACGATGGGGTAAGGGAGTGTGTTTCGGACAGATATAAAGCAACAGGATTTCAGTATGAGATCACGGATGTTGCGGAATGTCTGAGAAGAAATATGACGGAGTGCCCGTGTTTCACATGGAAAGAATCATTGAATATAGGGAGAATCATAGAGGAAACCAGAAAAAAATGGGGTATTTTCTATGAATCTGATAAAACGACAGCAGAGAAATGAGAACAGATCATATAATCATGTGATCTTTTTTTGTAATCAGTCGAGAAATATATTTCTATATTGAAATATATTTCTAGCAAGAAAATCTCTGTTTATGTACGCAGGGAGAGAGGAGGAAAAATATGGCAGTAAAATACAGTGCGATTATTGGTTCGCTGGGACAGACTTCGGATCGTTTTATGAGAATGGGATACAAGGATCCTGCAGTGGATAAAGTAGAGTTTCCGGATGTGATAAAAGAGCTGGAAAAAACAAAGTGTATTCAGGGTGCGGATCTTTATCAGGCGCCGGAGGGACCGCTGTCGGATCCTGATACGGTAAATGAAATTCTGAAGGCATCCGGACTGGTGTGTTCATCCGTACTGCCGCAGGTGTTCGGCGACCGCAGATGGCAGCACGGCTCCATCTCTGCGGCTGATCCGGATACAAGAAAAGCTGCGATGGAGCTTATTCGGAAAAATATTGATTTTAATGCAAAGCTTATCGGCAGCCCCAGTGTGAATCTGTGGCTGGGCCAGGATGGATTTGATTATCCGCTTCAGACCGATTATGCGAAACAGTGGGACTGGCTGATCAAGAATGTCAGAGAACTTGCTGATTATAATCCGGATGTGCGTCTGACACTGGAGGGCAAGATCCGGGAGCCAAGGAACAGGTGTCTGGTAGATACGACCATGACAGCGCTTCTGCTCTGCATGGAGGTGGATCGTCCGAATGTGGGAGTGGCTATTGACACGGGACACGTATTTCAGGCACAGCAGAATGTGGCGCAGAATATTGAGGTGGCGGCCCGGTATCAGAAGCTGTTTATGATTCACGCAAATGATAATTATAATCTCTGGGACGATGATATGATCGTAGGATCTCTTCGGATAACGGAATACATCGAAATGTTCTATTCTCTGAGAAAATGTGGATACGACGGATTTATTTCTGTTGACATTTTCCCGTACAGAGAAGATTCCTATGAGGCAACGCGGCAGAGTGTGCTGAATATGAAAAAATACGACGAACTCATAGATGCGATCGGTTTTGAGAAGCTGGGAGATGTGATCAGGAACGGTGATCCCTGTGAAATGACGGATGTGATTAGAAAATCCCTGTATCGCTGAGTTTGCCGGAAGTCCGTATTGACAAAAGCCCCGCTGGAAAGATATAATACAAATATGAAATAAATTGCAAATATGAAATAAATTACATGCAAAGGAGGGGCAATACGGATGAAACTGGAAACTGCATTAAAAAGCCTGAATCATCAGGACAGACAGGTACGGCTGGAGAGTATACAGCGCATCAGCAGCGGAATCAGAAATGATGAGCTTCTGCCGGTAAAAAGAAAAAATGAGTGTAACAATCACGTGCATTCACAGTATTCTTTCTCGCCGTACAGTCCGTCAATGATCGCGTGGAAAGCATACAGATCAGGTTTGAGTACCTGTGGGATCATTGATCACGAATCAGTAGCCGGCTGTCGGGAATTTCAGGAGGCATGCCGTATTTTGGGGATTGTACCTACAATAGGATTTGAAATCCGGCTGAACTGGAATCATACGCCATTGAAAGATAAGATGTTTAATGATCCGGATCAGAAGTCTGTGGGATATTTTCCGATTCACGGTGTGCCTGTTTCCAAACTGGCGGAAATCGAAAGGTTTTTGCAGCCGATCCGGCAGGAGAGATACAGAAGAAATCAGAAAATGGTGAAGAATATAGACTCCATCCTCCGCAATTACGGACTTGGGCTGGATTTTGACTGGGATGTGATTCCGGTATCAAAGTGGAGTGAGCGGGGCAGTATTACAGAGAGACATCTTCTGTACGCAACGGCAAAAAAACTGCTGCAGAAATACAGTCCGGGTCAGGAAATGATTTCCTTTCTGAAAAACAGACTGGGCATACGTCTGTCAGAAACTTCAGAAGCCTATCTGACAGAGACGGAAAATCCATATTATGAATTTGATGTGACGAATATTCTGAAAGGCTTTTTTTCGGAATTCATGTATGTCAGTGCATCTGAAACGGAAACGCCGGATGTGGAAAAAGTGATCCCATATCTGAAAGAAATCGGATGTATTCCGACGTATACATATCTGGGTGATGTGAAAAAAGAATCTGTAACAGGAGATAAGAAACCGCAGAAATTTGAGGACGACATTCTGGATGAGATGATGGGGCTTCTGCGCAGCTACGGTATGGGGGCCTTAAGCTACGCGCCGAGAAGAAATGACATGCAGCAGATTCAAATGGTACGTTCGTTGTGCAGAAAATACAATATGCTTGAAGTCGCCGGAGAAGACATCAATCAGCCGAGGCAGCCCTTTGTAAATTCCGGATTGGGAAGTGACATCAAAGAATATTTTGATCTGACAACCTGGGCGATCATCGGCCATGAAAAAATGGCGGAGGAAAGTCTGGATAAAGGTTTCTTTTCGGACAGCACAATAAAGAAATACCCAAATCTGTCTGAACGTTTAAAGGTATATGAAAAGATCGGAAAGGAGACGGCTTTGGGAGTGAGGAGGTAAGTATGGACAGATATCTGATATTTGACCTGGGTGCAAGCAACGGCAGAGCGGTAGTAGCGAATGTTGAGGGGGAAAAAGCGGAGTTTGATGTCATTCACAGATTTGACAATATTCCCGTATTTGCCAATGACGGCGAGTATTTCTGGGATATCCTCCGTATTTATTCAGAAATCAAAACGGGATTGAAAAAGTGTTATAAAAAATATGGAAAAGTCAATTCCATGGCAATTGATTCCTGGGGATGTGATTTCGGCATGATCGGAAAAG
Organism: Candidatus Blautia excrementipullorum; assembly: GCA_019118645.1. GTDB lineage: Bacteria > Bacillota > Clostridia > Lachnospirales > Lachnospiraceae > Blautia_A > Blautia_A excrementipullorum. Next base: position 18,934 of record DWYN01000164.1, on the reverse strand, counting down.
ACGGAAGATTGATCGGTAATCCTCTTCATTACAGGGACAAAAGCCAGCATGAGAAATCGGCGGAACTTCACAGCATTTTAAGTGAAGAAGAATTATTCGAATTATCCGGAGGTCCCTGCAACAGGATTATGGGCATTTATAAGCTGTATTCTCTTATGAAGAAAGATGCCGTGGAATACAGGGAGGGCGAAAGGCTTCTGATGATTCCTGATCTTTTGAATTATTTCCTGACAGGAATAGAGAGCAATGAATTCTGCAATGCCACCATGACTCTGATGATCAATCAAAAGACGAGGCAATGGGAGCCGGAGATCGCCAAAAGGCTGGGAATGCGGGATGAATTTCTGAAGCCCGTGCTGGAACCGGGTACACCCCTCGGCATGATCCGGGAGAGCGTGTGTGAGGAACTTGGGATTGAGCCCATACCGGTAGTGATTCCCGCGACACATGATACGGCGTCCGCAGTAGCAGGTATTCCGATTCTTGATACGAAAAAGACATGGGGCTATATCAGTCTGGGAACCTGGGGACTGACGGGACTGGAAACAGATGAACCGCTGATGAATCCGGAAATCGTAAAATATGAATTCGGAAACGAAGGAGCTGCCGCAGGAAAAAATCTTCTGCTGAAAAATGTCACAGGGCTGTGGATCATTCAGCAGTGCAGGGCGAAATGGATGCAGAACGGAGAAATAAGCTGGGATGAAGTGGTTGTACAGGCAAAGGCAGCCAGGAGAATGGACTGCGTGATTCCTGTCATGGATCCCAGATTCGGCGAAGTACAGGCGGATATGCCGGGAATTATTTCCGCTTACTGCCGGGAGACCGGGCAGGAGGTTCCGGAGACATTAGGTGAAATTGCAGATTGTGTATACAGAAGCCTGGCTTTGGAATTTAAGGCCAGTTTTGATGATATCATGGGAGTCCTTGGGAAAAAACTTGAGCTTCTGCATATTGTGGGCGGCGGTACACAGAATAAACTGCTGTGCCAGTATACGGCAAACGCGGTAGGAGTTCCGGTAGTGGCAGGTCCTACGGAAACTACTGCGTTCGGGAATCTCATTTTCCAGATGCTTGCAGATGGAAAAATTTCAGGTCTTGAGGAAGGCAGGAGATTGTGCGCACAGAACAGCGAGATTTTTTATTTTCAGCCTTCTGATGAGAAAACGTGGAGTGATTACAGCAGAAAGTATGTGAAATATCGGTAGCAGAGGACTGACAGGAGGATACAAAGATGGAATTGACGAGAACAGAACTTGAGAATCTGGTCAGAATCACAGTCAGTAAATATATGGCTGGTGAAACGGACAAAAGAAGCATGCGGGCCTTTATCATGAACGAGGACAGAAAAATGGTGGTGAAGGAAATGCCGGTGCCGGTGCCGTCTGAGAACAATATGATCGTAAAAATCAAATATGCTTCCATATGCGGCACAGATTTTCGTACGTTTATGCAGGGAAGTTCGAAAATTAATCCGCCCAGAATACTCGGGCATGAATCTGCGGGAGTAGTCATACACGCGGGGGCTTATGCGCAGTCAAAAGGTTTCCGGACAGGGGACAGGGTTACGGTTGCTCCGGCGATCGGCTGCGGAAAATGCTGGCCGTGCAGAACCGGACATACCAATATGTGTGATTCTCTGAAAACACTGGGATTTCAGTATGAAGGCGCTTTTGCGGAACAGATGGAGATTCCGCGTCACGCAATTGAAATGGGAAATGTAATTAAAATTCCGGGTAATGTATCGGATATGTCCGCAGCGCTTTCGGAACCTGCGGCCTGCGCCTATAACGCGCAGACATACCTGAATATTCAGCCGGATGATTATGTGGTGATTTACGGAAGCGGTTATATCGGCTGTATCCATGCGGAGCTGGCCCGGCTTGCGGGAGCATCGAAAATTATTATGGTTGAGATTGCGAAGCCGCGGGCCGAAATTGCCAGAAAAATGATTCCGGAGATCATCCTGATCAATCCCAGGGAACAGAATACAGCAGAGAAAGTAAAAAGAATTACCGGAGGCAGGGGCGCCAATGTGGTGATTACCGCTCTTTCGGTACCTTCCGCACATACGGAAGCCCAGCAGATCGCGGCGAAGATGGGAAGAATCAGTCTTTTTGGCGGAATTGCCGGAGAAGGGAAGGGATATCTGGACAGCAATCTGATTCATTATAAGGAATTGTCTGTTCATGGAGTACATGCCACTACAGCAGCAATGATGAAAAAAATAATGGATTACGTATCGGAAGGGAAACTGAATCTTGAAAAATATGTTTCGGATGTATATGAGTTGAAAGACATTCAAAAAGGATTCGAGGCAATTCGTGACAGAAACGCGATGAAGATTCTGGTAAAACCGTAAAGGAAAACCGGGCGGCGCAATGACGCCGCCTGTATAAGCACAGAAAGAACTTCTGTATATGAGGGCAGAATATGAATGAAGCAATTATAAAAGAAATAGTGAGAGAAATTGTTTATAGAGCGGGGATATCGCCGGAAGGCGGAAAAGGCGACAACGGTGTTTTCGAGCATGTGGAGGATGCCATAGACGCAGCGTATGAGGCGCAGAGAGAATGGTACATAAAATATAAGGTGGAAGACCGCAGGAGGATCATTGAAGCAATCCGTGCGGCGGCCAGAGAGAATGCCAGAATGTTCGCGCGAATGATCCGGGAAGAAACCGGAATGGGAAGGTATGAGGATAAAATCACAAAAAATCTTGCAGTCATTGAAAAAACGCCTGGAGTGGAGTGCCTGACAACGGACGCCATATCCGGGGATTCCGGACTGATGATCGAAGAGATGGCTCCGTACGGGGTAATCGGCGCGATCACGCCGTCGACAAATCCCACGGAGACCATCATCAATAACACGATCAGTATGATCGGCGGAGGAAATTCTGTAGTGTTCAATGTTCATCCGGGAGCCAAAAAGGTCTGTGCCGTTTGTCTGCAGATACTGCATAAGGCCATAGTGGAAAACGGCGGGCCGGAGAATCTGATCACTATGCAGAGAGAACCGGATATGGAAGCAGTAAATAAAATGACTTCCAGTCCGAAGATCCGTCTGATGGTGGGAACGGGCGGTATGGGAATGGTAAATGCGCTGCTGAGATCCGGGAAGAAGACCATAGGCGCCGGAGCAGGAAATCCTCCGGTCGTTGTGGATGATACGGCGGATATCGATAAAGCTGCGGAAGAGATATACAGAGGCGCCTCCTTCGACAACAATTTATTGTGTCTGGCAGAAAAAGAAGTGTTCGTCATGGAGTCAGCGGCCGATGAACTTATCAGAAAAATGTGCGCGCAGGGAGCGCATCTGATTACAGAAGAAGAGACGGAGAAATTACTGCAGGTGGTCTTTTTAAAAAAGGACGGCCATTACTCCGTAAATAAAAAATGGGTCGGAAAAGACGCAGGTGTTATTCTGGAAAGCATCGGGATCCATGATACAGACACCCGGCTGGTCATCTGCCAGGTACCTCATGATCATCCGTTTGTCCTGGTGGAACAGCTCATGCCGGTGTTGCCGATCGTGCGCTGCAAAACCTTCGAGGACTGTGTGAAATACGCTGTAACCGCAGAAAGCGGGAACCGTCATACGGCATCCATGTTTTCGAAAAATGTCGACCATATGACCAGATTCGCGAAAGAGATTGAGACAACCATTTTTACCAAAAATGCGGCTACTCTTGTGGGAGTGGGAATTGGAGGAGAAGGCCATACGACAATGACGATTGCGGGTCCCACCGGGGAGGGGCTGACATGCGCCAGAAGTTTTACCAGAAGAAGACGCTGTATGCTTGCAGACGGCGGACTGCGGGTTATTTAGACAAAGGGCAAATTGTATAATATATTTATATGTTTGTCTTTCTCGCACCTGAATTATTTAAAACTTTACCAATATAGTTCTGAAATATATAAAAATAATAGTGATTTTAACGAAAAAATATTGACAAACATATAACACATGGTATAATCATACTATAAGAAATATATTTCATTACTGAAATATATTCCAAAAAGGAGGTGCAGCAATGAAACAGCCATTTCTCGAAATCGAGAATATAAGCAAAACTTTTCCGGGAGTAAAAGCGCTTGACTCTGTAAAATTTGATATTTATCCCGGGGAAGTTCATGCTCTTGTCGGAGAAAACGGTGCAGGAAAGTCAACGCTGATCAAGATTTTAGCTGGTGTTCAGCCTCCGGATGCAGGAGGAGTTATCAAAATCAACGGAAAGGTAACGAATCTGAAGAATGCGATGGATTCCATCAAACAGGGGATTTCTGTTATTTATCAGGATTTCAGTCTGTTTACAAACCTTACAGTCGCGGAAAATATTGGAATAAATGAAGTGCTGGAGAAAAAACAGAAAATTCTGAACTGAAATCGGATTTACAAAAAAGCAGAGGACGCTCTGAAATTCATCGGGGCTGATTTTAATCCTCACGCGATCGTGGAAAATCTTTCGGTCGCAAGACAGCAGATGGTAGCTATCGCCAGCGCCGTCGCCCAGGATGCAAAAATGATCATTATGGATGAGCCTACTTCCGCGCTTTCTAAAGCAGAAGTGGAGCATCTGTATGAGATCATAGATACACTGAAAGAAAAAGGCGTTGCGATTATGTTTGTCAGCCATAAAATGGATGAATTGTTCAGGGTGGCCGACCGTTTTACGGTTTTTCGTGACGGACAGTATGTGGATACGGTTGACAGGGATAAAATCACAGAGAGCGAACTTGTCTCCATGATGGTAGGACGTAAGATCCAGATCAAGCAGTACGCCAATCTTGAGGAGAAAGGCCCTGTGGTTCTTCGGGTAGAAAAGCTCTCCAAAAAAGGAAATTACAAGGACATTACTTTTGAGGTACGTGAAGGAGAAGTTGTCGGTGTGACAGGTCTTGTGGGTGCCGGAAGAAGTGAGGTCATGCAGAGTATTTTCGGAATTATGAAGGCTGACTCGGGAAAAGTGTATATAAATGGGAAGGAAGTATCCATTCATTCTCCGAGCGATGCGCTTATGCACGGCATTGCATATATCCCCGAAAGCCGACAGACGCAGGGACTTGTGCTGCAGAAAACCGTGGCAAGTAATATAACATTGCCTGTTCTGAAGAAATTCTGCAATAAATTCGGAATTATAGACCATAAACGGCAGAGAGAAAATGTGGATCAGTGGGTGGATATGCTGGATGTCCGGCCAAACGATCCGGATATGCTGGCTCTGCAGCTGTCCGGAGGCAATCAGCAGAAGGTTGTAATTGCGAAGTGGGTTTCCACACAGGCGAAAATCCTGATTGTCGATGAGCCTACGAACGGTGTCGATATTGGCGCAAAGGACGAAATACACAAAATTTTAAGGAAACTTGCCTCAGAAGGAACTGCGGTAATTGTCATCTCCTCGGAGCTTCCTGAAATTCTTTCCATAAGCGACAGGATTCTGGTTATGCGGCGGGGCCGGATTTCGGGAGAATTCGAAAATAACAACATTACACAGGAAATGATCATGAACAAAGCGATTGTCTAGGAGGGGTGAAAATGCAGAAGATAATAGAGAAAATCACCAAGAAAAAAGAACTGGGAGTTCTTTTGATGATTGTTATTCTCTCCGCGCTTATTACAATGGTAAACAGCAGTTTTCTTACTCTGGATAATATATTGGATTTCCTGCGCAGCAATGCGACCATCGGTATTATGGCTTTCGGAATGCTGCCGGTGCTGATTTCCGGGGGAATCGATCTTTCCTGTTCCTCTGTGATTTCTCTCTGTGCCGTTGTTGCAGGATATATGATGGCGGGGAATCCGGAAATGAATCCTGTGCTGGTTGTCTGTCTGATCATGCTTCTAGGCGGACTGATGGGGCTGATCAACGGCATCATTATTACAAAACTGAAGATTCCTCCGATAGTGACGACGTTAGGCACGCAGACCATTATTCTGGCAGGAGTTTTGCTGTACACAAACGGTATGTGGATTTCGGGACTTCCTCAGTGGTTTATCGACTTTGGAAAATTTCAGCTGGGTGCCATAGACAGTGCCGGAAAATCTGTCGGGATTTCCACGCAGGCGCTTTTGATGTTTGCGGCGGCATTTGTGACCTGGCTGATCCTGAAATTCACAATTGTCGGCAGAGGTATTTACGCAATCGGAGGAAACCGTCGGTCGGCGCTGCGTATCGGATATAACGTAGACAGGATTGAGATTTTTATATATGTGTATGCAGGACTTATGACGGGTCTGGCAGCGATTGCAAATATTTCCATAGTAGGCCAGGTGGATCCCAATACATATCTGAATTATGAAATGGACGTAATTTCCGTAGTCGTACTAGGCGGAGCAAGTGTCATGGGCGGAGTGGGAAATGTGTTCGGCACCATATTAGGTGTAATCCTAATGGCTGTCATCAAAAATGGTCTGGTGCTCGCCAGAGTTCCTACCTACTGGCAGGATGTGGTCATGGGCCTGATCATTCTGATCACAATTTCCGCAGATGTCATCAATCGTAAACGTGAGCAGGCGAAGCTTGTTCGTGTAGATGTCGAGGAATAGAGGGGGGATATAAACAAGATGAAATTATTAAAAGATATTCGTGCAAAGTATCCCAATGAAGTGGTCCTGTTTGGAATATTTGTATTTCTTTTTGTTGTAATGTCCATCTTATCGCCGGATAAATTCCTGTCGGTCACGAATCTTCAGACAATGCTGTTTCAGATGCCGGAATTCGGCCTAATGGCGCTGGCGATGATGATCGCGGTTCTGACCGGCGGAATGAACCTTTCCATTATTACAGGTTCTACTTTGGCTACGATTATTGCGGGATTCTTTATGAGAACAGAATTTGTACAGAATAATCCTGCAGTGGGAACTTTCCTTGCTGTTCTGCTCACACTGGTTATTGCATGTATGACAGGTGTTCTTAACGGAGCGATTGTTGCATATATCGGTGTTGCGCCTATGCTGGTAACCCTGGGGACGAAGACGCTGTTTGAAGGTCTGGGACTTCAGTTTACTAAGGGAAGCTCAGTATCCGGATTTCCGGATCTGTTTAACAGAATCGGAAGCGGGACTTTGTTTGGAATTCCTTTTACTCTGATCATCTTTGTTGTCTTTGTCATACTGAGTTATTTTCTGTTTGAGCGCAGTAAATGGGGTATGGAAGTGTACATGATCGGATGTAATGAAACGGCCACACGTTTTTCGGGAATCAATACAAAGGCAACACTTCTGAAGGTATACATATATTCCGGCCTGATGTACGGGATTGCGGGAATTCTGATCGCATCGAGGTACTGTTCCGCCAAAACGGATTACGGTTCCTCCTATCTAATGCAGGCTCTGACAGCTGTCGTGCTTGGCGGTACGAGCATTGCGGGAGGAAGCGGTACAGTGGCAGGAACTGTAATTGCGGTAATGATCATACAGACAGTATCTACCGGATTTAATATCTATGGAATCAACAGAAATATTGTCAATATCATAACAGGCGTGATTTTGATTGTTGTACTGGCAATTCGTTATCTTACTCAGGTTGTGATTGACCGGAAGAAGATCCGGGAAAGGGTTTCTCAGAGCAGCAGGGCTACTTAAAAAAGTTCATTATGGGAGGACGCACGTACAGCCCATAGGTGAATAGATCAAAAACCATGTTATGTAAAAGGAGGGTATCTAGATGAACAAAAAAAGACTGATCAGCGTGATTATGGCGGCCACATTATGCGCAGGAGCGCTGCCAACTGCAGTAATGGCGAGTGAGGATCCGTATCAGATTGTTGTAATGCCGAAGCTGACAAGTATTCCGTATTTCCAGCAGACAGGAGAAGGCGCAGAGGAAGCGGGAGAAGATCTTGGCGTAGAGGTCATTTACAACGGACCGACTACAGCAGATGCGGCACAGCAGGTTACGATGATTGAAGATTATATTTCTCAGGGTGTAGACGCAATCTGTGTTGCTCCGAATGATCCGGCAGCTATGCAGTCTGTACTGCAGAGAGCAAGAGACGCCGGTATTATAGTTCTCGACTGGGATACGCAGGCAGATCCTTCCCTGGTGGATGCCTCCATTCACAATATTGATGACCAGTCGTTCGGCGAACATATGATGCAGCTTCTGGTTGAATGTATGGGAACAGAGGAAGGAGAATATGCGATTGTTACTGGTGGACTTTCTGCAGAAAATCTGAATACATGGATTGAGTATGCAACGGCATATGCAGAAGAAAATTATCCGAACCTGACACTTGTTGCAGATCCTTATCCGACAGATGAAAAACAAGATGTGGCTTATTCTACCACGCAGGATCTTCTCAGAGCATATCCGGATGTAAAAGGTATTCTTGGATTTTCCACACCGACAGGTCCTGGCTGCGGACTTGCAATCCGTGATCTTGGTCTGCAGGATGAGGTATCACTTGTGGCAAATGCAGTAGAAGATGATGTACAGGATGTTCTGTCTGACGGAGCTCTTGATGTTGGATGCCTGTGGTCATGCCATGATCTTGGATATTTGACAGTGTGTGTTGCAAAGGCTCTTCTTGACGGAAATACATTGGAAGACGGTATGGAAGTAGAAGGATGGGGCCCCATTGAGGTACAGGATGAAAAAGCAGTTATTCTTGGACCGCCAGAAGATTATATCAGCCCTGAATCAGGTGTAGAAGGAGCAGAAGCGTCAGAGGATACAGCAGACACTGAAGAGGCATCAGATACAGAGACAGCAGACACCGAGGAAACGGCTGAAACTGAAGAAGCGGCAGAATAGGTTCTTTCATGAATCATATGGATAATATAGTTTGACTTCAGAAAAAGCAGAATGTGACGTGCGGCATTCTGCTTTTTCTTATCCGGACAAAAATGGCAGAAGGTTAGACAGAAAATATATTATAATGAAATTTCTTTAAGAATTCATTAGTATTTGTTACGTGTTTGAAATAAAATTCTTGATTTTCGCTGATCCATCCTATAAACTGTAGATGAATAAAGCAGAGAATACAGCAGAGAATACAGGGCAATCCTGCGAATGAAAGGATATTCTCTGGTCAGAAGGACAAAAATATGGGTAAAGATAACGAACAGATTTTCAGGGTAATAAAAAAACATTATCTGATGCGCATGAGTCAGAAGGATATCGCCGTAAGCGAAGGCCTTTCGACGGCAACGGTATCAAGAATTATCGGAAGTGCCGTAGATAACGGCTATGTAGAATTTACTTTAAATTTTCCGGGCGGAAACGTGGTAGAAATGGAAAATAAGATACAGGGATTGTACGATCTTAAATTTGTATCTGTTACTAAAGTGGATATAGATGATACAGATATTATATTAAGAGATATTTCGATTTTTGTCGGAGATTATCTGAATTACATTGTGCGTGACGGTGATATTATCGGCGTAGCCTGGGGATATACGATGTCCAAGGTGGCGAATGGTTTAAAGCCGCGCAGTATAAAAGGGGGAAAGATTGTCGGAATCAACGGCGGACTAATCCAGAACAATACAAGTATCGGCGCAGAGGACATTATAGAGAAATTCTCCCGCAATTTTAATGCTACAGGATATCGCCTTATGGTGCCTGTGTCTGTGGACAGTGCAGAAGTAGCGCGCATGCTGAAAAAGGATTCTCATCTGAAACAGGTGTTTTCACTGATCGATAAGGCAAATATCATTATTTTCGGTATCGGCAATCTGGATCTGAAGTCGACCATGTTCCGATATGGAGGATTCTCCAAACGGGAATTTGAGAAACTGAAAAATGAAGGTTATGTGGGGGACATTGGCGGAAGGTTTTTCAGAAAGGATGGAAGTCCCGGCGATAATGTTTTTAATGAACGAATTATGGGGATCGAGCTTGAGCAGATTAAGAATAAAGAGTATCGTATTGCAGTTGTTGCGACAGAAAATAAAGTGGAGGTTTTGCATGCTGCGCTGAAAAATGGATATGTTACTAGCCTTTTTCTGGATGAAAAAACTGCCAGAAAGCTCATTGATTTGGAATACAGTTGTAAAGAGAAAAAGTAAAATAGTAAATGCAGTACTTTTTTCTGCAAAAATACTGTACTCCTGATTCTGTAGAAAAATTGAAGACGGGAGATTATAATTATGAACGCAGTGATTTTTGACCTTGACGGACTTTTGATAGACAGTGAAAAGATATCTTACGAAATCATATTGAAACTGCTGGAGCCTTTTGATATCGATTTTTCTTTGAAGGAGTACGCACAGCAGTACAGCGGGAAAACAGAGGTTACAAATATCCGGCATCTGATTGAAGAGTATCAACTGCCCTGGAAACTGGAGGAGGGACTGGAGAAGACTTTTGCTCTGGAGAGGGAAATGCTTTTTAAATATGTAGATTTAAAACCCGGAGCCAGAGAACTCCTGGATTATCTGAAAAACAGATATTTTAAAATCGCACTGGCCTCTTCCAGTACAGAGGAAAGAGCTTTGAAGATACTGGAGGATCATGGAATCAGGGAGTATTTTAATGCGTTTTCCTTTGGCCATGAGGTGGAAAATGGAAAACCGGCTCCGGATATTTTTTTGAAAGCCTGCGAAAAAATAGGAGAAGACCCGGAAAACTGCCTTGTTCTGGAAGACAGCGAAGCGGGCATCCAGGCAGCTTACAGTGCAGGGATTCCTGTAATCTGTATACCTGATATGAAAAGGCCGGGACAGGAATTTATAGAAAAAAACAGAATGTCTGCTTGATTCTCTGGTAGATGTGATTACATGGATGGAATCTGCAGAATAAAGGGAGCTGTTTTGGGAATTATTGTAAATAGAAGTGCCGCAGATAATGTGCTTTTGATTTTGCAAAAGACATAATCTGCGGCATGTTTTTATTTTAAATGAAGAATGCTATGCGTCCTTCTTAGTCTCTTTATTCAGATTTTTCATTGCTGTGGAGAGCATCAGCTTAATACGGTTGAGCTGGTTGACTTCGCTGGCGCCGGGATCGTAATCAATGGCTACGATATTCGCTTCGGGGTGTGTTCTTCGGATTTCTTTGATTACGCCTTTTCCCACAATATGATTGGGCAGACAGCCGAAGGGCTGAATACATACGATATTCGGCACTCCCGCGTGGATCAGCTCCATCATTTCGCCTGTCAGGAACCAGCCCTCGCCGGTCTGGTTTCCGGGCGATACAATGGGCTCGGCCATTTTTGCAAGATCTCGGATATCGGCGGCAGGGGTGAAATGACGGCTCTGGGCAAGGGCCTCGTTTGCTGTCTTGCGGATCCAGTCGATACCTTTGATTCCCCAGTTGGCAATAGTTGCCTTGGACTTTTTGAATCCAAGATACTGGGACTTGAAGTTCTGATTGAAGAAACAGTAGCTGATGAAATCAATCAGATCAGGGCATACCGCTTCGGCGCCCTCAGCTTCCAGAAGATCTGCCAGGTGATTGTTGGCGGCGGGAAGGAATTTTACAAGGATTTCTCCTACAATTCCCACACGGGGTTTCTTCTCTCCGCTGATCGGGATCAGGTCGAATTCGTGAACCATATCTCTGCACATTTTTTTGAACTGGCTGTGACTGACGCTGCTTCCCTCCAGGAAGGAGATTACCCTCTGCTCCCAGATCTTATGCTTTCTGTTGACAATTCCTTTTTCCAGTTCATAGGGGCGCATCCGGTAAACACATTTCATAAGGATATCTCCGAATACGGCTCCGTACACAACACGCTTTATAAGCGGAAGAGTAAGCTTGAAGCCGGGATTGCTTTCCAGGCCGCTCAGGTTGGCGGAAATTACCGGAACCTGCTCCATATTTGCCTTTTTCAGAGCCCGGCGGATAAAGGCTATGTAGTTGGAGGCCCGGCAGCCGCCGCCTGTCTGGGACATAATCACGGCTGTCTTGTTCAGGTCATACTTGCCGGACAGAAGAGCGTCCATAATCTGTCCGACTACAATCAGAGACGGATAGCAGGCGTCATTGTTTACATATTTCAGACCAACATCCACAGCCCCCTTATTGTCGTTGGGCAGCACTTCCAGATGATAGCCGCAGGTGTTGAAGGCTGCCTGCAGGATACCGAAATGGAATGGTGACATCTGAGGACAGAGGATTGTATAATCTTTTCGCATTTCCTTTGTAAAGACAACCTTTTTGATGGAAGACGGCTGGATAGTCCGTTTTTTATTCTGAGCTTCTTTGGCGCGGATGGCGGCAAGGAGAGAACGGACACGGATTCGTGCGGCACCGAGATTATTTACTTCATCAATCTTCAGACAGGTGTATATCTTGCCGCTTCCCTCCAGAATTTCGTAAACCTCGTCCGTGGTTACAGCATCCAGGCCGCAGCCAAAGGAGTTGAGCTGGATCAGATCGAGATTATCACGTGTTTTTACAAAATTAGCCGCTGCATAGAGGCGGGAATGATACATCCACTGGTCATTGATACGGAGAGGCCGCTCCACTTCTCCCAAATGGGAAATAGAATCTTCTGTCAGTACAGCAATGCCATAGCTGTTGATAAGATCCGGAATTCCATGGTGAATTTCAGGATCAATATGGTAAGGACGTCCGGCGAGAACAATACCTCTGCGTCCGGTTTTTTCCATGTATTCCAGTGTTTCTTCCCCTTTTTTCTGTATATCCCGGCGGACATTGTACAGCTCTTCCCAGGCAGCATGGGCCGCCTCTTTGACCTCCTGAGCCGGAATATCTTTAAATATTTCTACCAGACGGTCGGTCAGCACTCCCTCGGAGGTGAAAGCCAGGAAGGGATTACGGAAGTCAATATCCGGATCTCTCAGTTCATCTACGTTGTTCTTGATGTTTTCCGCATAGGAAGTAACGATTGGACAGTTATAGTGGTTTACTGCATCCGGAAATTCGTTTCTCTCATAGGGAATACAGGGATAAAAAATAAATTTTACACCTTTTTTAATCAGCCAGCTTACATGGCCATGAGCCAGCTTTGCTGGATAACATTCGGATTCGCTGGGGATGGACTCGATTCCCAGCTCATAAATTTTTCTGGTGGAGGTAGGAGAAAGAACTACCTCATATTTCAGTCTGCTAAAGAAAGTGAACCAGAAAGGATAATTTTCAAACATGTTCAGCACGCGGGGAATTCCCACCTTACCGCGGACAGCCTTGTCCGCAGTAAGCGGCTCGTAAGAAAAAAGTCTTTTATATTTATATTCATAAAGATTAGGCACATGATCTTTGTTTTTTTCTTTGCCGATACCTCTTTCGCAGCGGTTTCCGCTGACAAACTGACGTCCGCCGGAAAATTTGTTGATGGTCAGACGGCAGTTGTTGGTGCATCCCCGGCAGTTTGCCATGGAGGTAGTGTATTGCAGGGAGTTGATCTTGTCAATGGAGAGCATGGAGGTCTCCTTACCCTCTTCATGACGCTCCCGGGCAATCAGAGCTGCACCGAAGGCTCCCATGATTCCTGCAATGTCCGGGCGGATAGCTTCACAGTCTGCGATTTTTTCAAAGCTCCGGAGAACCGCGTCGTTATAAAAGGTTCCTCCCTGCACTACAATATGTTTTCCAAGCTCAGAGGCGTCGGAAACCTTAATTACCTTGTAAAGTGCGTTTTTAATAACAGAGTAGGCCAGACCGGCGGAGATATCCGATACTTCCGCCCCTTCCTTCTGCGCCTGTTTTACCTTGGAATTCATAAAAACGGTGCATCTTGTGCCAAGATCAATGGGATGCTTTGCAAAGAGAGCTGCTTTGGCGAAATCCTGCACACTGTAGTTCAGGGATTTGGCAAAGGTCTCAATAAAAGAACCGCAGCCGGAGGAACATGCCTCATTGAGCTGTACGCTGTCAACAGTCTGATTTTTGATCTTGATACATTTCATATCCTGTCCGCCGATATCAAGGATACAGTCGACCTCCGGGTCAAAAAAAGCTGCCGCATAATAATGGGAGACTGTTTCCACCTCTCCTTCGTCCAGAAGAAGGGCAGCCTTTACAAGAGCTTCACCATAGCCGGTGGAGCAGGAATAGGCAATGTGTGCGTCCTCAGGAAGTTTGGAATATATTTCCTGGATGGAGCGGATGGCAGTTTTCAGGGGACTGCCGTTATTATTGCTGTAGAAGGAATAGAGAAGACTGCCGTCCTCTCCTACCAGCGCAGTTTTGGTGGTGGTGCTTCCTGCGTCGATTCCCAGATAACAGTTTCCTTTATATGTGGAAAGATCGCCGGTGGCTACTTTGTAAGCGGACTGGCGTTCATGGAAAGCCCTGTAATCTTCCTCTGTGGCAAATAAAGGCTCCATGCGCTCCACTTCAAAATCCAGCTTAATGGAGTGACGGAGACGTTCCTTCAGTTCAGTAAGAGAGACGGAAACTTCCTCTTTGGCGTTCATGGCGGAACCCATGGCCGCGAAAAGATGAGAATTTTCCGGTACAATCGTGTGCTCGTCATCCAGCTTCAGCGTGCGGATAAAGGCGGCTTTCAGCTCCGACAAAAAGTGGAGAGGACCGCCAAGAAAAGCGACATGGCCGCGGATGGGCTTTCCGCAGGCAAGGCCGGAAATTGTCTGATTGACTACCGCCTGAAAAATGGAAGCCGAAAGATCCTCTTTTGTGGCGCCCTCGTTGATCAGGGGCTGGATATCTGTTTTTGCAAATACACCGCAGCGGGCCGCGATGGGATAGAGAGCTTTATAATTTTTTGCGTATTCATTCAGGCCGGCTGCATCGGTCTGAAGGAGAGAAGCCATCTGATCAATAAAAGATCCGGTTCCTCCGGCGCAGATGCCGTTCATTCTCTGCTCAATATTGCCGCCCTCAAAATAGATGATTTTTGCATCCTCGCCGCCCAGCTCGATGGCAACGTCTGTCTGGGGAGCGATTTTCTGCAGAGATGTGGAAACGGCGATAACCTCCTGGACAAAAGGAATTTCCAGGTGATTGGCCAGAGTCAGTCCGCCGGAGCCGGTGATGACCGGATGAAGGGTCACTTCGCCCAGCTGATCATAAGCTTTCTGAAGAAGATCCGCCAGGGTTTCCTGGATATTTGCAAAATGCCGTTCATAGTCGGCAAACAGCAGAGTTTCATTCTCATCAAGAATCGCAATTTTTACCGTTGTAGATCCGATATCAATTCCCAATGTATATGTGCTCATAGAAAATGAATCTACCTCCTCTTTTTTTATCGTGTATCTGTACCCGCGGCGCAGATGCCGGGGCAGTTTTTCCGTATTTCAATATTGCCGCAGCGAGTGCGGCAGATGATGAAACAGAAATGAATCAGGACCGGCGGTTCTTTCTTTCCCCAGGCCGGCAGATAGTATGATACAGTCCAGTTCTTTCTTATTTAAAGCAAAAAGAAAAACCCCAATTCTGTAACATTATACGACAAAGTTTTTAAAATGACAATGTAAAACTTCAACAATCCTGATATGAAAATATAGGGTGGAGCACTAAAATATGGATAAAAACACTCTGGATTAAGCAAAAACAGACTTTCAAAAAAATTGATGGCTTTTATTGGGGCGGCTGCTCTTTACATTTTTGGAAATCCAAGGTATACTTGACGGAAAACGGAAGGGAAAGAGGGCAGAAAATGGCAGAATACAGATTGCTGAAAACAGAAGGACGTGCCAAAAGAGCGGAATTCCATACGGTTCACGGAGTAATACAGACGCCGGTGTTTATGAATGTCGGAACCATCGGAGCGATCAAAGGAGCAGTGTCGACGATGGATCTTTATGAGATCGGTACCCAGGTGGAGCTCTCCAACACATATCATCTTCATGTGCGTCCCGGGGACAAGGTGGTGAAGCAGCTGGGCGGCCTGCACAAATTTATGGTGTGGGACAGGCCGATTTTGACGGATTCCGGCGGGTTTCAGGTGTTTTCTCTGGCAAAACTCAGAAAAATCAAGGAGGAAGGCGTGCACTTCCAGTCGCACATAGACGGCCACAAAATTTTTATGGGACCGGAGGAGAGCATGCAGATCCAGTCTAATCTCGCATCTACCATTGCCATGGCTTTTGATGAATGTCCAAGCAGTGTGGCGGAAAGGGATTATGTGCAGAAATCGGTGGCCCGGACCGCTCGCTGGCTGAAAAGATGTAAAGATGAAATGGACAGACGGAACAGCCTTCCTGATACGATTAACAAAAACCAGCTTCTTTTCGGCATTAACCAGGGAGCGGTCTATGAAGACATCCGTATTGCCCACGCGCAGCAGATATCAGAAATGAATCTGGACGGATATGCAATAGGGGGACTGGCTGTAGGAGAGACTCATGAGGAAATGTACCGGATTCTGGATGCGGTAGTTCCTTATCTTCCTCAGGATAAGCCTACCTACCTGATGGGAGTGGGAACGCCGGCCAATATTCTGGAAGGCGTGGAAAGAGGCGTGGACTTTTTTGACTGTGTATATCCAAGCAGGAACGGACGCCATGGGCATGTTTATACGAACCATGGCAAAATGAACATGTTTAACGCAAAATATGAGCTTGATATGCGCCCTATCGATGAGGAATGCGGCTGCCCTGCCTGCCGCCACTACAGCCGGGCATATATCCGGCATCTCCTGAAAGCTAAGGAAATGCTGGGCATGCGTCTCTGTGTGCTTCATAATCTTTACTTTTATAATCATTTGATGGAAGAAATAAGGGACGCCCTGGATGCAGGAAAGTTTGCGGAATATAAGAAGATGCGCCTGGAGGGATTCTGCCAGGGAGGCAGATAAAGTCTTTGGGAGTAGAAAAGACATAAAAAATAACAAAAGCACTTGAAGAAACGGGCTTTTTTGTGTATGATAGAGAATAGCGTCAGTGCATATGCGGCAGAGTGAACACCAGTGTACAGTACTGCGGTGATGTGCAAGGCCGACGAACGGACTTTCCGGCGCAGGCAGCCGGAAGGAAAAGACAGTTTTGAAACAGGAGGAATTAGAATGGAAGCCAGCGGAACAGCCAGTATGGGTGTGATGATTCTGTGGATTGTGGTTCTTTTTGGAGTTATGTATTTTCTGATGATCCGCCCGCAGAAGAAAGAACAGAAAAGAGTTCAGGCTATGCTCAACAGTATGGAAGTTGGGGACAGCATTGTGACAACAAGCGGTTTTTACGGCGTTATTATCGATATGACAGAAGAAGATGTCATTGTAGAATTCGGCAATAACAAAAACTGCCGTATCCCTATGAGAAAACAGGCAATCGCGGAAGTGGAGAAGGCAGAACAGGCGTCTGCATAACCGCGGAAAAAAAGTAAGTGCTGCAGAGGCGGCACTTACTTTTATTTTACAATAATGTGTCTTTTCCAGAACGGATGGGAGAGCGGAGGCGGGATTTAACGATTTTTCACTTTAACAGGTTGAAAAGTTATCAAAAGTGCGTTATTATAATAACAATATGCTGAAAGAATCCGCAGACATTTCTGCGGAGCAGAGAGGAAATGAAAAATGGAATACAAAATTGCGTTGATTCCCGGAGACGGGATTGGGCCGGAGATCGTCAGAGAGGCCAGAAAAGTTCTGGACGCGGTCTGCCGGAAATATCATCATACATTCACTTATTCGGAGGTGCTTCTGGGAGGGGCATCCATTGACGTTCACGGCGTACCGCTGACAGAGGAGGCGGTAGCCCGGGCAAAAGCTTCTGATGCGGTTCTGATGGGCTCCATCGGAGGGGATGCGAAGACTTCTCCCTGGTATCAGCTGGAACCATCCAAACGTCCTGAAGCAGGACTCCTTGCAATCCGTAAGGCCCTGAATCTTTTTGCAAATCTTCGTCCCGCCTATCTTTACAGGGAACTTGAAAAGGCCTGCCCTCTGAAAGAGGAGGTTATAGGAGACGGCTTTGATATGATCATTGTCCGCGAACTTACCGGAGGCCTTTATTTCGGGGAGAGAAAAACCATAGAAGAAAACGGTGTAAAGACAGCGGTTGATACGCTGACTTATAATGAAAATGAAATCAGGCGCATAGCGGTGAAAGCATTTGACATCGCCATGAAGCGATCCAAAAAAGTGACGAGCGTCGACAAGGCAAACGTCCTTGATTCTTCACGCCTCTGGAGGAAAGTGGTGGAGGAAGTGGCGGCGGATTATCCGGAGGTAACTCTGGAGCATATGCTGGTAGACAACTGCGCTATGCAGCTTGTGCATAATCCGGGACAGTTTGACGTGATTCTGACAGAGAATATGTTTGGAGATATTCTTTCCGACGAGGCAAGCATGGTGACCGGTTCTATCGGAATGCTGTCCTCTGCCAGCCTGAACGATACAAAATTTGGCCTTTATGAGCCCAGCCATGGCTCGGCTCCGGACATTGCGGGACAGGATAAGGCCAACCCGATTGCGACAATTTTATCGGCGGCCATGATGCTTCGCTATTCCCTGGATCTGGATAAAGAGGCAGATGCAGTGGAGGCGGCTGTGCAGAAGGTCCTGACGGAGGGATACCGCACCTGCGATATCATGTCAGAGGGCTGCAAAGAAGTAGGCACCGAAAAAATGGGGGATCTGATCGCGGAGGCAGTCTGAGTATCGGATCCGGCGGATGCATCGCCGTTTTGCGGACATATTCGGAAGAATAAAAGAATATCTGCAGCAGACATGACAGAAGCATTTTTGAAAATATGACATAACAGCATCAGATAAAGGAGAGATGAAAGATGAAAAGTGACGCAGTAAAAAAGGGCTCTCAGCAGGCACCGCACAGATCTCTGTTTAATGCCCTTGGAATGACGAAAGAAGAAATGGAACGTCCTCTGGTGGGGATTGTCAGCTCCTACAATGAGATCGTGCCGGGCCATATGAATCTTGATAAAATCGTAAATGCGGTAAAACAGGGCGTTGCCATGGCTGGGGGAACACCTGTGGTATTTCCGGCTATCGCGGTCTGCGATGGTATCGCCATGGGGCATATCGGAATGAAGTATTCTCTGGTGACAAGAGACCTGATTGCGGACTCTACAGAGGCAATGGCGATTGCGCATCAGTTC
>DWYN01000163.1 GCA_019118645.1 Candidatus Blautia excrementipullorum | reverse complement strand
GAAAAGGCAGAGTTTTTGGAGCAGCTTCTCATTGTGCTGAATGGAAGCAAAGAGGATAAGCTGTAAAGGCAGAAAGGTGTTTCTGAGAAACATGAGGGCAGTATACCGACAAAAGCGTTCTTCCGGCGTCCGGTCTATTCCGGATGGGCTGCAGAAGGGCGCTTTTCGGCTGCCCTTTTATTTTTTTGTGATCGGATGAGTCAAAAATCAGTCTGATTTCTGCAGAACATTGAAACTTTCCTGTGATTTTAGTATACTAAACAGAAAAGAATAAGAGGAGATGGAATCAGATGACATTTGTATATCCGGCAATTTTTACCCCCCACGAGGACGATAAGGGATATCATGCTTTTTTCCCGGATCTGGAATGCTGCGAGGCAGACGGAGGGGATTTGGAAGATGCAGTGGAGGAGGCACGGTATGCGGCCTATAACTGGATTATGGTGGAACTGGAAGATGAAGATGGGGATTTGCCATATGCCAGCCATGAGGATGATATCACATTGAAAGAGGGACAGCTTTTGAAACGAATTTCGGTAACCGTGAAGCTTTTGCCGGATAATGACTGAAATACGTCCAAAAACTGGAGAAATTAATAAATTATTAAAGTTTTCCCAGTGTTTTTCGACAGGCGAAAAGTTGCGAAAAAGGGGCTGAAATGGTATACTGTACAAAGGTTTTATAAGTATTTCTCATGTGGACTTAAGAAGAATTGAGTGATTTGATGGAAGACAGAACAACGAGAGAACGGTATAAGCGCCTGGTGAAGCTGGCCTTCGGGGCAGTTATGCTGCTGGGACTGTGTCTTTTGTATGCCGCGGTCTGGATCGGATATTATAATGAACATATTCTGCAGAGCCCCTTTTACCGCCGCGGAAACTGGGTGATGATCCTGATTTACGGAATCCTGCTGGCATTTTTCATGAATACATACGGCGGTTTTAAAATCGGGTATCTGAAGAACGGAAATTTAATCTATTCACAGATCATATCGGTGCTGTTTACCAACGTATTGACATATTTGCAGATTGCGGTAATTGACCGGCGGTTTGTGAACCCGATCTACATAATGTTGATGACGCTGGGGGAGATTTTGTTTATTGTGGTGTGGACGCTGCTGTTCCAAATGGCGTACCGGCAGCTGTTTCCGCCCCGGAAAATGATATTCATTCAGGGAGACCGTCGGGACTATCATCTGATGGATAAAATGAACTCCCGGGAAGATAAATACGAAATATGCAAGATTTTATCTTACAAAGAAGGGATAGATAAGATCAAAGGGCTGATTAAAGACTATGATGCGGTACTGATTGGAGATATGCCTTCTCATGAGAGAAATCTTTTGCTAAAGTATTGTTTTTCGCTGGGAATCAGAAGCTATAGCGTTCCTAAAATCTCAGATGTGCTGCTTCGCAGCTCTGATGAGCTGAATCTGTTTGATACTCCGCTGCTCCTGTCGCGGAATATAGGTCTTACAGTAGAGCAGCAGTGGGTGAAGCGGCTGGAGGATGTGGTATTTTCTGTGCTGATGCTGATTTTGTTTTCGCCGGTATTCCTGATTGCGGCAGTTGGCATTAAGTGTACCGATGGAGGGCCGGTATTCTATAAGCAGAAACGGCTCACAAAGGACGGAAAGATATTTGAAATTTATAAATTCCGCACAATGATCCAGAATGCAGAGGCTTTGGGAGGAGCTCAACTGGCCGCAGAGGATGATAAACGAATCCTTCCTATTGGAAGGATATTGAGACGGCTCAGGCTGGATGAACTGCCTCAAATCTATAATATTTTAAAGGGAGATATGTCACTGGTTGGCCCCAGACCTGAGCGTCCCGAACTTGCAGCTGAAATTGAAAAAGAGATACCGGAATTTCCATTCCGCCTGAAAGTCAAAGCTGGCCTAACTGGATATGCCCAGGTGTATGGAAAGTATAATACGACATTTTACGATAAGCTGAAGCTGGATTTAACGTATATAAGGAAGTATTCTATTTTGCTTGATTTCAAGCTGATTATTATGACACCGAAAATTATGTTTATGAAAGAGAGTACTGAAGGGGTAAAAGCAGAGGAACAGAAGGGTTATAAGGAACTGTCCGAATATGAGAAAAAGAATTAATATTTTTGTGGTATGTCATAAGCCGGCATATGTATTGGAGAATCGTTTGCTTGTGCCTATACAGGTTGGCGCCGCCCTGAATACGGAGCGCTATGAGGGAATGCTCCAGGATGATACGGGAGAGAACATTTCGGTGAGAAATCAACAGTATTGCGAATTGACAGCGCAGTATTGGGCCTGGAAAAATGCAGATAGTGATTATTATGGTTTTTTTCATTATCGTAGATATATGTCTTTCGAAACAATATATCCGGTGGAAGTGTCGGGTAAAATAAAGGAGGGCGGGTATATACGACCTTACGTTGAGCTTGATTGTATCCAAGATGATTTAAGCAAGTATAAATTAGAAGAGACCTGGATGGAGCAGCAGATTAGTCAATACGAGCTTTTAAC
>DWYN01000162.1 GCA_019118645.1 Candidatus Blautia excrementipullorum | reverse complement strand
CCTTTGGGCGGCATGGCGCCGAAAAGAGTACGTCCTGTATAGATCAGATCCTTCCTCTGCAGCCACTTTTCCTTATCGATCAGGAAGTATTCCTGTTCTGCTCCTACAGATGGAGTTACTCTCTTTGATGTAGTGTTTCCAAACAGGCGGATCAGACGAAGGGCCTGGGTATTGACAGCTTCCATGGATCTCAGAAGCGGGGTTTTCTGGTCAAGCGCTTCTCCGGTATAGGAACAGAAAGCGGTAGGAATGCAGAGAGTGCCGCCTGCGGCATCGTGGCGCACAAAAGCCGGCGAGGTGCAGTCCCATGTGGTGTATCCTCTCGCCTCGAATGTGGCCCGCAGACCTCCTGACGGGAACGAAGACGCATCCGGCTCTCCCTTGATCAGCTCTTTTCCGGAGAAACTCATCAGAACCTTGCCGTTTTCCATAGGCGCTGTGATAAAAGCGTCATGCTTCTCCGCAGTGACTCCTGTCAGCGGCTGAAACCAATGGCTGTAATGTGTGGCTCCTTTTTCAATGGCCCACTCTTTCATCTCATGAGCGACCACATCTGCGATTTCCATTGTCAGCTCTTTGCCCTCTTCAATGGTTTTCTTCAGCTCTTTGTAGACTTTTTTGGGAAGTCTCTCCTGCATTACAGAATCATTGAATACATCGCATCCAAAGATTTCCGTTACGTTAATATAGTCTGACATCTGTTCTCTCCTTTATCTATTTGGTTTTCTGTTTCTGCGTGTAATCGGCGGCTTTCCGCTCATTTATTATTTTTCTTGCTTTTCAGATAAAGATTCAGTGCTTTATGCATATTTTCAATTTCCACCGCCGTCTGGTTCCCTCCGAACTCTCCGTCCAGAGTCCAGGGAACCTGTTCCTTTGCCTCTATGGTGATTTTTTTTGATTTAAAGGAATGTACAAGGTCGGTGTTGTCCTTACTGATCACAAGAGCCGTCATAATTTCCTGAAGTTCCAGAGGATTTTTCGGCATTTTAATAAGCGTCACTTCAAAAAAGCCGTCATTCATATCTACATTTTTTCCTGTCAGATTTTTAAAACCGCCGATGGATCTGGAATTGGATACCATCCCCATGATAAAGTCATCCTCCAGTTCCATTTCCTCTGATTTTACCTTCATATGATAGGACTTGATATTAAACAGGCTTTTTACACCTTCCAAAATATAAGCCACATGGCCTAAAACATTTTTGAGATCCTGATCCGTTTCATAGGACACATCTGTAAAGAGTCCAAAAGCAGCCACATAGGCAAAGGTCTGGCTGTTAAACCTTCCAATATCACAGTGGTAGAGCTCCTCTTCCATTATCATAGACGCCGCTTCCACCATATTTTTAGGCACAAACAAACTTGTTGCAAAATCGTTAGTGCTTCCCGCCGGAATATATCCTATTGGCACGGTACTTTTCTGTTCCATTATTCCGGTGACTACTTCGTCCAGCGTTCCATCTCCTCCGCTGCATACAATCAGGTCCACAGCATCTGCATACTGCCTGGCTTTTTCATAAGCGTCTTTTGGCTTCTGCGTTGCATGGATAATGACTTCATAATTGTGTTTATTAAAAATATCCACAATGTCCAGCAGATGCGCTTTGATTTTTCCCTTGCCTGCTTTGGGGTTAAAAATGAAGAGCATTCTCTTTCCCACAGTACAATCCCCTTTCTGTCATTTACCTTTCTAATGATACAACAAAATAAGAAAAATGCCTAGAGGTAAAATTTCACCTGTCTCCTGCCTGTTTCTTCAGCCTTTTCTGTGACTGCGGAAATATTCTTCCAGAATGCGCAGGCTCTTTTCCCTGAGTACCCCTCCTGTTACCTGCGGCTGAAAAGCGGAATGCGAAAAAATCATCGCTGTACAGTCATTGCCTTCTTCTCCTAAAATCTTACCCAAATCTCTGTCGCTGGCCCCGTATACAATCCGGCCGAGCTTTGTCCAGACCATTGCTCCGCAGCACATAAAGCATGGTTCACAGCTGGAGTACAGGGTGTAGTCACTCAGATCCGTGATCCCCGTCTCTGAGCAGAATCTCCGTATCAGTCCCGCCTCTGCATGAAAGGTAGGGTCTGACTCTGTATAAATCTGATTTTCATTAGAATATACTACTTTTCCATCTTTTACTAAAACCGCTCCAAACGGCTCATTTCCATGCTCTGCCGCTTTTTCGGAAAGAGCTATGGCCTTTTCCATGAATTTTTCATCCGGTGTCATATTTTTTCTCCTCCTGGTATATTAGATATCAGTATTATTTACTTGTCCCAAAAAGTCAAGAGTCTGCCTCCAAATCTTTATATTTCTTTTAGAAAAAAGAAATAGATTTTGTTTTCCGGCAATGATATAATACTTTTACAGCATTTCGCTTTAAAATAATCGAAAGGAGTGTGATACAGTGACACTGACAAAAGATGATTTAACAGCGATTAACCAGTTGATGTTACAGGCAGTACAACCGCTTCAAAATGACATGAAAGAAATGCAGAGCGATATTTCCGAGCTGCGCGAGGATGTCACCAACATGAAAGGCGATATTTCCGAGCTGCGTGAGGATGTCACCAACATGAAGGGCGATATCTCCGAGCTGCGTGAGGATGTCACCAACATGAAAGGCGATATCTCCGAGCTGCAGAACGATGTTTCCGGTGTGAAAGGTGATGTTTCTGATTTAAGGGGAACTGTTGCCGGCATTCAGCTTCATCTGGAAAATGTTACAGACAAAAACATCGCTATCCTCGCAGAAAACCACGGATACCTGATAGACAAACTTAACCAGGCAATCCCGGCAGCCAACAAAAATCTTGTCAATGAAGTGAAAGTAAACTACCTTGTCGAAGAGGTGGAAAAACTGAAACAGGATGTTGCTTTTCTGAAATGTAAAATTGCATAACATTTCTTTCTGAATTAATGATCATCAACTGTAAATATACATAAGATAAAATAAGCCGCATTGGGTCTCGATCCTCTGCGGCTTTTAAATTCTCAAGTCCCCTGCTTTGATATAAATCCGACTGAAGTTTTTGCTATAAAAAAATCTGAAATTTCGATCATTCGAAATTTCAGATTTCCTGAAGTAGCGAGAGGGGGAGTCGAACCCTCGACACTACGGGTATGAACCGTATGCTCTAGCCAACTGAGCTATCTCGCCATATTTGATTTTCTATGGGGCCTATAGGGCTCGAACCTATGACCCTCTGCTTGTAAGGCAGATGCTCTCCCAGCTGAGCTAAGACCCCATATATTCTGCATTTCTCGCGAGCACCTCTTTCAAAAGCTCCCTCGCTCAACCTGCTTTGCCATTATATAATTTAATTTTCTATTTGTCAACACTTTTTTTGATTTTTTTTACATTTAATTCAATTTCTTTTTCAGTCTTCTCTGACTTTCCTCTTAAGGCCATGATTCACGCAGATATGTAAGCTACAGATTTCCCATAATTTTATCCTTTATAATTGCCAGTATCTCACGAGGAACATATATAAGCAGCCTCCAGGAACGATATCTGGCCGGTACCGGATATACGGCACGGCATCCGCATTTTTTCCCAATGGCAACTCCGCGGAATACATGGAAATGATTCGTTACCACTCCCACAGATACATCCATTCTCCCGATTTTTTCCAGGCTGAAAGCAAGATTTTCCTTAGTATTCACCGATCTGTCCTCCAGAATCAGCCGCTCCTTTGGTATCCCATGCGCAGTAAGGTAATGAAACATGGCCTGGGCTTCACTGATCTGTTCCCCGCTTCCTCTTCCCCCCGAAAGAACAGCTATTGTGCGGGGATTTTCTTTTAAATACTGCAAAGCCCTTCTGGTGCGCTCCAGAAGGGCCAGTGTCAGCCGCGTGCCGTCAACATGGGCACCCAAAACAATCAGATAGTCCAAATTTTCCGGTACTCTCATTATCTTCCGCAGCAGAATTTATATTTTTTTCCGCTGCCGCAGGGACATGGATCGTTGCGCCCGATTTTATGAGGCTTTACAATCGTTCCGGATTTTTTCTGTTCCATATAAAGTTCTTTACGCTTTTCTTCTGTGAAGATATCATTCCACTGAGGCAGATTATAAAGCCAGTCTGCTTTTGCGTCTACCATATTTTTGTAGAGCAGTTCTTTGTCAAAAGCAAGGCTTACCTTTGTGTTCTCATCCATCGTCTCAATCGGATTCGGAATCTTCAGACTGTCATTGATTCCATCCAGGAATCCGACCATTGTCATAACATCCTGTCCATATTTTTCTGCCAGTTCTTTTACAGTGCCGCTGACCACTTCATCCGGGTTGGACAGAAGCTGCTCATAAATGCCCTTTTCAATGTTGAAATAATTCGCCCAGAATCTCTGGAGCTTATTGCGGTCCTCCTGCTGGTTGTAGGCCATTGCACGCCACTGCTCTAAGATTGTCTTATCGCTCATCTTATTTCATCCTCTTTTCAAAATTTCTTCACTCCGGCTATGGGAGAGCATCCCGCTCGCCGGCAAACTCCGCACCGCAAAAGGCGGCTGTCTTTCACCGCGCGGCCCGGCATTCTTTCTGCCGTCCAGGTGATTATATCATCTTTCCGGCAAAAAGACAAATATCTCATTAATTTTTTTAAATATGTATAGAATTTGTTTTTCGGGGCTATACTATGAATGTTCATTGGAACCCCCTCCAATGAATCATTTAACAAAAGACAACTTCAGAAATACTTATATCCTCCCCTTAAAGGTCTCAGGACTGACGCACTGCCGCGGTTCTGGGACTTTTTTTCCGCAAACAGCTACTTCACGCCCAGTTTTTCAAGGTCTGCCGCAGCCTGTTTAAAATCACGGAAGCACACAGCATGAATTCCCAGCTTACGCGCGCTGTCGCAGTTTTCTTCCATGTCGTCCACAAACACAGATTCCTCCGGCTTCAGTCCGTATTTTTCCAAAAGAGTCTTGTAAATTCCGGCTTCCGGCTTCAGCTCTTTCACTTTGCAGGAAAATATAATTCCGTCCATATATTTCAAAAATGTCAGTTTTTCCATTGTCCCCTTTAACATATAGTCACTGTAATTTGAAAGAATATAAAGGCGGTATCCCTGTTCCTTCAAATATCTGACCCAGGTCTCCGCATAAGAATAGGGCCGGATTGTCTTTGTGCTTCCCTGAACCACTCTGCGAATATCTTCCGCATACTCCGGAGCCAGAGCCGTAAACTGCCGGATGTATTCTTCCTCATCGTATAATCCCCTGTCCCGCTCCGGCCATACCGGGCTCATAAATGTTGCCTCCGCTATCTTCTCATACTTTTCTTCCGAAAATCCAAAACCTCTGAGATATTCCTCCCAGTCAAAAGCCACCAGTACTCGTCCCACATCAAAAATCACATTTTTTATCATATTCTCTCCCTCTTTCTCCCGGCTCTTTCTGTTCAGCAAGCGGTAAATCATCCAAATCGCATATCCCATAACCGCCGCGAAGAGCGCGCCGAAAAACGACGCCTGAAACAGTCCCTGATAAAACTCACCTGTCCGGATTCCCGCAAGGGCAAATACCATGGGAAGGCAGAATAGCGCCAGCAGCAAAACTGCCGCCGCAAGCGCTGCAAATCGTTTCCATTTTTTCATAAACATCCCTCTGTGTCATGCTGCTTTCTGTTTCTTAGTCTGTAATATCCGGTTATAGCAAACACGCCGGAGAATAGTCTCCGGCGCCCCTCACACGGGCCGGCTTACGCCGCCTCGATAGTTATCTGTAAATAATGTCATTTCTTCCCGGTCCATTGGAAATCATCGTGATCGGGAATCCGATATGTTCTTCAACAAACTCCACATATTTTCTGCAGTTTTCCGGAAGATCCTCATATTTCTTGATCCCGCGGATATCTGTTTTCCATCCCGGAAGTACTTCCAGAACCGGTTTGGCCTTCTCCAGAAGTCCGGTTGTCGGGAAGTCCGTTGTCACTTTTCCATCAATCTCGTATCCTGTGCACACCGGAATTTCATCCAGATATCCAAGTACATCAAGCACTGTAAAAGCAACATCTGTTGTTCCCTGCATACGGCAGCCGTATTTGGAAGCCACGCAGTCGAACCAGCCCATACGTCTTGGCCGTCCGGTAGTTGCGCCGTACTCTCCGCCGTCACCGCCTCTTCTGCGCAGCTCATCTGCTTCCTCACCGAAAATCTCGGATACAAAAGCTCCTGCCCCTACTGCGCTGGAGTAAGCCTTGCACACGGTAATTATTTTTTTGATCTCATATGGCGGCACACCCGCTCCAATAGCCCCATAAGCTGCCAGAGTGGAGGAAGATGTCACCATAGGATAAATTCCATGATCCGGGTCTTTCAGGGAACCAAGCTGTCCCTCCAAAAGGATCTCCTTGCCTTCTTTCAGAGCATTCCACAAATAGAGGGAGACATCGCCTACATAGGGTTCCACCATCTTTCTGTATTGTTTCAGCTCCTCCATAAGTTCATCAGGATTCAGCAGCGGTTTGTGATACAAATGCTCCAGGAGGACATTTTTTGTCTCGCAGACACGCTCCACTTTCTCTCTCAGTGTATCCTCGTCAAAAAGCTCATTGACCTGGAAACCGATTTTGGCATATTTGTCAGAATAGAACGGAGCAATTCCGGATTTGGTTGAGCCAAAAGATTTTCCTCCCAGGCGCTCCTCCTCGTACTGGTCAAATAAAATATGATAGGGCATCACGATCTGCGCCCTGTCAGAAATCATAATCTTAGGCGCCGGCACACCCCTGTCTATAATTTCCTGATATTCCTTAAAAAACACCGGAATGTTCAGTGCCACGCCATTGCCGATGATACTGGTAGTATGATTGTAAAAAACACCGGACGGAAGTGTATGCAGAGCAAATTTTCCATAGTCATTTACGATGGTATGGCCCGCATTTGCACCTCCCTGAAATCTAACAATAATATCCGCCTCCCGGGCAAGCATATCTGTAATTTTCCCTTTTCCTTCATCTCCCCAGTTCGCTCCAACTACTGCTTTGATCATAACACTTTTTCCTCCTCGTGCCTTTCTTTGATCATCTCTGTTCAATATCTTTATTTTTCTATGCTGAACAGCTGTATTTTCTTTGTTTAATTATACATTAATCTCCGCTGTCATACCCAGAAGCTCTTTGTGTGCGTCCAGGACTGGCTGGACAGTTTTTGCCAGGAAGGTTTCTGTCTGTTCTTTCGCCCTTCCCACATATCTGGACGGCTCCATTGTCTTCTGAAGTTCCTCAAGAGTAAGATTGAAGGCCGGGTCTGCCGCAATCAGCTCCAGAAGATTGTTTTCCTTTCCTTCGACCTTAACGGTGCGTCCCGCCTCCATGGAAAGCTCGCGGATTCGTTCATGCAGTTCCTGGCGGTCTCCCCCGGCTTTCACGGCATCCATCATAATGTTTTCTGTTGCCATAAAGGGCAGTTCAGAACGGAGGCGTTTCTCAATCACTTTCGGATATACCACAAGACCGTCCACTACATTCAGGCACAGATCAAGAATACCGTCCACAGCAAGAAAGCCCTCCGGTATGCTCAGTCTCTTATTGGCAGAATCATCCAGCGTTCTCTCAAACCACTGGGTAGCCGAAGTGATCGCAGGATTCAACGCGTCCACCATCACAAATCTGGACAGAGACGCAATACGCTCACTTCGCATGGGATTTCTTTTATATGCCATAGCTGACGAACCGATCTGCGACTTTTCAAAAGGCTCCTCCACCTCTTTCAGATGCTGAAGGAGACGAATATCATTTGACATTTTATGCGCGCTTGCAGCGATTCCGGCAAGAATATTTAAAACTCGTGTGTCCACCTTTCTGGAATACGTCTGCCCGGATACAGGATAACAGCTCTTAAATCCCATTTTTTCGGCAATCATAGGATCAATCTTGTCAATCTTTTCCTGATCCCCGTCAAACAGTTCCAGAAAGCTTGCCTGAGTCCCTGTGGTTCCCTTCGAGCCAAGGAGCTTCAGGCTGCCCAGTACATATTCCAAATCCTCCAGATCCATAAGAAATTCCTGTGTCCAGAGAGTTGCCCGCTTTCCTACTGTTGTCGGCTGGGCCGGCTGGAAATGAGTAAAAGCCAGAGTAGGCTGATCTTTATATTTATCTGCAAATTTTGATAATTCCGCAATGACATTCACAAGCTTTTTGCGGACAAGCTTCAGCGCCTCTGACATCACAATAATGTCAGTATTATCCCCCACATAGCAGGACGTAGCTCCCAGATGGATAATTCCCTTTGCCTTTGGGCACTGTACTCCGTATGCATAGACATGGGACATCACATCATGGCGCACCTGGCGTTCACGTTCCTTTGCCACCTCATAATTAATGTCATCTGCGTGGGCTTTCAGCTCGTCAATCTGTTCCTGGGTAATATTCAGCCCCAGTTCTTTCTCTGTCTCAGCAAGAGCGATCCACAGCTTTCTCCATGTGCGGAACTTCATATCCGGCGAAAAAATATACTGCATTTCCCGGCTTGCATAGCGCTCCGAGAGCGGACTTACATATCTGTCTGTGCTCATTTCCAATCTCCTATCATTCTGAATAAAGGCAGTATCCCGTATAAAGCGGCGAAACTCCCTTATTTTATGTGATTTATTTTCCTGTCATACGCAGAAATTATATAACATCCCTTCCTCAAAAGCAATAGATTTTCTGACATGGCTTCTTTTTCTTCCTGTTTTTGCGGGGATTTTCTCTTATCCCTGATGGAACTTTCCAAGGAACTCTTTCATTCTTGTATTTCCGGAAGAAAAAACTTCCCGGGGAGTTCCCTCTACCGCAATCACTCCGTCATCCATAAAAATAATTCTGTCAGAGATGTCTCTGGCAAAGCTCATCTCGTGGGTAACAATCACCATAGTAATGTGAAGATCTGCCAGAGAGCGGATCACGCGCAGCACTTCTCCTGTCAGTTCCGGATCCAGAGCAGATGTAGGTTCATCAAAAAATAGAATCCGCGGGTTCAGAGCAAGGGCTCTGGCAATGGCCACACGCTGACACTGACCGCCGGAAAGCTGGCACGGATATGCGTCTTCTTTATCCGACAGTCCCATCTTTGCCAACAGTGCCCTGGCCTCTTTGTATACTTCTGTTTTATCTCTCTTCTGCACATGAATAGGCGCATCTGTAATATTTTTCATTACCGAATAATGAGGAAACAGGTTAAAATTCTGGAACACCAACCCAAAGTAAGACTGAATTTCCTTCAGTTCCGACTTTTTCGGAACAGTCGGTTTTCCGTTTTCCATCCAAACCGTCTTTTTCCCCATATAGGTAATCTCACCGCTGTCTATTTTCGTCAGCATGGTAGCGCAGCGCAGAAGCGTTGATTTTCCGGATCCTGACGGTCCTATAATCGATACAATTTCTCCCTCTTTCACTTCCAGGGAAATATCTTTCAGAACCTCCAGCCCGCTGAACTCCTTTTTAATATGCTTCATTTCCAGAAGATTCATTTTTTCCTCCTTATTGGTAGTAATCCAGTTTTCTTTCAAACCATTCCATAACCCAGGCCACAACAAAATTGAAAATATAATAGAACACGCCTGCGATGAAAAACGGCATTACTGTTGTCTCTGCTGCCGCAATCTGTTTTGCAAGGGCAAACATTTCTATGTATGATACAGAATATACAAGCGAAGTATCTTTTACCAGAGTAATTACTTCATTGGTCACTGAGGGAAGTACAATCTTCACTACCTGGGGAAGAATGATTTTGAAAAAAGTCTGCTGCCTGCTGTATCCCAGAAGACGGGCCGCCTCATACTGGCCGATCGGGATCGACTCAATTCCCGAACGATAGATCTCCGCAAAATAAGCAGCATAATTCAGAGAACATCCAAGAATAATCGCCGTAAATTTATAGCCGCCGATATTCATTCCCCACAGATAAAAGGGTCCGAAATACCACAGAAGGAGCTGCAGCATCAAGGGGGTGCCTCTCATAACGGAAATATAAAACTTTACCAGCCAGCTTAAGGGCTTAAACCGGCTCACCCTTCCAAAATATACCACCATTCCAAGAGGCAGAGAAAATAAAAGGGTCAGGAAGAAGATCATCAGCGTTGATCCGAATCCTGTGGTAAGCTCTCTTAACATTACCTGAAAACTCATCTTTTTTCCTCCATAAATGATGCTCCTTCGGAAAATCCGAGGAGCATCTTACCTTATCTGTCAAAAATATTATATCCTGTCTTCTGCCGAATCTTTCGGACAGTTCCGAAATTCTTCTGCAGTTACTCAGCTTCTTCAGCTGCGCTGTCTTCTGCGGAAGCATCATCTGCCGCCGCATCATCACTTTCCTCTGCTGCTTCTGTATCATCAGATGCTGCGCTTTCATCCGCTTCCGCATTTTCTGTTGTCTCTTCCGAAGCATCGTCGGATGCGGTCAGAGTTACCATATCCGCAATATCATATTTTTCTGCCAGTTCTGCTACCGTTCCGTCATCAGTAAGCTTCTGAAGATCTTCGTTGACAATATCGCAGAGTTCCTGATTGCCCTTCTTAAATCCGATCGCATACTGCTCTGTATTCAGTGTTTCATCCAGCATCTTAAATCCTTCTCCTCTGGATTTCAGCTGATAGTTTGCCACTCCGACATCTATTGCCAGAGCATCCAGAGCACCTGCCTGCAGTTCTGTAAACGCAGTATTGTAATCTGCAAACTCGTTCAGAGATCCAAAGGTATCCGCAAGCTCTTTCTGTCCGCCTTCCTCTTCACTCTGCAGAAGTTCCAGAGCTGCGGAAGCCGCCTGCACGCCCACTGTTTTTCCGGCAAGGTCCGCAAGCGTATCAATTCCGGAATCCTCTGCCACCACAATCACCTGGCTGTTGTCTACATAAGGAACGGAAAATGTATAATCATCCTCTCTTCCGTTCATGGTAAAACCGTTCCAGATGCAGTCAATCGAACCGGCATCCAGTTCCTGGTCCTTGGAATCCCAGCTGATGGGCTTCTTTTCAAGTTCCCAGCCCTCCAGGTCACAGACTGCCTGCGCAAGTTCCAGGTCAAAGCCTGTATATTCTCCGTTTTCATCCATATATCCGTACGGAGGATATTCCGCGTCAAAACCCACGATCAGGGTCTTATCTTCGATTCCTGCCTGAACGCTCACCGCTGACATCATTCCCATCGCCATCAGAGCTGCCATCATTACTGCCACTGTTTTTTTCTTCATACCGTATGTCTCCTCTTCTCCATATTTACTCTTTTTTATATTATCACATAGCCACTCTACCACATGAAAGTACGATTATCGTACCATACCCTCAAAAGTCTGTCAAGCCGTATCGAAAAAATACAGACATATTTCACCGCTTATAAAATATCTTTGTGATAGAGAATTGTAACGCTTTTCGGAGGCATATAAAGGCAGACAACTCCCGCCTTCGCTGTAATCTGCTCTTCCGGTTCTGTGACTCCGTCCCTGCCGGACTGTATCAGCACCTTCAGCGCCGACTCCTCCAGTCTGGTTATGCCAGCTCCCCAGATCTCCAGCAGAACTTCTCTGCCCTCGTCCCGGTTGTTCAGGGCTACTATAATCTGTTCTGTATGGGAAAACCTTCCATAGCACAAGCCCTGATAATCGTTCCACAAAAATTTCAGTGAGCCGGTGCGAAGTATCTTATATTTTTTATGAATAGAAATCATCTTCTTATAAAAAAGAAGGAGATCTTTATTTTCACTTCCCCAGGGATACGTGCGCCGGTTATCCGGATCCGTAAAGCCGCACACTCCGGCTTCGTCTCCGTAATAAATTGTGGGAGCTCCCGGCCAGGTCATCTGTATGGCTATTGCCTCGCGCATAACGGCCAGGTCTACATTGTGCTCCGCAGCCTCAGGGCTCATATAGGAAATTCGTCCCACAGTGCGGTTTGTTCGTGTAAGGAAACGGGAATGGTCATGATTGGAAAGTTCATTCATTGCCGTGTGGAGCGCCGACATATGAAGAGAGTGCATATGATTCTTCATGGCGCCTATGAATGCGTCGCTGTTTCCATACAGGTCTTCCCGATACTCGTCGCTGTGCTTTTCCATTCCGGTAAGAAACCATGTAACAGGTTCCATAAAAGCATCGTAGTTCATTACAGAATCCCATTCATCTCCCTGAAGCCAGCCTTCCGGATTGCCATAATGTTCTGCCAGGATCAGAGCTTCCGGGTTTGCCTCTTTGACCGCTTTGCGAAAATCCTTCCAGAACTGATGATTGAAGCTGTTAGTATGGCCAAGATCCGCCGCCACATCCAGCCGCCAGCCATCTACGGAATAAGGAGGCGACACCCACTTTTTCCCAACCTCCAGGATATAATCGTAAAGCCGGCGTGACCCCTCATAATTCAGCTTCGGCAGTGTATCATGGGTCCACCAGCCATCGTAGGTATCATTATATGGCCAGGCATTTTCATCGCGGAAATCAAAAAAAGAGCGGTAGGGACTTTCCGCAGACACATACGCTCCGGGCGCATATCCCTCCTGCCCTTCATAAATGCGCTCCCTGTCCATCCATTTATTAAATGAACCGCAGTGATTGAACACCCCGTCCAAAATAATTTTCATTCCCCTTTTGTGGAGTTCCTCCACAAGTTCGGCAAAATATTTGTTTCCCGCTTCCAGATTCTGCTTATCTGTAACACGGCGTATATATTTTTCCGCATGGCTGTTGTCGTGATCTCCATCCTGCAGAAGGCCGTCTCTGTCTTCTAAAATTATTCCGTAATGGGGATCCACGTAATCATAATCCTGGCAGTCATATTTATGATTGCTGGGAGAAACGAAGACGGGATTCAGGTACAGAACTTCCACGCCAAGATCCTGAAGATAATCCAGCTTATCCATAATTCCCTTCAGATCTCCGCCGTAAAATTCTCTGACTCCCATAGCCGCAGGTATTTTCGACCACTCCCGCACTCTTTCTGTGTGAGCCCCAATATAAGAATACTCCCCGGTTTCTACGTCATTGTCCTTGTCCCCATTGTAAAAACGGTCTACAAAAATCTGATACATCACTGCGCCCTTTGCCCAGTCCGGCGTGTGGTATCCCGGATAAATCTCAAAACTGTTTCTGTCTTGTATCTCTGTGCTGACTCCATGAGCGTCATAATAACAGGTAATCCATCCATAATGAATCTCAAAATAATAGCGGAACACCGTATCGGGCATAGTAATTCTCGTACCATAATAGTCAAAACCCTTCTGGGTTTTATATACCTTCATTCTGTATCTTTTTTCTCCGGCAACCAAATATACAGAGTCAACATTATTTTTTTGTGTCCGGAAGCTGATCTTCACCTTTTCTCCGGCTTCCGGCTCCGTAGGATTTCTGTAATATTTTGTTCCATCGCTAAACAGGGCATTCTTATTCAATACTGCACGCATATTCAAAATATACTGCATTTTTTTCGTGATGTCATCCTTTTCACGGTCCATAGATCATTCCCCTTTATCATAAGCATATGCTTATTCTAACGTATATTTTACAAAGATACAATAAAAAACTCCTGGTTCTGCAAAGTAAAAAGGCAGCCGTTCAGGCTGCCTTTTCGGAGAAGGTATTTCTTCTTATGGGGTGTAGCAAAAACTATATAATGTATTGGGGGGGTTTTTACGATGTATATAATAGCATGAGGCAACAGAAAAGTGTGCACAAATTTCACAAATTTCATTATCGCTTTTTAGCTATATTGTACAGGGACATCTTTCCCCTCTATCTTTTACGATGTAAAAAGTGCCTCAAATTCGTCTCTCTGTACTTTTTCCTTCTCTAAAAGAAGGGCTGAACACTTATGAAGCACATCCAGATGCTGCATAATAATTTCCTTTGCACGCTGATGGCACTCATCAATAATTCTGTGGATCTCCTCATCGATTTCCTTGGCTACTTCCTCACTGTAGCTTCTTGTGTGAGCCAGATCTCTTCCAATAAACACCTCGTCTCCCTCATCTCCGTATGCAATCAGACCCATTTTATCTGACATGCCGTACTGCATGACCATCGCTCGTGCAGTACTGGTTGCTCTCTTGATATCATTTGACGCACCGGTAGTGATATCTCCGAAAATAATCTCTTCCGCAACACGCCCGCCCAAAAGGGTGGTAATGTCCTGGAGCATCTTGTTCTTTGTGCTGAAAATATCATCGTTTTCCGGCAGCGGCATCGTATATCCGGCTGCTCCGACTCCGGTAGGGATAATGGAGATCGTATATACCGGATCCATATCCGGCAGCACATGGAATAATATGGCATGTCCGGCCTCGTGATATGCAGTAATTTTTTTCTCTTTTTCGGAAATAACCTTGCTGCGCTTCTCCGCGCCGATGCCTACTTTAATAAACGCATGTTTAATGTCCAGCTGCATTACATAACTGCGTCCGGCTTTTGCAGCCATAATTGCAGCTTCGTTCAGAAGGTTTTCCAGATCCGCCCCGGTAAAGCCGGCAGTGGTCTGGGCAATCTGGGCAAGATCCACATCTTCGCCTAAAGGCTTGTCCTTTACATGTACCCGCAGAATCTCCTCCCGGCCTTTAATGTCCGGTCTTCCCACGGCAACTTTCCGGTCAAAACGGCCTGGCCTGAGAATCGCCGGATCCAGGATATCCACACGGTTGGTGGCCGCCATTACAATAATTCCCTCGTTTACACCGAAACCGTCCATTTCCACGAGAAGCTGATTCAGGGTCTGCTCCCTCTCGTCGTGGCCGCCTCCCATGCCTGTGCCCCTCTGCCTTGCAACCGCGTCGATCTCATCAATAAAGATAATACACGGCGCATGTTTTTTCCCTTCTTCAAAAAGGTCTCTGACACGGGACGCACCTACACCTACAAACATTTCCACGAAA
>DWYN01000161.1 GCA_019118645.1 Candidatus Blautia excrementipullorum | reverse complement strand
AATGGGTAATACTATAAACAGATAAGTAATTCGACAGCCAAAAAGCAGAAGTTCCGACAAGACAATTATACATATCTGTTTCTTATCAAAGAAGAATTTTTCCCATAGACACAGAAAATTTTACGCCCTCGCCTGTGCCAGAGAACAGAAGGAGATTATCGAGGTGCCCATTCATACCATTTATCTTGATAAGGAAAACAGCAGCTCTCACTTTCGCCGGGTACGGGATTCCTTAAGGATTTATGGACAGCTCCTGAAATTTTCAGCAGTTTCTTTTTCCAGTTTTCTCGTGGATTACGGACTTTTCACACTGCTCACAGTGATGCTTCCGTCCACCCTTCAGGGAATTGCGGCTGCCAATGTGGTTTCCCGCGTCCTCAGCGGAGGATTTAACTATATGATGAACTGCAGATTTGTATTTCATGAAAAGGGAAATAAAAAGACTGCGGCGGATTACTTTCTTCTGGCGCTGGTTATTCTCGTATTAAACAGTATTGTACTGCAGGGACTGCTTGTATTTTTGCGTATTCCCGTATATCCAGCCAAAATTATGACAGAATGTATTTTGTTTTTACTGAGCTGGATCATACAGAAAAAAATTATTTTCCAGAAAAAGGGAGATATCCGTAAAGTACAGAAAATGTGGTGAGTGTATATGAAAAAATCAGTAATAAAAAAGATATTAATGCTGGCCGGAGATATCCTGCTGGCGGCTGTTTTAGTAACCGGAGTCTGGGTGGGAAATTATCTGATCCCTCAGCAGGGAATCCATGCGCAGACGATGGAGGATGCAGCAGAGAATACACGGCTGGAAACCGGAGAAGAGAACCAAAATACAGGCGGCGGTCTTCCAACAACGACAATCCGGCTGGATTCCCAGGACTGGCATCAGAAATTTGCAGACAAATTTACAAGCAAGGTGGTATCAACGGATACCTCCTATACCAGCCCTGACCTTTCCATTCATCTGACATATGATTCCTATAAAACGAATAAGCTGGATTTATCCGAAAATGGTAAACACAAAAAATATGGAACAAATATTTCTTATGTGCTGGCGGATATTTATGTGGGAGATATCACTTGTATCCAGACATGTTTCGCACAGGATACCTACGGAGTGGGATATTCAGAAAAGCTCTCAGATATGTCCGCGAGAATGAAGTCTGTGCTGGCGGTAAACGGCGATTCCTACAGCAATAGCAGACATAAGGACAACGGCACGATCATACGCAATGGAACGATATACAGAGCGCAGTCTACAGATATGGAGACCTGCGTCCTCAATTGGGATGGAACAATCAAAATCTACAGCCCTGAAGAACTGGATACACAGACGCTGATCGACAGCGGCGCCTACCAGAGCTGGGTATTTGGACCGAGCCTTCTGGACGCGGACGGAAAGGCAAAAACGACATTTAAAACCTGGGATTACATCAGAGAATCCCATCCCAGGACAGCGCTTGGATACTATGAACCTGGGCATTACTGTCTTCTTGTAGTAGACGGAAGACAGGACAGCACCAGAGGAATGTTTCTGGACGAGATGGCGGATCTTTTTGAACAGCTTGGGTGCAAGGCCGCATATAATCTTGACGGCGGGCACTGTTCATTTATGACGTTCCAGGGACAGGTGGCTAATCATCCATATAAACCGGAGCACAAAGTAGAGGATGGAATATTTATTAAGGAGGCATTGCAGTGAAAATACTACGCATTTCAAAATTTGTTCTGAGCAACCTGTGTATTATATGCAGTCTGGTACTTTTGACAGTGTGTGTTCTGGACTGGTATAACCCCTACATGGATTTTCTGGGACATACCTTTTTTGTTTTATATATTTTATGTTTCAGTGCAATAATACTGGGGGTGGAAAACATACTGCTGGAAAACCAAGGATTTTTCCCCGGGGAGAAAAGGAAAAAAAGACATCATCTGAAATATTCTGAGAGGAGGAATGTAAAATGTTAGAGGTAAGTATCCGTGTATTTTCCTGTGTCGGCAAATCTGCCCTTTATCCGGATTACCACGAGTATCTGCAACTGGTGCAGAGAGATCTTGGAAGAGAAGTGAAGGCTTATATGAGAGAGACGGAGGATACAGAAATCCATCAGTATTATTCTCTTTCCCCCTTTTATTATTTGGAAATCCGTTTTTTAAAACGAATGCGGGCAGGTTCCAGTGTGATGTGCGTTTCCGAGAGCGCAGAGGACTATGCGGAGGGTTTTCCGTTGCCCCGCATTTTTCAAAAATGGATATACCGGTATGTCAGAAGATTTCTGAACTCTCTGGATTTTATCGTGGTATCTGATATCCGGGTGGAAGACAAACTAAGGACGGAGGGAGTAAATCTGCCTGTATTCTATACGA
Organism: Candidatus Blautia excrementipullorum; assembly: GCA_019118645.1. GTDB lineage: Bacteria > Bacillota > Clostridia > Lachnospirales > Lachnospiraceae > Blautia_A > Blautia_A excrementipullorum. The sequence continues at coordinate 14,882 of DWYN01000161.1, read as the reverse complement.
TACCGGAGAAAGAGGCAGAAGGACAAATGGCAAAATCCAGGCTGTGGCTGGAGTTATACCGCAAAATGGAAAACAGATGCAGAGTTTAAGTTTTATTTAGAAAAAACAAAAAGAATGTTTAGCGGCCTGTGTTACTCTCAGTATGCGGGGGCAGCCTTAGAAAAGAAAAAGAAAAGCTCGAGGTGTGTATTATGAAAGAAAAATTAACCGGACTATCTGCTGAAGAAGTGAAGGAACGGCTGCAGAGAGGAGAAGGAGGAAACGGAGCAGAGAGAATTACAAAAACAGAGGGGCAGATTATTAAAGAGAATCTTTTTACTTTGTTTAATATCCTAAATTTCCTTATTGCAGGCCTTCTGTTTGCCGTAGGCGCATATTCGAATATGATGTTTATTGCGATCATTATTCTGAATATCCTGATCGGTATTTTCCAGGAATTGAAAGCCAAGAAGCTGGTGGACGAATTATCCATTCTCAATCGTCCTGTTATCAGAGTGCTGAGAAGCGGAAAGGAAGTAAAAGCGGAGCCGGACCAGGTTGTAAAAGGTGATCTGATGATTCTGGAAAGCGGAAACCAGATATGCAGCGATGCGGTTATTGTGGATGGACTGCTGGAGGTTAACGAGTCCCTGCTTACAGGAGAAAGCGACGCGGTTGTCAAAGAAAAGGGAGCAAAACTTTATTCAGGCAGCTCAGTAATATCAGGAAAAGCATATGCCAGGATCATTCATGTTGGAAATGAGAATTACGCGTCAAAGCTGGCAAATGAGGTGAAGAGAGAAAAACAGGTGCAGTCCGAGCTTTTGGGTTCCATGCGGAGGGTTACCAGGTTTACCAGCTGTCTGATTATTCCCCTGGGTATTGTCCTATTTTTAGAGGCCTTCTTTTTACGGCAGGCTTCCGTAAATGAGGCGGTAGTTTCCTCTGCGGCGGCACTTCTGGGAATGCTTCCAAAGGGGCTGGTGCTTCTGATTTCTGTTTCCCTGGCAGCCGGGGTGATCCGGCTTGCAAAGATGAAGATTCTGGTACAGAATATTTTTTCTCTGGAAACGCTGGCTCATGTGGATACACTTTGCCTGGATAAAACAGGAACGGTTACGGATGGAAATCTTAAGGTTTGCGCTGTCATTCCTATGACGGAATTTCCTAAAGGGGAAGCGGATGCTATGGTACAGTCCTATCTGGCAGCGAGCGATGATAATAACGCGACCTTTCAGGCGCTGAAAAAGATTTTTTCTCCAAAAGAGGTTTACCGTCCGGTTCACAAAATTCCTTTTTCTTCCAAAAGAAAGTGGGGATGCGTAAGTTTTGAGGGAGCGGGGAGTATTTTTGTAGGAGCTCCCGAAAAGCTGTCAGGAGAGTTGTCTGAAAATCTGGAACAGGAGTTGGAGAAAGGACGCAGAGTTGTCGCTGTAGGGTATTCAGGAGAAACCTGGGAAAACGACTGTGAGCTGCCGGCAGGAATCCGGCCATTATATGGAATTGTATTGGAAGATACCATACGCCGCAGTGCTCAGGAAACACTGGAATTTTTCCGGAAGGAAGGCGTAGATGTGAAAATTATATCCGGAGATCATATCAAAACAGTGTCCATGATCGCAAAACGTGCAGGACTTAAGCGGTGGAGGGACGCTGTAGATCTGTCACAGCAGGGAGAGACACCGGATTACGATATGCTCAGTCAAAAGTATTCCATCTTTGCCAGAGTTACGCCGAAACAGAAACAGGAGTTGGTAAAAGCCCTAAAGCGTCAGGGGCATAAAGTAGCTATGACGGGAGACGGAGTAAACGATCTTCTGGCTCTTCGGGAGGCGGACTGTTCCATTGCGGTGGCAGACGGAAGCGACGCCAGCAGGCAGATATCTCAGGTGGTGCTGCTGGATTCTGATTTTACGAATCTTCCGCAGGTAGTGATGGAGGGCAGAAAGGTCATTCACAATGTCACAAGAACAGCCCAGGTGTTTTTTATTAAGACTATTTATTCGGTTCTTGTGTCCTTATTCTGTCTGCTTACAAACCAGCCGTTTCCCTTTATTCCCATATAGATCACATTAATTGATGCCTTTGTGGAAGCCTACCCTTCGTTCCTGACGATTCTGGAATCAGACACAGAAAGAATCAGAGGAAAGTTTCTTCCCACGGCTCTTTCCCACGCGGCTCCGTTTGGTATTACAGTGACAGGTATGATTATTCTCATCAGCCTTTTATCTCCGTTTTCGCTTACTCAGCGGCAGACGGTAATGTATCTTCTGCTGATTTTAATTTCTATGGCGGCGGTGGTAAAAAGCTGTATACCGTTTACTCCTCTGAGAACCTTTATCTGTGTCACAATGGCGGCCGGGATTGCAGGAGCGCTTCTGATCCTTCCATCGCTGTTTGAGATCACGGCGGTTACGCTGGATATGGGAGCTTATATACTGGCTGGAGCCGTTATATCCTTCCTGATTCTTCTGCTCCAGGATTATATGAACAAAAGGGAGTCTGTCGGACAGAGACAGAAAAGAGGTGAGACTGTATGAAGATACTGATTACTACGGATTGGTACCAGCCTGTGATTAACGGTGTGGTTACTTCGGTACGGGTTTTGTCAGAAGAACTTAGAAAAAGGGGACATGAGGTGAGAATACTCACCTTGTCCCGGACCTGCAGATCCCATGTGGAAAACCAGGTAATCTATGTGGGATCGGCCGGAGCCGGCTGTATCTATCCGGAAGCGAGGTTCCGGCTTCCGGTCTCAGGAAAATATATCAGAGATCTGATGGAATGGGGGCCGGATATCATTCATTCTCAGTGTGAGTTTTCTACTTTTTTTCTGGCAAGAAAAATTGCGTCAGAACGAAATATTCCTATTGTGCATACATATCACACAATTTATGAGGATTACACACATTATTTTTCTCCGAGAAAAACATGGGGAAAGGAGATTGTGGAGAAAATTACACGGAGATTGTCCTGCCGTGTGTCGTCGATCATAGCGCCCAGTGAAAAGATATTGAAGATTCTGGAGGGATACGGGGTAGCCTGTCCGGTGTGCGTGATTCCTTCGGGAATTAATCTTTCGGCATTTGCAGAGTGCAGAAACGCAGGATGGAGAGAAAAGATCAGAAAAAAATTTGGGATATCTCATGATACCACGGTACTCGTTTATATGGGAAGACTGGCAAAAGAAAAGAATGTAGAGGAGCTGATCAGGTATCAGAAAGAAGCCGAAAAGCAGGGAACAGTATTGATGGTCGTGGGAGACGGTCCTCACCGGCGATATCTGGAAGAAAAGACGGAAGAGCTGAAGGTGCAGAAAAGTGTAATCTTTACCGGAAGCGTTTCTCCTGAAGAAACGGGGCGGTATTATCAGGCCGGCGATCTTTTTGTAAGTGCCTCCACAAGTGAAACTCAGGGGATGACTTATGCGGAGGCGCTGGCCTGCGGCCTGCCTCTTTTATGCAGGAAAGACGGATGTCTGAACGGCATTGTAGAAGATGGAAAAAATGGATGGCAGTATCAGGATATGGAAGAATTTCTGAATTTTATAAAGAAATGGAGAGACGCAGATGAAGATGAAATCTTCCGGATGCGCTGTGCGGCCCGGGAAGCGGCCCGACGGTTTTCTGCCGGAGAGTTTGGCAGAAAAGTGGAGATGGTTTATGAGCAGGAGATGCATAGAAAATCCGGAGCCGCCTGAACCGGGAAAGAGAACCGGAAATATACGGAAATGGATCTCATTAGCCGGACTGATCTTATGTATTGGACTGGCCGTGTGGGGATATCAGAGCGGATGTTTCCGTTCCATTGACGCACTGAGAGAATTTGTGGGAGGCTTCGGAGGCGCTGGTATTCTGTTTTTTGTACTGGTGCAGATGATCCAGGTGGTATTCCCCATACTGCCCGGAGGAATCAGTTGTCTGGCAGGAGTCGTGCTTTATGGACCGTGGCTGGGATTTATACTAAATTATATTGGAATCTGCATTGGATCAATAATGGCTTTTGGGATCGCAAGAAATCTCGGCAAGACTGCCTTTGGAAGATTTTTTTCTGAGAAACAGCTCAGCAAATATGAAGAGTGGACCAGGAAAGACAGAAAATTTGTAAAACTGTTTGCTGCGGCCATTTTTTTTCCGGTAGCTCCGGATGATCTGCTCTGTTATCTTGCAGGTACTACAGGTATCACCTGGAAGCAGTTTATCTGCATTATTCTTCTGGGAAAGCCGTTTTCCATTGCAGTCTACAGTATGGGACTGACAAAGATTTTTCAGCTTGTTTTTCCGGCAGGGTAAATCTTTATTGGAAACGGACGGAGGAAAAGAAAAATGAAGGTATATATATACAAGGGCGGCCTTGGAACTGTGAAAAAAAGCGGCGTAGGAAGTGCCATACACCATCAGGAACAAATGCTGAGGGGAACAGGAGAGGTTCTTACAGAAAACTGGAGAGAAGCGGAGGCGGTACATATCAACACGGTTTTTCCGGATTCTTTTCTGGCGGCGTGTATTGCGAAACTACAGGGAAAAAAAGTGATTTATTACGGCCACTCCACCAGGGAAGATTTCCGGAATTCTTTTATTGGATCGAATATGGCGGCTCCGCTTTTTAAAAGATGGATCTGTCACTGTTATAACAGAGGGGATATCATAATCACACCAACGGATTATTCCAGAAAAATTCTGGAAAAATACGGACTTAAGCGTCCTGTCTATACACTTACCAACGGTGTGGATACAGATTTTTTTCAGGCTGATCCCGGGGAGAGAACATATCTTCATGAGAGATATCATATTCCCGAGGATAAAAGAATTGTTATTTCTGCGGGGCATCTGATCAGAAGAAAGGGAATTCTTGATTTCCTGAAACTGGCGTCAGTCATGCCGGAGGCTGTCTTTATCTGGTTTGGAGGCGGGAACTGGTGGGCTGTGCCGGGTGAGATAAAAAGAGCAGTAAGAAAAAAGACGGAGAACGTGATTTTTGCAGGTTATGTGGAACCCCGGGAGCTCCGGGCGGCCTACTGCGGAGCCGATGCTTTTGTCTTTTTCAGCTATGAGGAGACGGAGGGTATTGTGGTTCTTGAGGCGCTGGCCTGTGAAATTCCTGTGGTGGTAAGAAATATTCCGGTATATGACGGATGGCTTCAGGAAGGGGTACATGTGATGAAAGCTTCCAGTGTGGAATCCTTCCGTCAAAAGATCAGTAGGATTTTTTCTGAGGACTGCTTATCCATGAGGAAAAGAGGAAGATCTCTTGCGGAAAAACACAGCCTTTCACAGACAGGAAACAAACTAAAACAAATATATGATGGGTATTTCCTCTAACCGCCGCATGAAACTGCGGCAAAACAGGTATGCCCGCAGGGTATTTCCTCTAACCGCCGCATGAAACTGCGGCTATACATGCATGGCCGATAGGTATAAAATGTAAACAGATATTATAAAGGAAAAGAGGAGAAAAATGTCTTTGAAAAAACGGATGTTCCGTTCTAATATGACGATTTTGTTTTCTGCACTGTTTTCTCTCATGTTAATCTTTGTTCTTGTGCTGGCTGTTTTTGAAGATTCTTTTGAAAAGCAGCTTTATTTGATTACCCAGACGAAGCTGGACAGTCATGTGGGAGAGGTTGCGCAGATTATGGAAAACGAAGAAATACAGAGCGCGGAGGAATTGAAACGGCAGGTGGGGGACTGGGGATACCAGACGGCGGTGATCGCTGGCGGCAGGATATTGTCGGGGGATCGGGACGGACAGATGGAGGAGCTGGCGGAATTTTTTACAGGCGGAAATGTTGCAGGAAAAACGGCGGAGATTTTCGCTTATCAAAGGGCGACGGTGGTCAGCAGATACCTTCCTCATGAAGAGGCGTATCTTGCGGCCGTGCATTTTTCTGAGGAAAGCTGGCTGACTTCTTCCCTGAAACAGTCGTTTTTCAGCTTTATTCTGATCATCTTTGTGATCGGACTGGGAGCTATAGCAGCACTTCTGTTTCTGGCATCGTTTTTTACCCGGAAAATGAACCGCATAATCATGGAACCTGTGGAGAAACTGGTGGCCGGCGCTGAAAGAGTGAAAAACGGTGTGCTGAATGAGGATATCCAATACCAGGGGGAGGAAGAATTTGAACATGTATGCCAGACATTTAATTCCATGCAGCGCACTATGGCAGAGGATCAGAAGCAGAGAGAAAAAAATGAGAGGGCGCGAACGGATATGGTTACAGGTATTTCTCATGATCTTCGTACGCCTTTGACTTCCATACAGGGATACATCAAGGGTGTGCTGGACGGTGTAGCGGATACGGAGGAAAAAAAGAGCAGATATCTGAGAACCGCCTATGAGTCTACAGAGGAAATGAATATTCTTTTGCAGAAGCTTTTTGATTTTTCCCGGATGGAGAGCGGCCAGATGCCGTTCCATATGGTAAAAGCGGATCTTGCGGAATATACGGCGTCCTACGTGGCCCAAAGGGAAACTGCGGCAGATCCTTCTGTTCTGAGCATATGTCTTCATGCTTGTGAAGATCTGATGCCGGAAATATCCATGGATGTGGAGCAGGTACGGAGAATTTTTGATAATCTTCTGGAAAACAGCATAAAATACGCTATGGTTACGCCGGTTAAGGTGGACATCTCTGTAGAAAAAACGGAAGATGCCGTGGTACTTAAGTGGAGAGATAATGGAAAGGGTGTACCGGAAGAAAAACTGGGCAGAATTTTTGAGAGATTTTACCGCTGTGACGAGTCCAGGAATGAAAAAGGAAGCGGGGTGGGACTCTATGTGGTAAAATATATTATGGAACGCCATCATGGAAGGGTAAAGGCGGAAAATGACGGCGGACTGAAAATAGAACTTTCTTTTCCCAGGGAGGAGTGAAGATGGAAAAAATTCTAATTGTAGAGGATGACGCAAAAATTGCCCAGCTGGAAAGAGATTATCTGGAAAGCAACGGTTACGGGACAGTGGTCATTGCGGACGGAACAAAGGTGATCCCGGAGCTGAAGGAGCACAGATATGATCTTGTGCTTCTTGACATCATGCTCCCCGGATGCAGCGGATACGATATCTGCCGCAGGATACGCGATGAGATTGATATTCCCATATTGATGGTGACAGCCCGGTCGGAGGCGGTAGATGTGATCCGGGGGCTGGGGCTGGGAGCGGATGACTATATTACCAAACCCTTTGATCCTTCGCAGCTTGTGGCGAGAGTCCGCTCCCATCTCAGACGTTATGCCAGACTTACCGCCGGCCGGGAGGAAAACGGAGGACAGAGCAAAAAGTCAGACCGGATCGAGGTGCAGAATATAGTCATTGAACCCCGGACCTGGAAGGTATGGAAAGACGGGAATGAGCTCAGGCTTCCCAACAGGGAGTTTGAACTGCTTCGATTTTTGGCGGAAAACCCCAATATTGTTTTTTCAAAGGAAGAGTTGTTTGAAAAAATATGGGGATATGATTATGTGTCGGATGCCGCCACGGTTTCGGTTCACATTAACCGCCTGCGGGAAAAAATAGAAGATGACGCGCGGAATCCTAAAATAATAGAAACCGTCTGGGGCGCCGGCTACCGTTTGAATATGTAAAGTTTATATTTTGTTTAAGTAATCCCATCTTTTTCTTTATCTTTGTCTGATAAAATTACCGCAGGCAATCGAGATAAGGAGACATCAAGATGGGATTTTTTAAAGCAGTAATATTTGGAATCGTGGAAGGAATCACCGAGTGGCTGCCTGTGAGCAGTACAGGACATATGATCCTTCTGGATGAATTTGTGAAGCTGGACGGTTCCGCTCGTTTTACTAGTGTGTTTCTGGTGTTTATCCAGCTTGGAGCAATTTTTGCTGTTGTACTGTTGTTCTGGAATAAATTATTCCCATTTCAATTTCATGACAAATACAGACCGATCGTTGACAGAGAAAAAATGATACTGTGGGGAAAAATCCTTCTTGCGTGCGTTCCGGCTGCTGCTGTCGGAGTTCTGTTTGACAGTGTTTTTGAAAAGCTGTTTTACCATGCAGTCCCGGTTGCCATGGCGCTGATCATCTTTGGCGTTGCGTTTATTATTATTGAAAGATGGAATAAAGGCAGGAAGCCGAAGATGACTTCTGTAGACCAGCTTACCGTTCCCACCGTGCTGGTCATAGGAGTATTTCAGCTCCTTGCGGCGGTCTTCCCCGGGACATCCCGGTCCGGCGCCACCATTATCGGCGCTTTGCTTCTGGGAGTGTCCAGACCGGCCGCATCAGAGTTTACCTTTTATCTTGCAGTTCCTGTTATGCTTGGCGCAAGTCTCCTTAAGGTACTGCAGTATGGACTTTCCTTCTCCGGGGCAGAGCTGATGCTTCTCGGAACGGGAATGGCGGCGGCGTTTCTGGTGTCTGCGGCAGTGATCCGGTTTTTGATGAATTACATTAGAAACCATGATTTCCAGATATTCGGCTGGTACCGCATCCTTTTGGGAAGCATCGTGCTTCTGCTGCATTTGGCAGGATTTATCCAGGTTTAAAAAGAAGGTGCAGAAATGGCGATACGAAAAAAAATTATTATCTCAAATCTTTTTATGATTATCGTGCCGCTTCTGCTCCTTTTTTCTTTGGGCTTTTTGTGGTTGAATACAGCGGGTGAACGCTACTGGAAACCTGTGGAGGAAATGTATGAGGACAGAAACGGAGTGATCTCCGCGCAGAATCTGATCTATACCTATCAGGAAGAGCTCTGGGATACGAACTGGGAGGCAATGGAAAATCTGGATGACCATCCGGACGGCGGAGAAATTCAGCAGTCGCCGGAAATGGTACGGCTGAAAAAGGATCTGACAGATCTTGGATACCATTTTTCTGTTATGCTGGATGGAAGGGCGCTGTATTCCAATCTGTCGGAAGGAGAAAGAGGTCTGGTTGAAAAAATGATCGGTCCGGTTTCAGAGCAGGCAGAGTCTGTCACGGCTGGAAATGAAGAGGTTTCCGTGATAAAATGCAGCTTTTCTGAGGATGGAGAAGAGTGTTCTATTATTGCAGTAAACAGTGGGACCGGAAATGTTCTTGGCAGCAGGAGCTATCTTCAGCAGTATGTAATTCCATATATCTGGATATTCGCGGTCTCTGCGGTTTTTATTATTATTTTCGTTAATGCCTGCTGCTCCCGATGGATCAGCTCGCTGATACTTCCGCCGGTAAAAGAAATCAGAAAGGGTATGCAAAAGGTGCGCAGCGGCAACCTGGAGGGAGAAATACGGGTGATACGCCCGGATGAGCTGGGAGAAGTATGTGCGGAGTTCAATGAGATGCAGAGATGGCTGAAGCGGTCCAGGGAAGAACAGGCAAAATATGAAACCTACAGAAAAGAACTGATTTCTGGTATTTCTCATGATCTTCGGACGCCTCTTACAACTATTAAGGGATATGTGGGTGGCCTGATGGACGGGATTGCCGATACGGAAGAAAAGAAAAAAAGTACCTTCAGGCCGTACAGACCCGTACTCTGGATCTGGAAAATCTGGTGGATAAACTTTCGTATTATAATAAAATAGAAAGCCACAGCTTTCATTACAATATGGAAGAAGCAGATCTGAAAGAGCTTGTGGATACATATATTGAAGAAAATGAAGATTTTATCAGAAAAAACAGGCTTCAGATCTTTCCTGTGTATGCAGGCGGCGGGAAAATGATAATGGACAGGGGAGAATTCAAAAGAATCCTGGATAATCTTCTTATAAACAGTGTTCGCTACAGGCAGAAGGATGAGAGTAAAATCTGGATAACCGTCCGGCGGGAAAATAAAAAAATCTTCTGGGGAATCGCGGACGATGGTCCCGGCGTGCCGGAAGATGCCCTGGAAAAAATTTTTGAAAGCTTCTGCAGGCTGGACGAATCCCGGACACGCTGCAGAGAGGGAAGCGGCCTGGGGCTGGCTATTATCAAAAGGATTGTGGTCGATCATAAAGGGATCTTGTATGCAAGAAACAGGAAAGGACTAGAAATCTGCATGGAATTTCCCTGTGTACAGATGAGGTGAGTATAATTTGGATAAAATACTGATTATTGAGGATGATGAACTGATCGCGGAGCTGGAGAGGGATTATCTTCTGGCGGAGGGGCTGGAAGCAGATATTGTGATAAATGGAAGAAAAGGTTTGGAACAGTTTGAAAAAGAAAATTATGCAGCCGTAATTCTGGATCTGATGCTGCCGGGACGCAGCGGATTTGAAATATGCCGGGATATCCGCAGGAAATCAGACGTTCCCATTCTTTTTGTTACTGCGAGAAAGGAAGATATTGATAAAATCCGGGAGCTGGGCCTCGGCGCGGATGATTATGTGATAAAACCCTTCAGTCCTGTAGAGCTGGTGGCGAGGGTGAAAGCACATATACAGATACACCGCTCTCTCAAACCGGACAAAGAAGAGAAGATTCTGACTATCGGAGATCTGGAAATCTTTCCGGATTCTTATCAGGTATATAAAAATAAAAAAAGGATTGACCTGACAGCCAGAGAGTTCGCCCTTCTTCTGTTTTTTGCACGGAATCCTCATATTGCGTTTACACGGGAGCGTCTTTTTGACCGGATCTGGGGAATGGAGGCCATAGGCGAGCTGGCTACGGTGACAGTCTGTGTGAATAAATTAAGAGATAAAATTGAGGATGATCCTGCCAATCCCAAACTGATACAGACGGTCTGGGGAGTTGGATACCGTTTCGGAGGATAAATTCCTTATTCCTTTTCTGCTGCAATCAGGTTACTGATATAAGGGCGTTTTCCGGAAAGAACGTCATCATAAAATTCCTGTTTCCAGTCAATATAATCAACACAGCCGTTCAGTTCCTCTATGGAAGCCAGAATGGCTTTTTTCTTTCGGGCGAGCATTTCTTTCCTTTGGGGGATGGTGGAAGCGCCCTGAAGACAGAGATTCAGGTATTCTTTCATTTCCTGGATACTCATATCGCATTTCTTCAGACAGACAAGATCTTTGATCCATTTCAGATCCCTTTCATCGAAAATCCGGCGGTTATTTTTGTCTCTTTTTACATTAGGGATCAGTCCTTCATTACAATAATATTTCAAAGCCTGATACGTCATATTTGTTTCTTTGCAGACCTGCATCATCGTATACATCCTGTAAATCCTCCTATAATGTCTGTAATTTTCTGGATATTTTCCTGTCAAATCTGTTCATAAATCTTGGTAATCTACAGATTCTGGAAAAGTATTAAGATTTCACAAAATATTCATAAAAACCTCTTGACCGATTGTTACAACCGGTTGATACAATCACAGCATACAGCATGAGTAAACAAAAAGCAACCCTTTTGTATGCCGGGGGCAAAGAAAAGATTAAAACAAAAATGAAAACAGGAGGATTTTATTTATGAACGGATTTATTTTTTCCTATCCGACAAAAGTGTATTTTGGTGAAGGCGTGGCGAAAAAAATGCTTGACAGAGACGAGATATACGGGATCCTTATGGATTGGATTGTATGCAGGAAGGATAAGGAAAGAAGGAGATGAGACAAAAAAGAGGAATGACGGCAGCAGTAATCGCAGTACTGGCCGTGTTTTTTTTGGTTGCAGCATATAATATGTACCGCTTTCCGGCAAGATTCAGAAATCTGTCAGATGAATCGCTGACAGAGGAACAGGTATCTGCTTTGAAAGACGAGCTGGCGGAAAAGGAGAGCAAGAAAACTCTGGTTGCCTATTTTTCCTATTCAGGAACAACAAAAAGCGTGGCAGAGGCCCTCAGCGGACGGATTGGGGCGGATCTATTTGAGATTACGCCAAAAGAAGAATACTCCAATGTATATATGCAGTCCAACAGTGAGATCAGGAGGAACGCCCGGCCGGAACTTGCCCGCACAGTGGAGAATATGGAAGAGTACGACATAGTGTTTGTTGGATACCCGGTGTGGTGGCACGCCGTTCCGGCGCCTGTCAATACATTTCTGGAAAGTTATGATCTTACCGGAAAGCTGATCATTCCATTTTGTACAAGCGGAGGCAGCGATATAGAAGAGACAATGCCCACATTTCTGGATTCCTGCAAAAACCTTGCAGTTTATGGAGAAAGCAGAATTACCGGAACAAGCCAGATTGACAACTGGCTGACGGATCTGGATCTGAATTTTGACGGAGGCTCAGAAGAACAGGCGGATGAGGAGGAAGAAACGGCAGAAAATACGGTTTATTCCTATCAGTCCCAGGAGCTGTACGCCAGCCGCGGAGGAAATCAGATCTACGGGGTGATCTATATTCCCCAGAATGCCGGAGAGAAAATGCCGGCAGTGATCTTCTCCCATGGATTCGGAGGAAATTACCAGGCTGGAATACAGTATGCGGAAGCATTAGCGGAAAGAGGCTATGTGGTATACTGTTTTGATTTCTGCGGAGGATCTCCGGGAAGCCGGAGCGGAGGCTCACCGCTTGAGATGTCTTTATTTACGGAGGAAGCGGATCTGGAAGCTGTAATGGAGATGGTAAAAAAACTGGATTATGTGGACAGAGACATTCTGTTTCTGATGGGAACCAGCCAGGGCGGAGCAGTTTCCGCCGTTACAGGTGCGGACCATGAGGAGGAGATCCGCGGGATGATTCTTTTGTACCCGGCTTTTGTACTGGCAGACCGTGCCAATGAACTGTTTCAGAGTGTGGATGAGATTTCGGATACGTATTATTTTATGTGGATGGAAGTGGGGCGTGCTTATTTTGAACCGCTGATCGGCTATGATATCTACAGTGATATTGCGGGATACGAAAAGGATGTACTCCTGATCCACGGAGACAGAGATTCCATTGTTCCTTTTTCATACTCAGAGCAGGCGATTGAAGCGTATCCGTCTGCAGAGCTAGAAGTAATACCCGGAGCAGGACATGGATTTTATGGGGAAGAGGCACAGCTTGCCCTGGGTTATATTTTTGATTATCTGGAGAATCATCTGGTATAAACCGGAGAAAGGGAGAGAAGGAAAATGATATTTTATTTTACAGCGACAGGGAACAGTCTGTATGCGGCAAAGTATCTGGATAAGGAGCTTATCAGCATACCGCAGGCCGTATCAGGTGAAAATCTGATTTTTGAAGACGAGAAGATCGGAATTGTATGTCCGGTGTACGGACATGAGGTGCCGCCGATGGTAAAGGATTTTCTGGAGAGAGCAGATTTCAGGACAGATTATTTTTATATGGTGCTGACCTATGGAAACAGACATGGAGGGGCGGCGGAGCTTGCCGAAAAACTGTGCATGGAGTGCGGAATCCGTCCTGCTTATATCAATGTCCTGATGATGGTGGATAACTGGCTGCCAAGCTTTGATATGAATGAGCAGCGTGGGATAGATAAAAAAGTAGAAGAACATTTAAAAGTGATCCAGGAAGATATAGAAAAACGCAGACATATGATAGCCGAGGTGACTGAGGAAGACAGGGCCGCTCACCGGCAGTTTCTCGAGAATATGGCAAAACTTCCCGAAGACGCCTGGCAGCATCTGATCCGGATCGGGGATGAATGTGTGGGATGCGGAATCTGCGTCAGCGTTTGTCCGTCCGCTTCTCTTTATCTGGAAAACGGGAAAGCCGTCCATGTGCCCGGAAATTGTCAAACCTGTCTGGCATGTGCCCATAACTGCCCGAAAAAGGCAGTGAAGCTGAATATCCCGGAAAAAAATCCTGACGCCAGATACAGAAACAGATACATCTCACTGGAGGAGATTATCCGGGCAAACTGCCGTGAACACAAATAAAAACAGAAGAAAACTGGCTATTGCAATGACGCTTTTCATAACCGCAGACAGATTGAAAAAGAGGGCGAAAAATAGAAATAAGGGATAAAAAAAGGCAGCCCTGTGAATTCGATATTGAAAACAGGTCAAAAAACAGAAAAAGTACTGGAAACCATATGAGATTTATAATATGAGAGGAGAGAAACATGAAAAAAAAGAAAAGTAACAGCAATACTTCTCTGCACTGTGATATGTATTTCACTGGCTGCGTGCGGGAACCAGGATACAGCCGGACAGGAGGAAAATACGGCGGCGGAATCACAGACAGAGAGTACGGACTCCGCTTCACAGACAGAGGCGGACGCTTCAGCCGCGGACACTGCCCAGGAGGCGGATACCGTTCAGGATGCAGGAGGGGATGATACTGCTCAGAACCAGGGAACGGAGACAGATAATACCGCGGACGCTGCCCAGGGGCAGGAGCAGGGAACCAGCGGAAGTAATATTCTCATCGCATATTTCTCAGTTCCCGAAACAGACGGAGTGGACACAGTTGCCGGGGCAAGCCGTGTAGCAGCGGACGGAGAAGTAATGGGAAATAACGAATATATTGCCAGGATCATACAGTCAGAAACAGGCGGCGACCTGTTTGCAATTGAGACAGTACAGGAATATCCGGGAACCCATGATGCTCTTCTGGAATTTGCGTACAATGAGATGATGGAGAACGCCCGGCCGGAGCTTTCCTCCCAGATAGAGAACCTTGATGCCTATGATACGATATTCCTGGGATATCCGAACTGGAACGCGGATCTTCCCATGCCGCTGTATACATTCCTGGAGAAATATGATTTCAGTGGAAAAACTATCATTCCATTTACCACTCACGGAGGAAGCGGATTTTCCGGAACTATTGGAACCATTCAGGAGCTGCAGCCAGATGCCTCAGTGGTGGAGGACGGCCTTTCGATTTCCCGAAACAGTGTGACAGACGCTGAGAGCGAAGTAACAGAATGGGTGGCGGGACTTGGGATCACTACATAATATGATTTAAGAAAGGGGATAGGTTGAAAGAAAAAAGTGAAAAAAGGCAACACAGTACCAGAGCACCAGTAAACTGCCGCTTTTGAAGAGAAATTTATAGCCGGAAATGGATCAGGCTGTTGCAGCAGGAGGGATTACTGTAAAGC
>DWYN01000160.1 GCA_019118645.1 Candidatus Blautia excrementipullorum | reverse complement strand
AGTGATATTGCCTCCTATATAAGAAAGAAAGGGCTTTGACAAAACGGCGTCCGTATAGGCAGAGACGTTTCTGTCCATACTATTTCTGCAGAATATATTGCAGAAGGAGAAAACAACATGAGAAAATGCAGTCGGATGCTTTTGCTGCTTATTCTTTGCGCTGCATGTCTGGCGGGCTGCGGCGTAAAGGATGAGTGGGACGAAGACAGGGGAGAGCTGGTCAGAATGGATCAGCTCTCTTTGTTCTTGACCGAAAAGAAGCTGGTTGATATAATGAATTTATTGCGAAAATATAACTTAAACCGGAGGAAAACAAATGAGAGCAAGCGGAGTTTTGCTGCCTGTATCCAGTATTCCCTCTGAATACGGGATCGGGTGTTTTTCAAAAGAGGCTTATGATTTTGTAGATCAGCTGGCCGAGGCCGGACAGCAGTACTGGCAGATTCTTCCGCTGGGGCCGACCGGATACGGGGATTCCCCCTATCAGTCCTGTTCGACTTTTGCAGGAAATCCATATTTTATTGATCTGAAGGAACTGACAGAGAAAGGACTCCTCACCGGTGAGGAGTGCGAAGCCTGCGACTGGGGAGAAAACTTTTCCTATGTAGATTATGAGAAAATATATAAGTCCAGATCTGCTCTTCTGCGCAGGGCCTACAAAAGAGCAGATCTGAAAAATGAAAGTCAATATGAGGAATTTGTAAAGCGGCAGGGGCACTGGCTGCTGGATTACGGGCTTTTTATGGCGATAAAAGATCAGCAGGGCGGGAAAAGCTGGATGAACTGGCCGAAAGAACTTCAGAATCATAAATCAGAAGCAGTAGAGAATGCCCGGCGGGAACTGAAGGAAGAAATTGAATTTTATTGTTATCAGCAGTATCTTTTCAGCTGCCAGTGGACCCGCCTCAAAGAATATGTGAATCAAAAAGGCGTCCGTATTATCGGAGACGTACCGATTTATGTAGCGCCGGACAGCGCTGACGCCTGGGCAAGGCCTGAATTGTTTCAGTTTGATGAGGAGTACTGCCCGAAGGCCGTGGCCGGCTGTCCGCCGGATGCCTTTTCCGCCACCGGACAATTATGGGGCAATCCCCTCTATGACTGGAAAAAGCACAGAGAAGAAGGGTATTTATGGTGGACCCGGAGAATGCTCCGCTGTATGGAACTTTACGATATCGTGAGAATTGATCATTTCCGCGGATTTGACGAATACTATTCAATTCCCTTTGGAGAAAAAACCGCCGAGAACGGTCATTGGGAAAAAGGCCCGGGACTTGAACTGTTTCATATCTTAAACAGCAGGATTCAATCCCTTGAGGTAATTGCGGAGGATCTTGGCTTTCTGACGGAGAGTGTCCTGGAAATGGTAAAACAAAGTGGATTTCCGGGAATGAAGGTACTTCAGTTTGCTTTTGATGAAAGTGAAAGCAGCTGCTATCTTCCGTATAAGTATGAAAAGAACTGTGTGGTTTATACGGGAACACATGATAATGAGACTACGCGAGGATGGCTGGAAGGGCTGAATGAGCATGACAGCAGATTTGTCCGGTCATATATTGACTGTGAGGACAAAGATCTGAATACATGTGTGTGGGGGCTGATCCGCGCTGCCCATGCCAGTGTGGCTGATTTGTGCATTATCCCTCTGCAGGACTACCTTTGCCTGGGAAACGAGGCAAGAATGAACGTTCCATCTACTCTTGGAAACAACTGGAAATGGAGACTAAGGAGGGGGCAGCTTACAGATCAGATTCTGAAGCGCATGCGGGCTCTGAGCGTACTGTACGGACGCTTCTATGAGGAAGGATAAGCCAGCCGGATGAAAGTGAAAGCAGATTATTCTGATTAAAAGAACATACATAAAAGCAGTTCAGATTACCGACAAAGGGAAATAAAAGGAGAAACAAATGGAAGACAAAAACAGAACTCCCGAAGAGGAGCAGAAAATAACAGCAGGACAGACAGAACAGACCGCAGAGAACAACGAAGAGCCGGCAGAACAGGCCGGGAATGAAAAAGGCGGGCTTCCTACCAGAAGCTGCATTTTGATGATTGCAGCGGGATTGTATCTTTTATATACGGGCTACAGGCTTTGCGAGAACGTGCTGAAAGGCGTGGACGGCGGAAGCTGGGGATTTTTTGCCGCAGGAGCAGGTTTCTTTATTGTAGGCGCAGTGATACTTGCAGTAGGCGTTAAAAATCTTATAAAAAAAGAAAAAGAAAAGAGAGAGTCGGAGGAGAAGGAGCGCCGGGAACATCCCCAGCCGGCAGAGGCTCCGGAGAAAAAAACCATGAGCATAGCAGAACGCGCCAGACTGACAGAAGCGCTTTCAGACAGAGAGGAAGAAACCTCCGGAGAAACGACTGACGGGGAAGAAAATGCCGGAGAAAATTCCCCGGAGGAGTAGTCAGGAAAATCAGCCGGATATATGGAGAGAAAAATGCCGCAGAGAACCGTTCAGGAGCGTCTGCGGCGTTTTTTTGACGTATGTGATTTTTTTCGCGAGCTTTTCGGCAGGTTGGGATTGTGCAGAGTGGACCAGCAGAACAGCTGGACCAGCAGAATTCCAATCAGTGCTCCCAGGCTGTCAAAGCCAACGTCCCGGATGCCGGGCGTTCTGCCGGACACAAAGGACTGATGATATTCATCAAGACCGGCGAAACCTACGCAGAGAATCCCCGCCAGAATAAAGAGCCAGAAACCTCTTACTCTGTAAACATAAAGAGGAAAAGAGATTGCTATGGCAAGCAGGCAGTATTCTGTCATATGGGCGGCCTTCCGGACATAATAGTGGATGGATTCCGCTTCATATGCCAGTTCGTCATAACTTTTTCCGGTATTTAAAAGTTCATTTTTCGTTTCTACGATCTGATAGCTGATTTTATAGCTTAATTCCCCGGACACCTCCCCGGTCTGGGCAGAAAATGAAAAAATAACGTACATCATCAGCAGCGCCGGAAGAAACGAAAGTGGTTTTAATAAAGCAATTAAAAGTTTCATGGGTATAAATATAGCATGTGAAATTTAAAATGTAAAGAGCCGGGGAGACGGCAGGCAAAAAAAGGTAGTCATAAAAACGAAACCGTGATACAATAAGAAAAGTTGATCGGCAAAAGAACATAGGACCTGAAATTTCCGGGCGAAAGGAGGCGCACATGAGCGCAGCAGATACTATTTTTATTAATATGTGCAGAGATGTGATCGAAAACGGAACAAGCACGGAGGGGGAAAAGGTACGCCCTGTATGGGAAGACGGGACTCCCGCTTATACAATCAAGAAATTCGGGGTTGTGAACCGTTATGATCTTCGAAAGGAATTTCCGGCGCTTACACTCAGAAAGACCGCTCTGAAAAGCGCTATGGATGAAATTCTCTGGATCTGGCAGAAGAAATCCAATAACATCCATGACCTTCACAGCCATATCTGGGACAGCTGGGCGGACGAAAGCGGCTCTATCGGAAAAGCGTACGGCTATCAGATGCAGGTAAAGCATCAGTATAAAGAAGGACTGATGGATCAGGTGGACAGAGTGCTGTATGATTTAAAAAATAATCCTTACAGCAGAAGAATCATGACGAATATTTACGTGCACCAGGATCTTCATGAAATGCATCTCTACCCCTGCGCTTATTCCATGACATTTAATGTAACAAAGGAGCCTGGAAAAGAAAAGCTGACCCTGAACGCTATTCTGAACCAGCGGTCGCAGGATATCCTGGCGGCAAATAACTGGAATGTATGTCAGTATTCTATCCTGCTGATGATGTTCGCGCAGGTGTGCGGTATGGAGGCAGGAGAACTGGTACATGTAATTTCTGACTGCCATATTTATGACAGACATATCCCGGTGATAAAAGAACTTATCGCAAGAACTCCTTATCCGGCCCCGGTTGTAAAACTGAATCCGGAGATAAAGGATTTTTATGATTTTACGACAGACGATCTGATTGTGGAAAACTATCAGGCCGGTCCGCAGATCAGGAATATTCCGATCGCGATTTAGAAAAAAGACTGTCCTGCCGGCCGGAAAGAGAAGGAATTTCTGTGTCCGGAAGGCTGAGCGATAAGGTAAAATAAAGGGAAAAGAGGAAGCATAAATGAAATTGATTGTGGCAGCAGACAAAAACTGGGGCATTGGAAAGGACAATAAGCTTCTTGTAAGCATTCCGGCAGACATGAAAATGTTCCGTCAGGAGACCACAGGCAAAGTGGTTGTCCTGGGGAGAAAAACTCTGGAGACATTTCCGGGGGGACTGCCTTTGAAGAACAGAACCAATATTGTACTTACGGGAAATAAAGATTTCAAGGTAAAAGATGCGATTGTGACGCATTCTATAGAGGAACTTCTGGAAGAGATAAAAAAATATCCTTCTGACGATGTGTACTGTGTTGGGGGAGACAGTGTGTACAAACAGCTTCTTCCATACTGCGACACAGCTATTGTGACAAAGATTGACTTCGCCTATGAGGCGGACCGCTATTTCCCGAATCTGGATGAAATGCCGGAATGGCAGGTAGTATCCAGAAGCGAGGAACAGACTTACTTTGACCTGGAGTATGAGTATGTGACATACAAAAGAGAGAAATAAAGAAATTTAACGACTGAACAGAAAAAGGATTTCGCTCCGGAATATTTCCGGAATGAAATCCTTTTTTGGTAAAGAAAATGTCAGATCAAAGCTTTCTGCTGCGGAAAAACTGTCACAGCGAAAACTATTCGATTACCTGAATCCATCCTTCCGGCGCTTCGATGCGGCCCATCTGAATGCCTGTCAGTGTATCATACAGCTTTTTGGTTACCGGGCCCATCTCAGTCATTCCGGATGGGAAGCAGATTTCGCTGCCGTGGTCTACGATCTTTCCTACCGGAGAGATGACAGCAGCCGTTCCGCACAGGCCGCACTCAGCAAAATCTTTTACCTCGTCAAAATAAACCTCACGCTCTTCCACCTCAAGACCAAGGTAGTGTTCTGCCACATAGATCAGAGAACGGCGCGTGATGGAAGGAAGAATGCTGCCTGATTTTGGAGTAACTACCTTGTTGTCTTTTGTGACAAACAGGAAGTTGGCTCCGCCTGTTTCTTCAACCTTTGTTCTGGTTGCCGCGTCAAGATACATGTTTTCGTCGAAACCGTTGCGGTGCGCTTCCATGATCGCATGCATGCTCATGGCATAGTTCAGACCGGCTTTGATATGGCCTGTTCCGTGAGGCGCGGCACGGTCAAAATCAGATACACAGATTGTGATCGGCTTTACGCCGCCCTTGAAGTATGGACCTACAGGGGTGGTGAATACACGGAACTGATATTCGTCTGCAGGTTTCACGCCGATTACAGGATTGGAGCCGAACATATAAGGACGGATGTAAAGAGTCGCCCCGGAGCCGTATGGGGGAACGTAAGCGGCGTTTGCCTTTACTGTATCAATGACAGCCTGTATAAAGCGGTCTTTTGGGAACACAGGCATTTCAAGCCTTTTTGCGGAGTTTTCCATACGTTCTGCATTCAGGTCGGGACGGAAGGTTACGATGCGTCCGTCCTCTGTTGTGTAGGCTTTCATTCCTTCAAAAACAGTCTGCGCATACTGAAGAACGCCGGCACATTCGTTGATCACTACATTTGCGTCTTCTGTAAGACGTCCTTCATCCCAGGAGCCATTTTTGAAATCGGATACGTAGCGATAATCTGTCTGGACGTAACCGAAGCCAAGATTACCCCAGTCAATGTTCTTTTTTTCCATAATTATTTCCTCCTCGATTGGTAACTTGAATTCTTTTCATTTATCTTAGCACTTTTATCTGGTGACTTCAACGAAAACTTGTATTTTACCCGGCACTTAGGTATAATGAAAAAAGACAGAAATTAAGAAAATGCTTCAATCCCATGGAGACGGAAATGGACGGCAGAAAAGAAAAAGAACAAAACAGAAAGACAGGCGAATTTCATTTTTACGACATAGAGGAGAAAGCCCGGGAAGTACAGAAAATCATAGAAAAAGCGGTGGATTCCAGAAATTATCAGAAGCTGAACCAGTCCATCACGCAAATGGTTAATAAGACCCTCAATCAGTATCAGAAAGAGACACGGTCCGGCTCTTCCTTTGGAGAAGCGCTTCAGAATCAGGATTTATACGCAAAACTCGGCGGAGAGCGGGTAAAAAGTATTCTTTTTATCGTTTTTGGAAGCATACTGGCAGGAAGCATGGCAATTGCGCTGCTGGCAGTGCAGATTCTCCAGGCCGTGATGGCGAGAAGCAATCCGGTGTCTACCGCAGTGACGCTGGCAGGGACCGCCGCAGGCCTCGTGATGCTTTTTAGGGGCTGCTCTCTGCTCGGTCGGCTGGGAAGATTTAAAAAGTATATTCGCGCTTTGGGGACAAGAACATACTGTGATTTTCACAAGCTGTCTTCTGCTGTGGGCAGATCAGTGAAATTTGTAAAGCGGGATATAAAAAAGATGATAAAGGCAGGCTGGTTTTTGGAAGGCAGTGTGGACAGAACGGAAACATGTCTGATTACCAGCAGGGAAACCTATCAGCAGTATGAGGAAACACAGAAAGCGCTGGAACGGAGGAAACAGCAGGAGGAAGAGGAGACTGCAGAGCGGGAGAAGGCTTCGCCGCAGGTTCAGGAGGTGCTGAAACGGGGAGAAGAATTTCTCGAAAAAATCCGCAAAAGCAACGATGCAATTCCGGGAGAAGAGATTTCGGCAAAGATTGACAGAATGGAGAAGATTGTTGATAAAATTTTTGAAAGGGCCCTGGAACATCCTGAGATTATTCCGGATCTCAGGCGAATGATGGATTATTACCTTCCGATGACCGTAAAGCTTTTGGATGCCTACGAGGATATGGACAGCCAGCCTGTCCAGGGAGAGACGATCCTCAGCTCCAAAAAAGAAATAGAGGAAACGCTGGATACATTGAATGATGCTTTTGGAAAACTCCTGGATTCCGTTTTTCAGGATACGGCCTGGGACGTTTCCAGCGATATCTCCGTCCTGCATACCATGCTTGCGCAGGAAGGACTGAAAAACAGCGATTTTGTAAAACAGCAGAACAAATAAGCAAAAGGAGAAAAATATGGTTGATGAAAGAAAAGGTATGCCGATGCCGTCTCTGACACTGGAACCGGATCTTATGGAAGAAAAGAAGACAGAGCCTTCCGCCCCGGTATTGATGGAAGAAATGCAGGGGATGGACGAAGTGCAGAAGGAAATGGCGAAAACGGTTCTCACCCCGGAAGAGCAGGAGATGGTAAATACCTTTGCCGCAAAAATAGACGTGGAAAATACTTCGCAGATTATGCAGTACGGCGCCGGAACGCAAAAGAAAATGGCGGATTTTTCCGACGAAGCCCTCAGCAGCGTAAAATCCCAGGATCTGGGTGAAGTGGGAGAACTGCTGACAAATGTGGTGGGAGAGCTGAAAGGATTTGACGCAGAAGAAGAAAAAGGGATTTTTGGATTTTTTCGCAAGCAGGCAAATAAAATTGAAAATCTGAAAAATAAATATGACAAGGCGGCCGCCAATGTGGAAAAAATAATGGAATCTCTTGAAAAGCACCAGGTACGTCTTCTGAAAGATTCCGCTATGATGGACAAAATGTACGAGCAGAACCTGCTTTATTTTAAAGAGCTTTCCATGTATATTCTGGCGGGTAAAAAAAGCCTGGCTGCCACAAGGTCGGGAAAGCTCAGAGATCTGGAAGAAAAGGCGCGGCTGAGCGGACTTCCGGAGGATGCACAGGCGGCCAAGGATCTGGACAGCAAATGCGGCCGCTTTGAGAAAAAGATCCATGACCTGGAGCTGACCAGGATGATTTCCCTTCAGACAGCTCCGCAGATTCGTCTGGTGCAGAATAACGATATTATGATGGCGGAAAAGATCCAGACAACCCTGGTCAATACGATTCCTCTCTGGAAAAGCCAGATGGTTCTCGCTCTCGGCATTGCCCATTCCACTGAGGCTGCCCAGGCCCAGCGTCAGGTATCGGATGTGACAAATGAGCTTCTGCGAAAAAACGCAGAGACTCTTCATATGGCGTCTGTGGAGACAGCAAAAGAATCTGAGCGCGGAATTGTCGATATGGATACACTGAAACAGACCAACGCCCAGCTGATTCAGACGTTGGATGAGGTGATGAAAATCCAGAAAGAAGGAAGAATCAGACGACAGGCGGCGGAGACGGAAATGATGCGTATGGAAAACGAGCTGAAGTCCAAGCTGCTGGAAATACAGAAGTAAAAGAACAACAGAGGAAAGAGAGAGCTGCTGCGTTTCCGGTATCCGGGTTCTGCGGCAGTTCTTTAAATATGGCAGATCGTGTTCTGTAGGAGCGGTGAAGGCCAGAATCTTAAGGGACCAGAACGAATTCCGAATAGATGCAACAGAAAGACGCGTGCGGACAGAGAAAAAGGAGGACGGCAATGTATAGGGAACATACAAGAGTTGTACAGATTGGAAACCGGAAAATCGGAGGCGGAAATCCGGTTCTGATTCAGTCCATGACAAATACAAGGACAGATGACGTAAAGGCTACGGTAAAGCAGATTCTGGAACTGGAGGCGGCGGGATGTGAGATTATCCGCTGCGCAGTACCGGATATGGCTGCTGCCGAGGCTTTGTCGGAAATCAAAAAACAGATTCATATTCCGCTTGTGGCGGATATTCATTTTGACTATCGTCTTGCCATTGCTGCAATTGAGCATGGCGCGGATAAAATCCGTATCAATCCGGGAAATATTGGAAGCAGGGATAGAATCCGAGCGGTGGTGGACGCGGCGAAGGAACGCCGGATTCCGATCCGCATAGGCGTCAACAGCGGTTCCCTTGAAAAAGATCTGGTGGAAAAATACGGAGGAGTCACAGCGGAGGGGCTGGTGGAAAGCGCTCTGGATAAAGTTAAGATTATTGAGGACATGGGATATGACAATCTTGTGATCAGCATCAAATCCTCAGACGTGCTTATGTGCGCCAGAGCCCATGAACTGATTGCCAGGGAAACCGACCATCCGCTCCACGTCGGAATTACGGAGGCAGGAACCTTGTATTCAGGAAATATTAAGTCTGCAGTAGGGCTTGGCATCATCCTGTATCAGGGAATCGGAGATACGATCCGCGTATCTCTGACAGGCACTCCTCTGGAAGAAATAAAGTCCGCAAAGCGAATTCTGAAAACCCTGGGTCTCAGAAAAGGCGGCGTGGAGGTGGTCTCCTGTCCTACCTGCGGGCGGACGAGAATCGATCTTATCGGACTTGCGAATCAGGTGGAATCTATGGTGCAGGATATTCCGCTTGACATTAAGGTGGCTGTTATGGGCTGCGTGGTAAACGGCCCGGGAGAGGCCAGAGAGGCAGACATAGGAATCGCAGGCGGCGTTGGCGTGGGACTTCTTATCAAAAAAGGAGAAATCGTAAAAAAAGTGCCGGAGGAACAGCTTCTGGATACTCTGCGCGAAGAGCTGCTTCAATGGAAAGAATAGAAAAGAGGAGAACAGGATGGAAAAAGATTTTTTTGACGTATTTCCAAACCTGAAAATAAAGGATCAGCTCCATGAGCTTCTGGATACGGTGTTTGTAACCAGAGTGGCCTGTAATCCGGACAAGACAAGGCTCTGGGTCTATATCAGCAGTGAGAGATGGATTCACAAGAAATATATTTTTGAGCTGGAGCAGCAGATTGAACGCCAGTGCTTTCCGGGGATTTCCATACAGGTAAAGGTAATCGAGAAATTTCATCTTTCCCGTCAGTATACCCCGGACAATTTTCTGGAAATTTACCGTTCCAGTATGGAACTGGAATTGAAAAACTATAATATGCTGGAATATAACCTTTTTAAGAGGGCGCAGATCGCCTTTACAGACGGGGACAGTATGGAGCTGGTGCTTCCGGATTCTGTTATCGCCCGGGAAAAAAGCGAAATTCTGGTGGAATATCTTCACAAAGTATTCTGTGAACGGTGTGGAATGGATTTGAAAATCAATCTTCAGTTTGCGGAAGCGAAGGAGAGCAAATACAGAAGAAACGCAGTGCTTCAGATTCGCCAGGAAGTGGAAAATGTGCTGAAGCACGCAAAGCTTGATACGCAGGATGCGAAAAGCACAGCGGAGGATAAACAGGCATCTGGGGAAAAGCAGCAGAATGCCAGAGGAAAAAAAGAACAGAAGACTTTCCAGAAAAAAGACCAGCACGGAGATTACAGAAGCGGTTTCCGCAGAGATTCCAATCCGGACGTGGTATATGGAAGGGATTTCGAGGGAGAAGCAATTCCTCTGGAAACAATTACCGGGGAGATGGGAGAAGTCATCATCCGCGGTCAGGTAATGGATGTAGAGGCAAGAGAAATCCGAAATGAAAAAACAATCCTGATTTTTCCGGTAACAGATTTCACCGACTCTATCGTAGTAAAAATGTTTCTGAGAAACGAGCAGGTGCCGGAAGTCAAAGAGGAGATTAAAAAGGGCGCTTTTTTGAAACTGAAAGGCGTAACAACAATCGATCGTTTTGACAGTGAGCTGACAATCGGTTCCGTAACCGGGATTAAAAAGATAGCAGATTTCACAAGCACCCGGATGGATACAAGCCCCCAGAAGAGAGTGGAGCTCCACTGCCATACAAAAATGAGCGATATGGACGGAGTCACTGACGCCAAAGCTCTTGTAAAGCGCGCCTATGAGTGGGGCCACAAAGCGATTGCGATAACCGATCACGGCGTAGTGCAGGCTTTCCCTGAAGCGAATCACTGCTTTGACGCATGGGGAGGCTGCGTTCCAAAGGATTCTGATTTTAAAGTACTTTATGGAATGGAAGCTTATCTTGTGGATGACCTGAAAGGGATTGTTGCCAACAGCAAAGGACAGGCTCTGGAGGGGAAATTTGTGGTTTTTGATATTGAGACCACCGGCTTTTCGCCTCTGAGCTGTCAGATCATAGAAATCGGAGCCGTACTTGTGGAAAACGGTGTGATTACGGACCGCTTTTCCACCTTTGTGAATCCCAAAGTGCCGATTCCATACAGGATTGAACAGCTTACCAGTATTAACGATGCCATGGTGATGGACGCGCCGGATATTCAGACGGTTCTGCCGGAATTTATGGAATTCTGCAAGGGGGCGGTAATGGTAGCCCATAACGCAGACTTTGACATGAGTTTTATTATAGAAAACTGCAGGAGACAGGAAATACCGCAGGATTTCACCTATGTGGATACTGTGGGAATGGCGAGATTCCTCCTTCCGGCGCTGAACCGCTTCAAGCTGGATACGGTAGCAAAAGCAGTGGGGGTTCCGCTGGGACACCATCACCGGGCGGTGGATGATGCCGCCTGTACCGCGGATATTTTCGTGAAATTCGTGGAGATGCTGAGGGAACGGGATATTTTTGATCTGGATGCTCTGAATAAGCAGGGCAGTGTGTCTGTAGACACAATCAAGAAGCTGCCCACCTACCATGCGGTGATTTTTGCCAGAAACGAGACGGGGAGAGTCAATCTTTATAAACTTGTAAGCCAGTCTCATCTGAAATATTATAGAAGAAGGCCAAGAGTGCCGAAAAGCGTTTTCCTGGAGCACAGAGACGGACTGCTGATCGGAAGCGCCTGTGAGGCGGGGGAACTTTACCAGGCACTTTTGAGAAACGCTCCGGAGCAGGAGATTGCCCGGCTGGTGGATTTTTATGATTATCTTGAAATCCAGCCCCTTGGAAACAATGCTTTTATGATCGCTGACGAGAAAAACGATACGGTAAATTCAAAAGAAGATCTGATAGAACTTAATAAAAAAATCGTAAAGCTTGGAGAACAGTTTCAGAAGCCGGTGGTAGCCACCTGCGATGTGCACTTTATGGATCCTCAGGACGAGATTTACCGGAGAATCATTATGGCCGGAAACGGATTTTCGGATGCGGACAATCAGGCGCCTCTGTATCTCAGAACCACGGAGGAGATGCTGGAGGAATTTTCATACCTGGGAAGCGAAAAAGCCGAGGAAGTTGTGATTACCAATACTAATAAAATAGCGGACATGATCGAAAAAATTTCGCCTATTCATCCGGATAAGTTTCCTCCGGTTATTGAAAATTCAGACAGGGATCTGAAGGAAATGTGCTTTCAGAAGGCGCATGAGATCTATGGGGAGAAACTGCCCCAGATTGTGGAGGAGAGACTGAATAAGGAACTGAACTCCATTATTTCCAATGGGTACGCGGTGATGTATATTATCGCGCAGAAGCTGGTGCATAAGTCAAACGAAGACGGATATCTGGTGGGATCCAGAGGATCTGTGGGATCTTCGCTGGCTGCCACCATGTCTGGAATCACGGAAGTAAATCCCCTTCCGCCTCATTATATCTGCCCCAACTGTAAATACAGCGACTTTGATTCGCCGGAAGTGAAAAAATTCGGCGGTATGGCCGGGTGCGACATGCCTGATAAAAACTGTCCGCACTGCGGGACAAAAATGAAAAAAGAGGGCTTTGATATACCTTTTGAGACCTTCCTGGGCTTCAAGGGGGATAAGGAGCCGGATATCGACCTCAACTTTTCCGGGGAGTATCAGGGCAACGCCCACCGATATACAGAGGTTATTTTTGGAAAAGGTCAGACTTTTAAAGCCGGAACAATAGGAACTCTGGCGGAGAAGACAGCCTTCGGCTATGTGAAAAATTATTTTGAAGAGCGGGGACAGCATAAAAGATACTGCGAGATCAACCGGATCGTTCAGGGATGTACGGGAATAAGGAGAACTACCGGGCAGCATCCGGGAGGCATCATTGTTCTTCCGAAAGGGGAGGAAATTGAGAAATTCACCCCTGTCCAGCACCCGGCCAATGATGAAAACAGCGATATTATCACCACACATTTTGACTATCACTCCATTGACGGAAATCTCTTGAAGCTGGATATACTGGGACACGATGATCCCACCATGATCCGTATGCTGGAGGATCTTACAGGACTGGACGCCAAGGAAGTTCCTTTGGATCAGAAGGATGTAATGTCTCTTTTTGCAGGAACAGAGGCTCTTGGAATCACTCCGGAGGACATCGGCGGCTGCAGGCTTGGATGCCTGGGAGTACCGGAATTCGGAACAGATTTTGCTATGCAGATGCTCATTGACACAAAGCCAAAATATTTTTCAGATCTTGTCCGCATCGCAGGACTGGCGCATGGAACAGACGTATGGCTGGGAAACGCCCAGGTGCTGATTCAGGAGGGAAAGGCCACAATCTCCACGGCCATTTGTACCCGTGACGATATTATGATTTATCTTATCAGCATGGGAGTGGAAAGCAGCCTGGCCTTTACCATCATGGAAAGCGTCCGAAAAGGAAAGGGACTCCGTGAAGAGTGGGAGGCGACCATGCGGGAGCACAATGTGCCGGAATGGTATATCTGGTCCTGCAAAAAGATCAAGTATATGTTCCCGAAGGCGCATGCGGCGGCTTACGTTATGATGGCTTACCGGATCGCCTGGTTCAAGGTATTCCGCCCGCTGGCCTACTATGCCGCTTTTTTCAGCATCCGCGCAACGGCCTTTTCCTATGAAACCATGTGTATGGGGCGGGAGCGGCTGGAATTCTATCTTGCAGAGCTGAGAAAAAAAGGGGATGCGGCTTCTAAAAAAGAGCAGGATACCATCCGCGATATGCGAATTGTTCAGGAAATGTACGCAAGGGGATTTGAATTTATGCCCATTGATATTTACCGGGCAAAGGCCGACAGGTTTCAGATCATAGACGGAAAGCTGATGCCCTCTCTGAATTCCATTGAGGGAATGGGCGATAAAGCGGCCGAAGCGGTAGTGGAAGCTGCCAAAAACGGAAAATTTCTTTCGAAGGATGATTTCAGGGACCGGACAAAAGTCAGCAAAACTGTTATTGACCTTATGGATGAATTGGGGCTTTTCGGGGATATTCCCCAGTCCAATCAGTTTTCTCTTTTTGACGGAATTATTGCCTAGTACCGGTTTCACCGGCGGAGATCGAAATTGAGAATTACCGGGCATGAAATCCGGTGTGTTATGATAATAAAAGGAGAAGGAGAATGAAAAAAGAGGAACTTCGCTATCTGCAGAGACTTGCAGAACTGTACCCTACAATCGGAAAGGCGTCTACTGAGATTATCAACCTTCAGTCGATTCTGAACCTCCCCAAGGGAACCGAACATTTTATGTCGGATCTCCATGGAGAGTACGAAGCTTTTTCCCATGTGCTGCGCAACGGTTCGGGGGCCGTGCGCAAGAAAATAAACGATGTTTTTGGGCATACCCTGAGCAACAGCGACAAACGGGCACTTGCCACTCTGATCTATTATCCCAGGGAGAAGCTTCAGCTTGTCAAAAAGACAGAAGAGGATATGGAAAACTGGTATAAGATCACCCTGTACCGGCTGATAGAGGTGTGCAAGACTACCGCATCCAAATATACCCGATCCAAAGTCCGCAAAGCACTTCCTCCGGATTATGCCTATGTGATCGAGGAACTGATTACCGAGAAGGCAGAGGTGCTTGACAAAGAGGCCTATTACAATTCCATTGTCAATACGATCATCGAGATCCGCCGGGCGGAAAATTTTATCATTGCTCTGGCAGAGCTGATCCAGCGCCTTGTTGTAGACCATCTTCATATCCTGGGAGATATTTATGACAGAGGGCCCGGACCCCATTTTATTATGGAGCGGCTTTCCGAATACCATTCTCTTGATATACAGTGGGGAAACCATGATGTGGTGTGGATGGGAGCGGCGGCAGGGCAGTCCGCCTGTATTGCCACTGTGATCAGAAACAGCATACGCTATTCCAACCTTGACATTCTGGAGGACGGGTACGGCATCAATATGATGCCTCTGGCAACTTTTGCCATGGAGGCCTACAAAGACGACCCATGTACGTTCTTTGAACTGAAGGGAACTTCCAATTATAATGCAACGGAGCAGGAATTGAGCAGAAAGATGCACAAGGCTATTGCGGTTATTCAGTTTAAACTGGAAGGGAAACTGCTGAAAAAACGGAGAGAATTCCATATGGAGGACCGCTGCCTTCTTCACAGAATAGATCCGCAAAAGGGAACCATAACGCTTCCGGACGGAAAGGAATATCTGCTTCTGGATACAAATTTTCCTACAGTGGACTGGAAACATCCTTACGAGCTCACCGCCGGTGAAAAGGAAGTCATGGACCGGCTGGAATCCGCTTTCCGAAACTGCGAGAGACTTCAGAAACATATAAGGCTTCTTCTGGACAAAGGCGGTCTTTATAAAATTTATAACGGAAATCTGCTTTTCCATGGGTGCATTCCTTTAAATGAAGACGGAACCCTCAAGGAAGTGCAGGTTTACGGAAGAACCTGCAGGGGAAAAGAACTTTATGATGTCCTGGAGGCATATGTGCGCAGAGCTTTTTATGCAGTAGACGCGGAAGAACAGAAAAAGGGAAGGGACATTCTCTGGTATATATGGGCAGGACCGAATTCTCCGCTGTTCGGCAAAGATAAAATGACTACCTTTGAGCGGTATTTTATTGAGGATAAAGAGACACATAAAGAAAGAAAAGGCGCTTATTTCCGTCTTCTGGAAAATGAGAAGGTGGTGGATTCCATGCTGAGAGAATTCGGGCTGGATCCGCAGGAGAGCCATATTATCAACGGTCATGTGCCGGTTCACCAGGGAGAGGGAGAAAGTCCGGTGAAGTGCGGAGGCAAGGTGATTGTAATTGACGGCGGTTTCTGCAAGGCTTATCAGAAGGTGACCGGAATTGCCGGGTATACTCTCATTTATAACTCCTACGGACTGCTTCTGGCCGCTCATGAGCCTTTCACTTCCAAGGAGGCTGCTGTCTCAAGGGAAATTGACATCGCTTCCAACCAGGTAGCGGTGAGGTATACTTCTCAGAGACGCCTGGTAGGAGACACGGACAACGGCAAGGCGCTTCGCGAGAGAATCGAGGAACTGACCAGACTGCTGGATGCATACAGAAAAGGCATGATTAAAGAAAAAAAATAGACCTTTACTTCTCAGAAGCTGTTTTATATAATGTTTGGTGCAACGAATGTCGGATTATAACGGATTTTACCGCTCCGGAAGGTCCTATCCGGCTGAACGGGAGACTTTACCAAGTCTGCCGGAAAACGATTACAGTGAATTTACAGAATAAGGAGAGAACAGAACATGGGCGGAATATTTGGTGTGGCATCAAAATCCAGCTGCGTGCTGGATCTGTTTTTCGGAATTGACTACCATTCTCATTTGGGAACAAGAAGAGGGGGAATGGCGGTATATGACTCAGAAAGAGGCTTTGACCGTGCAATCCATAATATTGAGAATTCCCCTTTCCGTACGAAATTTGACAGAGATGTATCGGAACTGCAGGGAAATCTGGGAATCGGATGCATTTCCGACAATGAACCGCAGCCTCTGCTGGTGCGTTCCCATCTGGGAAACTTTGCGGTTACCACGGTAGGAAAGATCAATAATATGGAGGAACTGGTGGCGCATTCCTTCAAAAACGGATGCACCCATTTTCTTGAAATGAGCGGAGGAAATGTCAATCCTACAGAAATGGTAGCTTCTCTGATTAATCAGAAGGGGACGATGGTGGAGGGAATCCGCTATGCACAGGAAATGATAGACGGTTCCATGACTATGCTGATCCTGACTCCGAAGGGATTAATTGCAGCCAGAGACCGCCTTGGCAGAACTCCTCTGATTATAGGAAAGAAAGATGACGCCCGCTGCGTTTCTTTTGAAAGCCATGCTTATATTAACCTGGGATATGAAGATGAAAAAGAACTGGGACCGGGCGAAATTGTGGCGGTGACGCCGGAAGGAATTGAAACCCTTCAGCAGCCCGGAGATAAAATGCGTATTTGTTCTTTCCTGTGGGTATACTATGGATATCCTACCTCTACTTACGAGGGCGTGAATGTGGAAGAAATGCGCTATAAATGTGGGGATATACTGGCCCAGAGAGACTTTGGAGAAGTGGATCCTGATATTGTGGCGGGAGTTCCGGATTCCGGAATTGCACATGCCATTGGCTATGCCAACCGATCAGGTGTTCCTTTTGCCAGACCATTCATCAAATATACCCCTACCTGGCCCCGCTCTTTTATGCCCACTCAGCAGAGCCAGAGAAATCTGATTGCCAGAATGAAGCTGATTCCTGTCCACAAGCTGATTAAGGGGAAGAGTCTTCTTATGATTGATGATTCTATTGTAAGGGGAACGCAGCTTCGGGAGACCACAGAATTTCTGTACAATAACGGCGCCAGAGAAGTGCATATCCGGCCGGCTTGTCCTCCGCTTCTTTACGGATGCAAGTATTTGAATTTTTCCCGTTCGAAATCAGAGATGGATCTGATTACAAGAAGAGTGATCGCGAAGCGCGAGGGCGGCCAGGTAGATGAAGAAGTTCTGGCGGACTATGCAAATCCGGACTCTGAAAATTATAAAGCAATGCTGGAAGACATCCGCAGGGAGCTGAACTTTACGTCTCTGAAATACCATCGTCTGGATGACCTGACAGCTTCGATTGATATTGAGCCTTGCAAACTCTGCACATACTGCTGGAGCGGAAAAGAATAAAGGAAATAAGAAGAGTCGCGCAGACGGCCAGGATGCGCCGGTGCAGGAGAGGCAGTGACAGAACAGAGGTGATACAAAAATGAGAAGAAAAGAGATACTGAAGATTTTGTTAAGCGTGCTGGTGGCGATTTTTATTATGGTAGGAGCCGCTGCTCTTTTGCTGGCGGGATTCCGCCGCAGTGCGGAGGAAGAGCAGAAAAAACAGGCTGCGTTATCCGCCCTGGAGAATGTGCCTACTGTCGCGCCTACAGCCGCAGCGTCTGTCGCGCCTTCACCAAGCCCTACTCCGCGGCCTACGGCAACCCCCACCCCGATTCCTACGGTAGTTGCCGCTTTTAATCCGGATGATTTCTGGGACTACTGGTACAGCACAGACGGTACGGCATCTATTAATATATGGGATATCAGTTTGGACAGCGTGTCATTCAGCTTTTATCAGACAAACAGAAATCAGACAGAGGCGGTTTCTGCTGATGTAACAGCAGAGGTTGCCGGGAATGCGGCAGGATTTACTTTTTCTGATTCCGCAGGAAATACCGCTTCAGGAAACCTGACTTTTGACAATGGGCAGCTGTATCTTCATATTTCGACGAATGAACCAATATCTTCTGTTTATCCTAATGTGAACTGCATTATGAGCCGGGAGCAGGTACAGCTTGTACCGGATCCGACGGCGACGCCAACCCCGGCAGCAGAACAGGAAAGTCCTCAGCAGACGGACACTCAGACAGGAGAATATTTCTTCCCGGATAGTAACAGCCGCTATCTGACAGATGAAGATCTTGCGCCATATTCCTATGATCAGCTGGAACTGGCGAAAAACGAAATCTATGCCCGCCATGGAAGACAGTTTGTCACCCAGCGGATAGCCGACTATTTTAACAGCAAGTCCTGGTATCAGGGAACGATTGATCCGGAGACCTTTGACGCTCAGCAGGATTCTATCTTTAATGAATATGAGATTGCGAATATTCAGAAAATCGATGAGCGTATGGCACAAATGGGATAAAAAATAGAATCAGGGGTGTCCGAACTCTTTCTGAAAAGAATTCGGACTCTCCTGATTTTTTTTTGTTCTATTTAATTGGCGTTTTATTGTCGGTTCTTCCCACCAGATAGTCAATACTTGTATTATAGTAGTCCGCAAGTTTTATCAGCATTTCTACTGGAATTGCTCTGGTTCCGGTTTCGTAATGGGAATAAGACCTCTGACTGATATGAAGTACTTCACTGATTTGCTTCTGAGTAAGATCAGAATCTATCCGTAAATCTTCAATTCTCTGGTATTTCATTCAAATTCCTCCTTTGTTTTTTGGAAAGTATAGAACTGAACGAAATGTACTATTGCGATTTGGAACAAAATGGACTATACTAAAATGAGAGCTTTTCCGAAAAAGCCGGAAAATGTGATTCTGTCCGCGGATTTGGCGGATGATTTCTTATCTGTATTATTTCAAATTTCTTTTGTTATCATTCCACTCTATACAAGAGCAACCCCAAAATAAAAACAGAATAAAGAACAAAATATCGGAAATCGGGACGGTATTTGCCAGAAAGGAGACGAATGTTTGCAAGCGTATTGTCTGCCGTAATCATGGGAATGGAAGTGTATCCGATTCAGGTAGAGGCGGATGTCAGCAGCGGCCTGCCTTCATTTACGATGGTTGGTTTCCCCTCTGCGCAGGTGAAAGAGGCCCAGGACCGTGTACGGACAGCACTGAGAAACAATGAAATTTCCCTTCCGCCCAAACGGATTACAGTAAATTTTGCCCCGGCGGATATAAAAAAAGAGGGGGCCGGATTTGACATGCCGGTAGCGGCGGCCGTGCTGGCGGCAACCGGGATTCTGAACCCGGAACTTCTGAAAGGAGCACTGCTGGCAGGGGAACTCAGCCTGAACGGGGAAGTGCATGCTATTTCCGGAATACTTCCTATTGTGATCAAAGCAAGAGAAGAAAAATGCAGGTTTTGCATGGTGCCGCTGGGAAACCTGGAGGAAGCATGTCTGGTGCCGGATATGAAAATCATTGGAGTAAGCAATTTAAAAGAAATGATCCGATATCTCCGGGAACCGGAAAGTTACAGGGAGAGAGAAGAAGAGAAAAAAAGCGCTCCAAGAAAGGAAATTCCGGATTTCAGTGACATCCGGGGACAGAAAAGCCTGAAAAGAGCGGTGGAGATTGCTGTCAGCGGATTTCACAATTTACTGATGATTGGTCCTCCGGGAGCCGGAAAGACAATGACGGCAAGAAGAATTCCGGGCATTATGCCGGAACTGAGTTATGAGGAGAGCCTGGAACTGACAAAAATATACAGTGTTGCAGGGCTGCTGTCACCGTCGGATCCACTGATCCGAGAAAGACCTTTTCGAAGTCCTCATCACACCAGCACAGCAGTTGCCCTGGCCGGGGGAGGAAGGAACCCCAGACCGGGAGAAATCACGCTGGCCCATCGAGGTGTGCTGTTTCTGGACGAAATGCCGGAATTTTCCAGAAGAAGTCTTGAGATCTTAAGACAGCCTCTGGAGGACAAGACTGTTCGAATTTCAAGAGTCAGCGGAACTTATGAATTCCCTGCGGATTTTATTCTTTGTGCGGCAATGAATCCCTGCCCCTGCGGCTATTATCCGGATATGAACCGGTGCAGGTGCACCGCCGGGCAGATTTCCTCTTATCAGAATAAGATCAGTCAGTCGCTGCTGGACAGGCTGGATCTCTGCGCAGAAGCGGAACCGGTGGACTTTTCTCAGATGAGCGCGGGAAGAGAAGGAGAATCTTCGCTGGAAATACGAAAAAGAGTGGAACAGGTTCATCAGATACAGGCATGGAGATACCAAAAAGAAAAAATCCAGTTCAATGGAGAACTGACAGGACGGCAGCTGGAAAAATACTGCATAATGGAGCCGGAAGCAAAGTATTTTCTGCAAAAGGCATTTGAGCATATGTCTTTCAGTGCCAGAGGATATCACCGGATCCTGCGGGTGGCCAGAACCATTGCGGATATGGAAGCCGCGGAGACAATTCGAAGAGAGCATATAGGCGAGGCTCTGTCCTGCCGCTCCTTTGAGAAAAAATACTGGAGCTGACAGAAAGAAGTCATAAAAAAGCAGAAAGGGAGGTACTTTTATATGGAAAGAAAGCGGGAGGAGGAAATCCGCTGTGTAGAAAAGAACTCTCCGGAATATCCGGAAAAACTGAGATGTTTTGATGATATGCCGGAAAGGCTGTATGTGAAAGGGAAACTTCCAGATTCGGAGCGGCCGTCAGCTGCCATTGTGGGGGCAAGAATGTGCAGCCCTTATGGGAGGATTCAGGCTTTCCATTATGCGAAAATGCTCAGTGAGGCCGGCGTTCAGATTATCAGCGGGCTTGCCTGGGGAATTGATTCTGAGGGACATAAAGGCGCTTTGGAGGGAGGCACGCCTACGTTTGCAGTTCTCGGCGGGGGAGCGGATATCTGCTATCCCAGGCAGAACAGGGCTCTGTATCAGAGAATAATCAGGGAACAGGGAGGCGTGTGCAGCGAATATCCTCCGGGAACCCAGGTAAGGAAATATTTTTTTCCTGCAAGAAACAGGATTATCAGCGCGTTGTCCGATCTGGTTCTCGTGGTGGAAGCGAGAGAAAAGAGCGGTTCACTGATCACGGCACAGTGGGCGCTGGAACAGGGAAAATCTGTTTTCGCCCTGCCGGGACCGGTAAACGAGTCCCTGAGCCAGGGCTGCCACAGATTGATTTACGATGGCGCAGGCATTGCATTTTCTCCGGAAATTCTGCTGCGTGAGTTGGGATTAAAATGTAAAAATAAAATAAAATCAACGCAAAAAAATGAGATAGGACTTGCAAGTGATTTGAATTTGGTGTATAGTTGTCTCGATTTACGACCAAAATCCAGAGACTTTCTCAGCCAGGAAACGGGCCTGCCGACGGAAAAAACGGCCAGTGCGCTGACCGAGCTGGAGGTTATGGGACTGGTCAGAGAAATAGGAAGACACTATTATGTAAAATCTCAGAACTGAGAGGGATAGTGCTGTTTGCAGGAGTATTTGTTAGGTAGGAGATGTAGCATGGCGAAATATCTGGTGATCGTTGAGTCACCTGCAAAGGTAAAAACCATAAAGAAATTTTTGGGGAGCAATTATGATGTGCAGGCTTCCAACGGACATGTACGGGATTTTCCCAAGAGTCAGTTTGGAATTGATGTGGAACATGATTTTGAACCGAAATATATAACCATCCGTGGAAAGGGAGAACTTCTTGCCGGCCTTAGAAAAGCGGCAAAAAAAGCCGATAAAATTTATCTGGCAACTGACCCTGACCGGGAGGGAGAAGCGATTTCATGGCATCTTATGCAGGCTCTGAAAGAAGATCCTTCTAAGATGAGAAGAATTACATTTAACGAAATTACCAAAACGGCAGTGAAGAACTCTATCAAGCACCCCAGAGAACTGGACATGAACCTTGTGGATGCCCAGCAGGCCAGAAGAATGCTGGATCGTATGGTAGGATACAGCATCAGTCCTCTTTTATGGGCAAAAGTAAAGAGAGGCTTAAGCGCCGGCCGTGTGCAGTCTGCCGCGCTGCGCATTATCTGCGACAGAGAGGATGAGATCAATTCCTTTATTCCAGAGGAATACTGGAGTCTTGACGGCGAGTTTAAGGTTCAGGGAGAAAAGAAGCCGCTGCAGGCAAAGTTTTATGGTACAGATAAAAAAATGCTCATCCGGAACAAAAAAGAAATGGATGAGATTCTGGAAAGACTGAACCAGGCGGAGTATGAAATCACAGAGGTGAAAAAAGGAGAAAGGGTAAAAAACGCCCCTCTTCCCTTTACCACCAGTACACTCCAGCAGGAGGCGGCCAAGACGCTGAATTTCTCCACCCAGAAAACCATGCGTCTGGCACAGCAGCTTTATGAGGGAATTGACATCAAGGGGAACGGAACCGTCGGTGTGATCACCTATCTTCGTACGGACTCCACCAGAATTTCCGATGAAGCGGATGCGGCGGCCAGAGACTATATTCAGGAACAATACGGCGAAGCATTTGTTTCTGCCAATGAAAAGCAGGTAAAAAAAGATCATAAAATTCAGGACGCACATGAGGCGATTCGTCCTA
Organism: Candidatus Blautia excrementipullorum; assembly: GCA_019118645.1. Taxonomy (GTDB): domain Bacteria; phylum Bacillota; class Clostridia; order Lachnospirales; family Lachnospiraceae; genus Blautia_A; species Blautia_A excrementipullorum. The sequence continues at coordinate 12,954 of DWYN01000160.1, read as the reverse complement.
CAGATATCACAAGGACACCTGCAGCCCTGAAGGAGTCGCTGTCCAGAGATCAGTTCCGGCTGTATCAGCTGATATGGAAGAGATTTACTGCCAGCAGAATGTCAGCTGCCCGCTATGAGACAACTTCGGTAAAAATTAAAGCAGGAGATTTTGTATTCACAGTTGCCGCTTCAAAAGTAGTTTTTGACGGATTTATGTCTGTGTATGTACAGGATGAAGACAATAAAAAAGGAAATGTGCTCAGCCAGAGTCTGGAAAGAGGAATGAAGCTGGAGCTCCTGGAGCTGAAACCGGAGCAGCACTTTACTCAGCCACCGGCCCATTATACGGAGGCCTCTCTGGTAAAGACGCTGGAAGAACAGGGGATCGGACGTCCGAGTACCTATGCGCCCACTATTACCACGATTATCAGCCGCCGCTACGTTTCAAAAGAGCAGAAGAATCTTTATGTGACGGAACTGGGAGAAGTGGTGAATAATATCATGAAACAGGCGTTTCCAAGTATTGTAGACGTACATTTTACAGCAATGATGGAGGGACTGCTTGACTGTGTGGAAGCCGGTACCGTACAGTGGAAGACCGTAATACGCAATTTTTATCCGGATTTGAAAAGAGATGTAGATGCGGCTGAAAAAGAATTGGAGAAAGTAGACATTCAGGATGAGGTGACGGATGTTGTCTGTGACGTCTGCGGACGCAATATGGTGATTAAATACGGACCTCACGGAAGATTTCTTGCCTGCCCCGGATTTCCGGAATGCCGGAACACAAAGCCGTATTATGAGAAGATAGGCGTGTCCTGTCCAAAGTGCGGGAAGGACGTAGTCCTGAAAAAAACACAGAAAGGACGGAAATATTACGGATGTATTGATAATCCGGAATGTGATTTTATGTCCTGGCAGAAGCCGTCCAACAAAAAATGCCCCGTCTGCGGAAGCTACATGGTAGAAAAAGGGAATAAACTGGTATGCAGTGAAAAGACCTGCGGGTATGTGGAACAGAAGGAAAAGGAACCCGTATAATCGTGCCTCCTGAGTAAAAAAGTTATTATGATAATATTCGGAAAACAGAAATATTTTCAGAATAGGCGGCTAAAATCTAAAAATTGTAAAAAAGTCTTGTATTTCTGAAAAAAAACGTGTACTATAAAAACAGCAGGATGTTTGCAGAGAAAACAAGAGAAAGAGGGAAAAGGAGGCCAAGATGAGCGTTCAGTTGTTAGACAAAACAAGAAAAATTAATAAGCTTTTGCACAACAGCAGCTCCAGCAAGGTGGTATTTAACGACATCTGTCAGGTATTGATGGAAACACTGAGTTCCAATATTCTGGTGCTGAGCAAAAAAGGAAAGGTTTTAGGAGTAAGTTTGTGCCCGGGTGTCGATGAAATAACTGAACTGATTGAGGATAAGGTTGGCGGACATGTAGATGCATTGTTGAATGAGCGTTTTTTAGGGGTCTTATCAACAAAAGAAAACGTGAATCTTCAGACTCTTGGGTTTGAACACGTTGACAGCAGATGCCAGGGAATCATCAATCCTATTGATATCGCAGGGGAACGCCTTGGAACAGTATTTATGTATCGGGACGATAAGCCTTATGACATTGAGGACATTATTGTCAGCGAATACGGCACAACGGTAGTGGGCCTGGAAATGATGCGTGCTGTTCATGAGGAAAATGCAGAAGAGGACAGAAAACAGCAGGTGGTGAAATCAGCGTTTAATACATTATCATTCTCTGAACTTGAAGCAATCATCCATATTTTTGACGAGCTGGACGGCGAAGAGGGAATTCTTGTTGCCAGCAAAATTGCTGATCGTGTAGGAATCACCAGATCTGTTATTGTCAATGCGCTTCGCAAATTTGAAAGTGCAGGTGTCATTGAATCCCGTTCTTCGGGTATGAAGGGAACTTATATTAAGGTGTTGAATGAAGTAATCTTTGACGAGCTGGAGGAGATTAAGGCTCAGAGAAATAAAAAGGCTTAAGTGACTGAAAAATTCCAGGAAAGTCAGAAGGCGTCCTTCTTAAAAAGAGGGGCGCTTTTTTTGCGCGCTGCTGTATACGGCAAAGTTGAAAAAAATTGGAAAAATATAAAAATGAGAAAACAAGAGATAAAGAAAGAATATAAGAGAAAAAAATAGATATTATATATTTTAACAAGAATGAAAAGAGTTGCAGAAAATCATGTAATTCAATAATATAAGGACAGTGATTAGCACTCGAGCTAAATGAGTGCTAGCAAAAAAGAATATGGCAACAAATAAAGGAGGAAATAGATCATGAAATTAGTACCATTAGGCGACAGAATCGTATTAAAACAGTTGGAAGCAGAAGAAACCACAAAGTCCGGTATTGTACTTCCGGGCCAGGCTCAGGAGAAACCGCAGCAGGCAGAAGTTATTGCAGTAGGACCTGGCGGAATGGTTGACGGCAAGGAAGTAAAGATGGAAGTTGCTGTGGGCGACAAGGTTATCTATTCCAAATATGCGGGAACAGAAGTGAAAATGGACGATACAGAATACATCATTGTTAAACAGAGCGATGTTCTGGCAATTGTGAAATAATAATTAAAGAAGTCAAAGATATTAAACAGTATAAATTTAGGAGGCATGACAATCATGGCAAAAGAAATTAAGTTTGGCGCAGACGCAAGAACAGCGCTGGAAAGCGGTGTAAATCAGCTTGCAGATACAGTAAGAGTAACCCTTGGACCGAAAGGAAGAAATGTCGTACTTGACAAATCTTTCGGAGCACCGCTGATCACAAACGATGGTGTTACAATTGCAAAAGAAATTGAACTTGCAGATCCTTTTGAAAACATGGGAGCACAGCTTATCAAGGAAGTTGCATCCAAGACAAATGATGTTGCAGGTGATGGTACGACAACTGCTACAGTTCTGGCGCAGGCTATGGTACATGAAGGAATGAGAAACCTGGCGGCAGGCGCAAATCCCATTATCCTGAGAAAGGGAATGAAGAAGGCTACAGATGTTGCTGTAAAAGCAATTCAGGATATGAGCCAGAAAATCAGCGGCAAGAAGCAGATTGCAAACGTTGCAGCTATTTCCGCAAGCGATGAGCAGGTAGGCGAACTGGTTGCCGACGCTATGGAAAAAGTTTCCAACGACGGTGTTATCACAGTTGAAGAATCTAAAACCATGCATACAGAACTTGACTTGGTAGAAGGTATGCAGTTCGACCGCGGATATATTTCTGCTTACATGTCCACAGATATGGAAAAAATGGAAGCAAATCTGGAAGATCCGTATATCCTGATCACTGATAAAAAGATCAGCAATATTCAGGAACTGCTTCCGCTGCTGGAGCAGATTGTTCAGGCAGGAGCAAAACTTCTTATTATCGCAGAGGATGTAGAAGGCGAAGCTCTGACGACTCTGATCGTGAACAAACTGAGAGGAACCTTCCAGGTTGTGGCTGTTAAGGCTCCGGGATATGGCGACAGAAGAAAAGAAATGCTTCAGGATATCGCAATTCTGACAGGCGGACAGGTGATTTCTGAGGAACTTGGTCTGGATCTGAAAGAAGCTACAATGGCACAGCTTGGACGTGCAAAATCTGTAAAAGTTGCAAAAGAATCTACTGTAATCGTAGACGGCTGCGGAAACAAAGAGGACATTGCTAACCGTGTGGCTCAGATCCGCGCGCAGATCGAGGAAACAAAATCCGACTTTGACAGAGAAAAATTACAGGAAAGACTTGCAAAACTGGCAGGCGGCGTAGCGGTAATCCGTGTAGGCGCAGCTACAGAGACAGAGATGAAAGAAGCAAAGCTTCGTCTGGAAGACGCTCTGGCAGCTACAAGAGCAGCTGTAGAGGAAGGCATTATCGCAGGAGGCGGATCCGCTTACATCCACGCTTCCAAGAAAGTTGCAGAACTTGCGGATACTCTGGATGGCGATGAGAAGACAGGCGCGAACATCATTCTGAAAGCACTGGAAGCTCCGCTGTTCCATATTGCGGCAAACGCAGGTCTGGAAGGCTCCGTTATTATCAATAAAGTAAGAGAATCTGAACCAGGTATTGGATTTGATGCTCTGAAAGAGCAGTATGTAAACATGGTAGGGGAAGGCATCCTGGATCCTGCGAAGGTTACAAGAAGCGCTCTGCAGAACGCAACAAGCGTTGCATCCACCTTACTGACAACAGAGTCTGTTGTTGCAAACATCAAAGAAGAAACACCTGCAGCACCGGCCGGCGGTCAGGGAATGGGCATGATGTAATTTATCTGAAAATCAGGAACCGGCGTCATAGACGCTGGTTCCTTTTTATGTTACAATGGGAAAAAACAAAGGTAAGGAGAGTGGAATATGAGCGATCTGTATTCAGAATGTCTTGTAAAAAAAGAACCCACGCCGAAAGACGCAGCAGTAAAATACGGTATGATCTTCCTGATCGTAGTATTTGTGGCAGGCGGACTTTTTCTGATGCCGATTCTCCTGCTGGGAGCAGTGGCCCTTGGAGTAGCGGCTTATTTTGTGATTCCGGGAACAGACCTGGAATATGAGTATCTGTTTGTAAACGGCGAATTGGACATCGATAAGATTATGGCAAAGTCAAAAAGAAAAAAGGCCAGGACTGTGAATCTGACAGAGGCGGATCTCATTGCCCCTGTAAATTCGCACCGTATGGACTACTATAATGAAAATAATCAGATGAAGGTTTTTGATTATTCCTCCGGAAATCCCGGGCATAAAAGATTTGCGGCAATCGTGCGGGAGGAGGGCCAGACCTGCAAAATTATTTTTGAGCCGGATGAAATTATGGCAAATGCTATAAAAAAATCGTCTCCAAGCAAAGTTTTTTTGGATTGACACCTGAATTGTTTTTTGCTACACTAGGGAACAAACTCAAGGTAAAATAAAAACTTACATACAAGGGAGGAAGTGCAATGGGTACTATTATCGGTGAAGGCATTACGTTTGATGACGTGCTGTTAGTTCCGGCGTATTCAAAGGTGATTCCGAATCAGGTAGACGTTACGACTTATTTGACAAAAGAGGTGAAGCTGAACATTCCGCTGATGAGCGCAGGAATGGATACAGTTACCGAACACCGCATGGCCATCGCTATGGCGAGACAGGGCGGAATCGGAATCATTCACAAGAACATGTCTATTGAAGCACAGGCAGATGAGGTGGATAAGGTAAAGCGTTCTGAGAACGGTGTTATTACAGATCCCTTTTTCTTATCTGCTGACCATACCCTGAAGGATGCCAACGATCTGATGGCAAAATATCGTATCTCCGGTGTGCCGATTACAGAGGGCAGAAAACTTGTTGGAATCATAACGAACCGAGATCTGAAATTCGAGACAGATTTCACAAGAAAGATCGGAGAGTGTATGACTTCGGAAGGCCTGATTACCGCAAAAGAGGGAATCACGCTGGAAGAGGCAAAGAAAATTCTTGCAAAATCCCGTAAAGAAAAATTACCCATTGTAGATGATGACTTCAACTTAAAAGGCCTGATCACCATCAAGGATATTGAGAAACAGATTAAGTATCCTCTGGCTGCAAAGGATGCCCAGGGACGTCTTCTCTGCGGAGCCGCAGTAGGTATCACAGCGAATGTTCTGCCCCGTGTGGACGCGCTGGTTAAGGCGAATGTGGATGTGGTTGTTATTGACTCTGCTCACGGCCATTCAGAGAATATTCTGAGAACAATACGTGAAATCAAGGACGCATATCCGAATCTTCAGGTAATTGCCGGTAATGTTGCAACAGGGGCTGCAACAAAGGCTCTGATCGATGCGGGTGTGGATGCGGTGAAGGTAGGAATCGGACCTGGATCCATCTGTACGACACGTGTAGTTGCCGGAATCGGTGTGCCGCAGATTACTGCTGTTATGGACTGCTACGAGGTTGCCAACCGCTTTGGCATTCCGATTATTGCAGACGGAGGAATCAAGTATTCCGGAGATATCACAAAGGCTATTGCCGCAGGAGCGGACGTCTGCATGATGGGAAGCATCTTTGCAGGCTGCGACGAGAGCCCGGGAACCTTCGAACTGTATCAGGGACGTAAATATAAGGTTTACCGCGGCATGGGATCCATTGCGGCTATGGAAAACGGCAGCAAAGACCGTTATTTCCAGGAAAACGCAAAGAAACTTGTCCCGGAAGGCGTGGAAGGACGCGTTGCGTACAAAGGCCATGTGGAGGATACAGTCTTCCAGCTGATCGGAGGACTTCGCTCCGGTATGGGCTACTGCGGCGCGGAGAATATCGAGACTCTGAAGACTACCGGAAAATTTGTGAAAATTTCAGCGGCAGCGCTGAGAGAATCTCATCCTCATGACATTCACATTACCAAGGAAGCTCCGAACTACAGCGTAGACGAGTAAAAAGACGGGGATCTGTCAGAAGCCGGAGAAAAGAACCTGGTTTTACCCTTGAAAAACATAAAAAAGTAGTATATTATGATAGTAACGACTGCATGACTGGCGGAAGTAGGAGTACCTACAGGGAGTGCAGTAAGTGTGAGCCGACCGCCTGGGCAGCCTGGAAACAGACTACCCAGGCTTTTTTGTACCTATTTATAAAAAGGAGAGCAGACTTATGGAAATGATATCACTGGAAAAAGAACTGAAAAGCAATTCCTATCCGGGACGGGGCATTATTCTGGGCCGTTCTGCGAACGGAACAAAAGCAGTGGCTGCTTATTTCATTATGGGAAGAAGTGAAAACAGCAGGAACCGTATTTTTGTCACAGACGGAGAGGGAATCCGTACAGAGGCGTTTGATCCATCCAAACTGACAGACCCGAGCCTGATCATTTATGCGCCGGTTCGCGTTCTGGGAAACAAAACGATTGTGACAAACGGAGATCAGACGGACACGATCTACGAGGGGATGGACAGACAGCTGACCTTTGAACAGGCATTGAGAGGACGCGAGTTTGAGCCGGACGCTCCGAACTATACTCCCAGGATATCCGGAATCATGCATATTGAACAGGGAAACTACAGCTATGCCATGTCTATTCTGAAAAGTGACAACGGAAGGCCGGATGCCTGCCTGCGTTATACATTTGCCTACAAAAATCCTGTGGCAGGCGAGGGACGTTTTATCCATACCTATAAGGGGGATGGAAATCCTCTCCCAAGTTTCGAGGGAGAACCGAAGCTCGTAAGCATTCCGGATGATATGAATGAATTTGCGGAACTCCTCTGGAACAGTCTGAATGAGGAAAACAAGGTCTCTCTGTTTGTGCGCTACATTGATATTGCGGCAGGAACATATGAGACTGTAATTGTAAACAAAAATCACTAAAACTGGTTATTCAGAAAAAGTCCTGTGAAAATGGGGCAAGTCCTCTGGAAAAAACATAAAGTCTGAAAAATCTGCAGAGCGCTCAGGAAAATCTGCAGAAATGAATTTGTACGAAAATGGATAAGAAAAATGTCAGGAGGTTTTAAAAAATGAATGAACTGCAGTTAAAATATGGATGCAACCCCAATCAGAAGCCGTCCAGAATCTATATGGCAGATGGAAGCGAACTGCCTATCAAGGTTCTTTCCGGAAAACCGGGATACATTAATTTCCTGGATGCTTTTAACGGATGGCAGCTTGTAAGAGACCTGAAAAAAGCCACCGGTCTGGCGGCCGCTACCTCCTTTAAGCATGTATCGCCGGCCGGAGCATCCGTAGGGCTTCCGCTGACAGAAACCCTGGCTAAGATTTACTGGGTGGATGATATGAACTGGAGAGAGTTTTCCCCGATCGCCTGTGCCTATGCCAGAGCAAGGGGGGCTGACCGTATGTCCTCCTTCGGTGATTTCATTTCCCTTTCTGATGTCTGCGACAGGGATACGGCTCTTCTGATCAAAAGGGAGGTTTCCGATGGAGTAATTGCGCCCGGATATACGGAGGAAGCGTTGGAAATTCTGAAACAGAAGAAAAAAGGAAATTATAATATTATTGAGATTGATCCGGATTTTGTTCCTGCTCCTCTGGAACATAAGGAAGTGTTCGGAGTGACCTTTGAGCAGGGAAGACAGGAGCTGGTAATTGACGATGCGCTGATTTCCAATATTGTTACAGAAAATAAAGAACTCAGCGAGGAAGCAAAACGAGATATGAAGATCTCCCTGATTGTTCTCAAATATACACAGTCCAATTCTGTATGCTATGTGAAAGACGGTCAGGCGATTGGCGTGGGCGCCGGACAGCAGTCCCGGGTTCACTGCACAAGACTGGCTGGACAGAAGGCGGATAACTGGTTCCTGCGTCAGAGCCCGAAGGTGCTGAACCTTCCCTTCCGAAGTGAAATCAGCCGCGCGGAGAGAGATAATGCCATTGATGTATATATTGGAGAGGAATATATGGATGTATTGGCAGACGGCGCATGGGAGAAAATTTTTACAGAAAAGCCGGAGGTTTTTACAAGAGAAGAGAAACGCGCATGGCTGGATAAAATGACAGATGTTACTCTGGGATCCGATGCGTTCTTCCCCTTTAGCGACAACATTGAGAGAGCTCATAAGAGCGGCGTGAAATATGTGGCTGAACCGGGCGGATCGGTACGTGACGATGCTGTGATTGAAACCTGCAATAAATACGGAATGGTCATGGCGTTTACCGGAATCCGTCTGTTCCATCACTAATTTTCCTGTATTTACAGGAAAACTGTAAAGAAAAGAGAGCATAAAGAAAAAGCTGCCATTTCTGATACGGTGCGAAAGAGTCTAAAAGACAGCCTGTTCCGGAAATGGCAGCTTTTTTGGATATCCTGGGATAACTACAAAAGCCAGGACAAACTGTCCTGGCTTAAGAGCGATAGACGGGGCTCGAACCCGCGGTCTCGACCTTGGCAAGGTCGCGCGTTACCAACTACGCCACTATCGCAGACATCTGCTGAGGAAAGGTTTTCCTCAGCGACAAGACATACTATACCATAGAGAATTGTACTTGTCAAATGTTTTTTTATATTTTTTTGAAAAGTTTTTCTTCAGCAAAGACTGCATATCAATGAAGGATCTGCATCAGCCTGCAGAAGGATGATAATAGCGGAGCACATGCTCCGGATACTTTTGATCTCCGTAATCCCAGGGACCGGCTGTGCTGTATAAAGGATCCTCTTCCGAGCGCGGCGTGTTTCCGCTTGCCATCTGTGCAAAAGCTTCAGAACTGCTTTCTGACCAGGAGGTGATGCCATGTTCCGACAGATAAGAGAAATATACATCAGTGCCGAAATTATATCCCTGAAGAGCAAGTTTAATATGACCAATATCCGTGGGACTTTGGACACCGGCTTTTTCCATGGCATATTTCAGCTCCTGGATTCCGCATTCAATAGAGTAGGAGGAATCGGTGATTCCATTGGGAACCTGGGGATATTTTGTATTATAGGCGCCTTCGGAGGCCTGGAGAACATCAGGGCCGGCTCCGGAGCTCTCCTGCATCATAAGGGCCAGGATCAGATCGACATAATCAGACATGCCATATTTGGCAGCAGTTTCTTCCACTTCAGGCCGATAGGACTCGCAGGCCGCATTTATGGTCAGATATTCCCGGGAAGATCTTCTTGTACGGATAACCGCAGAAAAAAGCAGGAGAACAATCAGAAAACAAACAGGCAGCAGCACAAGCAGTATCTTCTGACGGAGCACCTGGCGTTCCCGAAGAAAGCGGCGGTATTCTTTTGTCAGTTCCGGTTGCTTTATCTTTTGTGTACTCATAGCGTTATTGTACAAGGATTTTAAGACTTTGAAAAGAATAAATTCTTAATTTTCTCTTATAAAGAGGAAAAATTTTAAAAATAAATAGATCACGGGAGAAAGAAAATCTAAAAAAACGGTGAACAACTCCCATAAAATTGAAAAACAGTATGCATTATGCTATGATAAGACCGTCATCAGAAAAAGACGGGAAATAAAGAAAGAGGTGACGAATGCATGCGTTGTAAGTTGGGCGCAGTACTTTTGTGCGCTGCTCTTCTGGCCTGCGGGAATCAGGCTTACGGAGCGGTGGCGGATTATAAGACAATTACAGAAAAGGCGGAAAAGGAGGACAGAACGCTTCAGACCTTTGAGACAGATGACGGCAGCGGGGGTACGGTAAAAGTAGCGGCCTGCGAGGAAACCGTGTATGTTACGGCAAAAACAGCGGGGATTTTCCCAACGCCGTCGGAGGCGGAAACACCGGCTGCGTCACTGGCACTGGGGGACGAGGTTCAGAGAACAGGAGTCTGTGACAATGGATGGAGCAAAGTGTCTTTTCAGAAGGACGGCAGTACAATAAACGGATACATACAGAATCAGATGCTCAGTGAGGATATCCAGATTCAGCCGGTAAATGATGAAGTGGAAGTTAAGACAGACAGCAGCATTCTTGACTACCCGGGCAGGAAAGACGGAGAGGTGGTTGGAGAAGTGCTGGAGCTGGATGAAGTAAAGCGTACCGGGACCGTGAACGGCGTCTGGAGCCGGATAGAGTTCCTGGACGCTGACGGAGCGGCGCAGACAGGATATATTCCAACCAGTGTCCTGGATCTTCCGGAGACAGTTCAGACGGCGTCCATTGATGAAGAATTGAATGCCGGGACTCTGCATAAAAGCAGCGGGGAAGGGGTGTTTGCGGATGCCATTGAAGCCGGAGGCACAGTGACAGAGGAAAACGGAGTACAAATAGGAACACCTGTTGCAGCCTCCTCAGACGCCAACCTGAAGTCCCTGGGAACTTTCCGGATCACCCATTACTGTCCCTGCAGTATTTGCTGCGGCCCGTGGGCAAACGGGATTACGTCCACAGGGGTGACGGCAACCACCAACCATACCATTGCTGTGGATCCCTCCCAGATTCCATATGGAAGCCAGGTAGTGATCAACGGACAGGTATATGTGGCGGAGGACTGCGGCGGAGCAATTAAGACGAACTGCATTGATATTTATGTGGCTTCCCATGCGGAGGGGGAGGCTAAAGGCGTGTACTACACAGAGGTGTATCTGATTCAGTAAAACCCCGGGATATGGGGCAGAAAACAGAACAGCAAAAAGGGATTGGCCATTTGGACAATCCCTTTTTGGCGTATTACAGATGTTTTGTTTGTCCGAAATTTATGCATTCTGCAGAGCGCCGGACAGATCTTTAAGAATATCATCGATATGTTCAATTCCTACGGACAGACGGATCATTCCCGGTGAGACTCCTGCTTCCAGAAGCTGTTCATCGTTCATCTGACGGTGAGTATGGCTGGCCGGATGGAGCACCATGGTCTTCGAAGCCGCTACATGAGTGGCAATATTTGCCATGTCAAGGCTGTCCATAAAACGTACGGCAGCTTCCCGTCCGCCTTTTAATTCGAAGGAAATGACGCCGCAGGAACCGTTGGGAAGATATTTTTTTGCCAGTTCATAATATTTATTGCCGGGCAGTCCGGGATAATTTACAGAAGAAACTTTAGGATGGGCGGCAAGAAATTCCGCCGTTTTCTGGGCATTGAAACAGTGGCGCTCCATGCGCAGAGGAAGAGTTTCCAGACCAATATTCAGGATAAAGCAGTTCATGGGAGAGGGAATAGATCCAAGATCTCTCATAAGCTGAGAAGTTGCCTTGGTAATATAGGCTTTTTTACCGAACTGTTTGGTGTAGACGATTCCATGGTAGGATTCATCCGGCTCCGTAAGGCCATGGTATTTATGACCGCAGGCTTCCCAGTCGAAATTTCCGCTGTCTATAATGGCCCCTCCGACCTGCAGGCCGTGACCGTCCATGTATTTTGTGGTGGAATGTGTGACAATATCTGCGCCCCACTCAAAAGGACGGCAGTTTACCGGTGTCGCGAAGGTGTTGTCTACAATAAGAGGAACCTGATGGTCATGTGCCACTTTCGCGAATTTTTCGATATCCAGAACTACAAGCGCCGGATTTGCGATGGTTTCAGCAAAGAGAACCTTTGTGTTGGGACGGAATGCAGCCGCGATTTCCTCAGGAGAGGCATCCGTGTCCACAAAGGTGCAGTCGATGCCAAGCTTTTTCAGAGTGACGCCAAGGAGATTAAAGGTTCCGCCGTAGATAGTGGAGGCAGCCACTACATGATCGCCGGCCTCACAGATATTGAAGACAGCGTAGAAGTTGGCGGCCTGTCCGGATGAAGTCAGAAGAGCGGCAACGCCTCCTTCCAGAGACGCGATTTTTGCTGCAACGGCATCGTTCGTCGGGTTCTGAAGACGGGTATAAAAATAACCTTCTGCTTTCAGATCAAAAAGCTGCCCCATTTCATCAGTCGTGTCATATTTGAAGGTTGTGCTCTGATAAATGGGCAGAGCGCAGGGCTCCCCTTTGGATGGGGTGTAGCCGGCATGAAGACATTTGGTTTCCAGTTTTGCATCGTTGATGTTCATAATCAGGGTCCTTTCTTAAAATGTTTTATCTGGCCATCAGGTATATTTTTTCAATATCTTTCATATTTAATTGTTTAAATACACCGATGGTTCTTGTATCCTCGTAACTGCACCTGAAAGCCAGATCATGAATCTGTTTTTCGTCCAGATCGAGGCCAAGCTCATGAAGACTGGTTGGCATTTTCACGGAACGGAAGAAATCCTCCATAGCCTCAATTCCGGCCAGAGCCGTGCTTTCAAAATCAGAATAACAGGGAATATCGAAAACATTGGTGGCAAACTGTGCAAATCGCTCAGGGTTTTCCTGATACACATATCTTGCCCAGCTTCCCCATACGGCGGCAAGACCTGCCCCGTGAGCCACGTCATAGAGACCGCCAAGTTCGTGCTGAAGCTGATGGCAGGCCCAGTCGCCCCCTCCGGTGCCGCAGCCGGTAAGGCCGTTGTGAGAAAGACTTCCGGCCCACATGACCTCCGCCCGGGCGTTATAATTTCCAGGCTCCTTCATCAGGATCCGGGCGTTGTATATGACAGTCTGCATAAGGGATTCGCTGATGCTGTCTGTGATTTCCATTGTTTCGATATT
>DWYN01000159.1 GCA_019118645.1 Candidatus Blautia excrementipullorum | reverse complement strand
CATAATATTCTTTTATCCATGTAAAAAGAATGGAAAAATGTACTCCCTTCATATGAAAAACTCCTTTGGTTAAAAATATCAAAAAATGTTTCGTTAATTGAATTATATAGCTAATGACAGGAAGGGTCAATCCTTCTAGAATAAAAGTATCAAAAACAATTGTTTAGGTGCCGGCAGCGAAGAAGACAGTGAATACCATCAAGTTTAAGGAGGTTACTACTATGGGTGTTTCAACTATGATGAGGAATTAAAAGAGGCAGGGTTACTGATAAATTTTGGAGGATTTTTACAGCCATATGAGTTTGAAGGAGTTGTAAAAGATATCGACGGATACCGTAAAAGCGCATGGATTGGTACGTCGCTTTCCACTTCTCCAATTTATGATGTCTATGGCCCTGACGCAGTGAAATTTTTGAATTCTGTTTGTGTCAATGATTTTACAAAACTGGGAATGAAGGGACTTCGCCATGCAATTCTCTGTAACGAAAAGGGACAGATTCTTACAGATGGTGTTGTGATACGTATAGGGGAGGATCGTTATCGTACCTATTGGCTTGCCCCTGTACTTGCCTATCTGACAGAGAATAGTGATATGGATGTCAGCGGAGAGGATGTCAGCGGAACAGAATATTTTATTCAGATTGCCGGAGAAAAATCTCTGGAAATTCTTGAGAATGCCTTTGAACAGGATCTTCATGATATTAAATTTGCAAGACACCGTAAAGTCTTTGTTGATGGTAAAGGCGTAGAGGTAATCTGTTTGGGGATGTCTGGGAATCTTGCGTATGAAATTCATGGTCCGATTCAAGAGTTTAACGAAATTTATGATAAGGTGTGGGCGGCTGGAAAAATATTCGGCGCCAGCAGGTTGGGACTTCATAACTATAGTCTCTTTAATCACACGGAAGCCGGTTTCCCAAATATTAATCTCCATTATCCTCTTCCCTGGTTTGAATCTGGAAAGGAAATGGCAGATTATATGAGAGAACATCCCCAGCAGTCTTACTATAATCTCTGCAGGGAATTGAAAGGAAGTGTAGGAGATGATCTGCAGAGCCGTTTTGTCACACCTTATGATACCGGCTGCGAGGGCTTGATCCGATTTGATCATGACTTTACCGGAAAAGAGGCGCTTCAGAAAATTGCGCAGCACCCAGCGCGTACTGCTATTACGTTGGAATGGAACGGGGACGATGTGGCAAAGGTATTTGCAACGATGCTGAAACCTGGTGAAGAGCCTTGTGAAGATATTTCCCATGAGAGCGAAGTGGAATTTTTGCATAATATGAAAAACAATGTTTTTGTCTATCGCGCGGATCGTGTGCTGGCAAACGGAAAGGATATCGGAATCAGCAGCGGGAGAATCATATCTTATCACTATAACAGTATGATTTCTCTCGGCTTCATTGACCCGGCATATGCAAAAGAAGGAACAGAGCTGACATTGCTTTGGGGAACTCCGGGAACACGTCAGATGGATATTCGTGTGAAAGTGGCAAGATATCCTTATAATAGTGATTTTGTGCGCAATCAGGATAAAAATGTGGAAGAAATTCCCCATTATACAAAAAAATAGAAGAGAGGAAGAGATAAACACTTGGTGATGCTGAATGACCTGACGGAGAATAAGGATTACGATGTTGCCGAGTGTCCGTATGGATTTGAACAATAATGGAGGAGTCTGCTATGCATAATAAGAATACAAAATGGCTTATATTTATTATCGTATGTCTGGCCTATATGCCGGGCAGTTATGCGCAATATCAGTTGTCTGTACTTGCTCCGGAATTGATGCAGTCTTTCGGACTTTCGACATCCCAGTTTTCTTCCCTGTTTACTGCGCCGATGATTATTGCCATTTTTCTGAGTTTTGCAGGAGGTATAATTTCAGACAAAGTAGGATCTAAGAAAGTGGTGAGTCTGGCGTTTCTGGTGGCAGTTGCGGGACTGATCGGACGGATATTCGCAAACAGTTATCTGCCGTTTTTCTTTTGTATGGCGCTGACTGGTTTTTCCAATATGTTTGTAAATGTTAATGCTTCAAAAATTTCCGGTAACTGGTTTGGACCGGAAAAGATCGGATTTTTAATGGGGATTTTTGCTCTTTGCGGGCAATTTCCCGGAGCATTTGCTACGGCAACGACAGCAGTGCTGTTTGATGATAGGACTACGGCTTTTATAGCGGCTGCCATCTTTGGAATTTTAGTATTTGTTTTATGGATGTTGTTTGTCAAAGACCGTCCGGATGAGAAAATAACTGATCAGAAGGAATACATACAGGAAGAATATCCGAAAATTGGAGAATCCTTGAAAGTGGTGCTGACAAATAAAGGTGTTTGGATGATTTCAATCTGTATTATGATGGTTTTGGGAAGCACGGTGACCTTATCAACATTTATGCCCACAGCACTGCAGTCTATGTACGAGATGGATACAACGACAGTTGGCACCATCGCATCTATGCTGACATTTGGAAACTGTATTGGTTCTGTTGCCGGACCGATAGTATTTGCAAAGATAAAAGACGTCAAGCTTTTTGTGTCGGGAACAGCACTGCTAAGCTTTCTCGGAATTCTGATCTGCTGGCGCTCTTCTTCGGTAATACTTCTGTATATTCTGGTATTGTTTACAGGAACAATGCTTGGAGCGGCGATGCCGGTTTTCTTTTCTGCACCAATTCTCCTGAAAGGTATTGGGACGAAGTACGCAGGAAGCGCAGCCGGCGTGATTGCCACATTACAGCTATTGGGGGCAGTACTGATTCCGACCTATATTTTGACACCGATTGCTGGAACTAATTACAGACTTTTGTTTACCCTTACATCTGGATGTATGATAGTCATGTTTATCTGCGGACTTCTGATTCCGCAGTTTGAAAACAGTAGGAAAGGATAAAAGCAATATATGAAGAAAATCTTATTAAATGGAGTAGATGGGAATTTTGGGGGAAAAGCTGCAAAGATTCTTTTGGACAAGTATCCCCATGAAGCGCTGGTTTTTACTGCACCTACGGAAAGAGGTCTTCTGACGTATCAAGAAATGGGGATTGAAACGAGAATTGCGGATTTTTATAATCCTGATAAACTTACGGAAACTTTCCGAGATATTGATACTTATGAGGTGAATGACCATATCTGGACGGAGGAATATATCAAAGAACAGCCAATCCATTATCTGATACTCAGAAATTCCCAGTACGCAGAAGCAATGGTTTCCAGTTTTGTGGAGGCATATGAGAATACCAACGGCATTCTTGCCAATAACATGGGGGATGGGAAAATGGCATATATTTCCCGTGATGACTGTGCTCTCGCAGCAGCCAGTGCGGCGATGTCGGATTGGGAAGATCGTATCATAAATGTAAACGGCGCAGAGCTTTTGACAATTCGCGAATATGTGGAAATTGCTTCTGAAGTTACCGGGAAAAAGGTGACGTATCAGTATATTGATGATGCTCAAATGTACGCTTATTTTGATTCTATTGGTGTGCCGAGAACAACAGAGGAGATGTGGGCTGACACAGCGAAAAATTTCCCCTTTTGTTCAGATGGAATGGTGACTTTTGGACGGGCAATCCGGTTGAATCAGATGAATACGTTTACGGATGACTTTGAAAAACTGACGGGGTGCAGGCCGCTGACTGTCAGGGAGATTTTTGAAGATATGGAAAACCATCTGATTGGCACCAGAACTTCAACGGATGATTAAAAGCCAGTTAGAAAGACAGGCCGCCACGCATCGCTGCGTAGCGGCCTGATTCATTCCGTCAGTATCTGGATTTTAGTATTCCCCGACGATTGTAGTCTTAAGAAGGTTGGTATTACCGGAACGTCCAAGGGGAACGCCGGCGGTCAGAACCACAATGTCTCCTTTTTCTACATATCCGGCTCTCTCAGCAGCCTCTGTGGCGTGGAGGAGCAGGATTTCCATACTGTACTCCTCTTTGATCAGGACAGGAGTGATGCCCCAGGACATATTGAGCTGTCTGCAGGTATGCTCTTCCGGGGAACATCCTACGATCATACAGCCTGGACGATATCTGGAAACCATCCGGGCGGTGTTTCCGGAACGGCTGACTGTAATGATCGCCTTTGCGCCAAGGTCAATGGCTGTCATACAGGTCGCGTGGGAAATAGCGGTAGTCATATCCGGCGCATGATCCTTATTGCGGATACTGAACTGCTGGTTGTAGGGAACGTCGCTTTCTGTACGGATGGCGATTTTTACCATGGTGCGGAGAGCTTCCACCGGATATTTACCTGCGGCTGTTTCACCGGAAAGCATGATGGCGCTGGTTCCCTGATAAATCGCGTTGGCAACGTCTGTTGTCTCCGCACGGGTGGGACGTGGGTTTTTGATCATGGAATCAAGCATCTGTGTAGCCGTGATTACCTGTTTGCCGGCGTTGTATACTTTGTTGATGATTTCTTTCTGGATAACAGGGACATCCTCCAGAGGGATTTCCACACCCATGTCGCCGCGGGCGATCATTATGCCGTCGGCAGCTTCAATAATGCTGTCGATGTTGTCAACACCCTGCTGGTTCTCAATTTTTGCAATAATATTCAGATCACGTCCGCCGTTCTCATTGAGGATTTTGCGGATTTCGTTGACGTCTGCCGCTGTTCTTGTAAAGGAGGCTGCGATGAAGTCAAAGCCTTCCTCAATGCCGAAAAGGATATCTTCCCTGTCCTTTTCGCTGATAAAAGGCATATTTACTTCAACTCCGGGAAGGTTGACTCCCTTCTTGTTGGAAACAACGCCGCCGTTTTTGACGATACAGTGGATATCATGTCCCTCTATACTCTGTACTTCCATACCGATGAGACCGTCATCGATCAAAATGCTGTCGCCGGGCTTCACATCTTTGTACAGATCCTTATATGTCACGGAGACTATTTTTTCGTTTCCCTCAATTTCCTCAGGGGTCAGAGTAAATTCCTGGCCCTCCGTGAGAGTGACTTTTCCGTCTTTGAATTCGCGGATACGGATTTCAGGACCTTTTGTATCAAGAAGCGCAGCAATGGGTCTGTTCAGACGTTTTCTGATTTCTTTTAGTTTGTCAAGACGTCCCTTCTGTTCTTCGTGAGAACCGTGAGAGAAATTGAATCTTGCTACGTCCATGCCCTCAATGGCAAGCTGCTCAAGGATTCCTTCTTTATCTGTAGACGGACCCAGAGTACAAATGATTTTTGTTTTGCGCATTATATAATTCCTCCTGATATTTTACGAAATAGGCAGCTGTTTCAGATTTCAGAGTTGCAGGTTCCTGAAAAGTTACCCAAAATATACCTCTATTTTATCATATTATGAACATTCTACAAGCAAATTTATGTATAATTTTCAGAGTGTTTTTTGTAATATCTGTGCAGATTTAGCGCGGGCTTTTCTTACTGCCTAGGGCAGGAAATACGGCCTGCATATGGAGAATATTAATATCAGCTTCTTTTCAGAATTTTGTATGCCGATTGAGGTATTTTGCTTTATATTTGGAGTAGACGATTGTCTGATCCTTATAAAGTCCGTAATAACCGGAAACGGCATAGCTTATAGCTACAGCAATGAGATAGTATGATACGCCCTGGAATCCAAAGAGCTCAAAAGCGATCAAAATAGAAGTAATAGGACAGTTTGTAACGCCGCAGAAAAGGGCCGCCATTCCGGCAGCCGCACTTAAAGGTGCATAAAGTCCCAGAAATTGTCCGAGAATACAGCCCAGTGTAGCGCCGATGCAAAAGGAAGGAACAATTTCACCGCCCCGGAATCCTGCGCGCATGGTTAGCGCCGTTAAAACAAGTTTCCAAAAGAAGTCCAGAGGGCGGGCTTCTCCCTCTTCAATGGCCCTCTGGATCAATTCATTTCCAGCGCCCATGTAATCAGTAGTGCCTAAAACAAGAGTGATCACAATAATGACGGCGGATGCTGCCGCTATCCGGAGATACGGATTTTTTAAATAACGGCCGTAAAAACGGCTGATCCCCTGAAGCGCCATGCAGAAGATAATACTTACAATACCGCAGCAAACAGCCACAGCAGCCATTTTAAGTCCTGTCATAACTGTAAGTTCAGGGATTTGATGCACTCTGAAATTTTCCGGCTGGATTTCCAGGATGGCGGCAAATTTTGACGCGATAAGAGATGAAATTACACAGGGAAGAAGAGCAGCGTAGTACATGACTCCCACGCTGACTACTTCCATGGAAAACACCGCGGCGGCCATAGGAGTTCCGAATACGGCGGAAAAAGCGGCGCTCATTCCGCACATGACCATAACGTGCTTATCTTCCTCATCCAGACGGAGCCAGCGTCCGATCTGATTTCCGATGCTTCCGCCAAGCTGGATAGCCGCGCCTTCTCGTCCGGCGGATCCTCCTGTAAGGTGGGTCAAAACAGTGGAGACAAAGATCAGGGGCGCGGAGCGTAAGGGAACATCATCCTGGGAACGGATGGAAGAAAGCACCTGGTTGGTGCCTCTGTCCTCCTGGCCGATCTTCTGATACAGAAAGACGATAAGAACACCGGACAGGGGGAGAAGAAAAAACACAAAAAGATGCTCTGTACGATAGTCGGTGACGATCTTCAGAACTCTGGCAAAGAGACTGCTGACCACGCCTACAAGACAGCCTGTGAGTACTGCCAGAGCCAGCCATTTCACCAGGTTGGAGGCATCCCGCCATATCCGTTTGCCGTAATAATGAATAACCCTTAGTTCCCGGGGGAATTTTTTCTCAGTCATTTTTATTTCTCCTGCTGCTGATAGAATAGTCATAAGTATCATATATTCGTTAAATTTAATATAACAGAAATAACGGCAAAGTCAATCCTTGCTCCCGGCGTCCAAAGGACACAGAAAAGCCGCCGGACACCTTAAAATGTCCGGCGGCTGACATACCCTGTTTTTTACAGGATTTCTCCATTGCTTTCTATTACTTTTTTATACCAGTAGAAGGAATCTTTGCGTTTACGGGACATATCGCCTGTACCGTCGTCGAATTTATCTACGAAGATCAGCCCGTAGCGTTTTTTCACCTCTCCGGTGGAAGCGCTTACCACATCTGTGCAGCCCCAGCAGGTATAGCCGATCAGGTCAACGCCGTCGCATACGGCTTCCTTCATTTCCTCAATATGCTGGCGCATATAGTCGATGCGGTAGTCGTCATGGATCTTTCCGTCCTCGGTGATTTCATCCACTGCGCCCAGACCGTTTTCCACGATCATAATGGGCACCTGGTAGCGGTCGTAAATCTGGTTCAGCACGTAGCGCAGGCCGAGAGCATCGATCTGCCATCCCCAGTCGGAAGCCTTGAGATAAGGATTTTTAATATTAACTGTGCCGTTGCCCTGGGTGGTTTCCGCCCCTTCCTGGGTAAGGCTTACACAGTTACTGGAATAATAGCTGATGCTGACGAAATCTACAGTGCCGTTTTTGAGGATCTCCGCGTCTTCAGGCAGCATTTCAATGTGCATGTCATGTTCCGCAAAATAGCGGTATGCAAATCCGGGATATGATCCCCGCACATGAACATCTCCTGCGATATTGTTGTGGATCTGGCAGTACTGCTGCGCAAAGAATACATCCTTGGGATGGCAGGTATACGGGTAGCCGTTATGGTACGCCAGCATACAGCCCAGTTTGTTTTCGGGATCAATTTCATGAGCCATTTTCACCGCAAGGGCGCTGGCTACGAGCTGATGGTGCATTGCCTGGTAACGAGTCTCTTCATTATTATCCGCCTCGTCCAGCATTCCGGCGCAGAAAACAGCCCCGAAAGGTTCTGTGAGCATATTGATCTCATTAAAGGTCAGCCAGTATTTTACTCTGCCTTTATAGCGCTCGAAGAGTACCTTTGCAAAGCGCAGGTAGAAATCGATGAGCTTTCGGTTTTTCCATCCGCCGTATGCCAGGGAGAGATGAAGAGGATTTTCATAATGGGAAATTGTAATCAGAGGCTCGATTCCGTATTTTTCCAGCTCGTCAATTACTTTGTCATAAAATTCCAGCCCTTTCTCATTGGGTGTTTCTTCGTCTCCCATAGGGAAGATTCTGGACCATGATACGGAGAAACGGTAAACTTTAAAGCCCATTTCCGCAAAAAGCGCGATATCTTCTTTGTAATGATGGTAAAAATCCGTAGCCTCATGGTTGGGATAAAACTCTCCCTCCACAGGTTCGGGAACCGTAAGCCGCCGTTCTTTGTCTACGCTGCCTCCGGTGAGAATATCGGCGATGGAAGGGCCTCTTCCATCTTCATCCCATCCTCCCTCGTACTGGTTGGCGGCTGTTGCGCCGCCCCAGAGAAAGTTTTCCGGCATTTTTTTTTCAAGCATAAAGATAATCCTCCTGTCTGTATATCAAATGAGTTTCAGGTGTCAGACGATAGTCAGCAGGCAGTCGCCGTGCTGGATCTTTTCACCGGATTTTGCCATGCTTACGGAACGGATATAATCGTCTCCGTTGGTTACAACAACCGGTGTGA
>DWYN01000158.1 GCA_019118645.1 Candidatus Blautia excrementipullorum | reverse complement strand
TTCAATTTCCTGTTCTCAAGAATATTTACCTCTGCATCTCTGTAATCTTCCGGGAGATATTCCTTGATAGTATCCTTTATTGTATTGATAAATTCTTCAAAATTCATATGCTATATCCTCCTATGCTCTTTTCTTTGTCTTTTTATTTGATCTGTTTGTCCTGTTCTCAGGAAATGACAGGGAAAAAAGAACCTTCCCGTCCTCTGTTTTCATCAAAAGATCTGCTTCAAAATATCTATCTTTTTTTGCCGAGTAAAGGTCTTTGATATGTGTACTCCCGTTTTTCAATAATTCCGCAGCCATCTTTTTATCAATGGTCTTCCTCATACTTTGCAGATATCCGGTCTCTTTCCACAGGGCAAAATTACAATCCCGGTTACTGCAGTAGAAGTTCTTTTTCCCTTCATAAACCAGGCTTCCGCATACCGGGCAGGTTCCGATGCTTTCTCTGGTCTGAAAACGCCTTGCTTCTTCTTCACCGATCTGATCACAGCCATTGAGCATCATAGTGATCATATTCCGGATCCCTGTCATAAACTGGTCAGGGGCAATCTTCCCATGTTCCATCTCCAGCAGCTGGTTTTCCCACTCCGCTGTCATACTTGCTGATTTCAGGAAGTCAGGCAGGACTTCGATAAGCGCCTTCCCATCTTCTGTTGGAAGGATCTGTTTTCCTTTCCTGACAGCATATTGCGAATGGACCAGTTTCTCTATAATGGATGCCCGAGTTGCCGGAGTTCCCAGCCCCTTCTTTTCTGTGTCAGAAGCAAACTCCTTATTGCCTGCCGTCTCCATCGCACTAAGGAGAGTATCCTCTGTATACTGCTTCGGGGGAGAAGTAAAATGTTCCGTCTTTACAGCTGTCACATGAAAAAAAGAATGACCTTCTTTTACATCCGGGATCCGGTCCTTTTGTGCCTCAGCAGGATCTTCTATGGCGATTCCATCTTTATTCTTGAAACATTCCTCATAAATCTTCCATCCCTGCTGAAGAACTCGTTTTCCTTTTGCCTGAAAGACATTTCCCTGGCACTCCACTTCAACGGTAGTTTCCAGATAAATATGATCTTTTTCTGCTGCTTCCACTGTATGCACTGCGATCAGGAACAGGATCTTCTGCTCCATTTCTTTTAATTCTGTCAGTTCCGTCTGCAGAAGTTCCACAGTTGGAATAATGGCATGGTGGTCAGAGACTTTTTTGTTATTCATGATCCGGGTCAGTTCCGGCTTTCCGGGTTTATCGAAAGGACCTGTGAGCTGATATTTTTCATGGATAATCCGGATCACATTTTTTGCGGTCTGTTCCATATCTTCCGTCAGATAATTACTATCCGTCCTGGGATAGGTAATCAATTTGCTTTCATAAAGGCTCTGTGCCGCATTCAGTGTCTGCTGTGCCGTCAACCCATAGATCCGGTTTGCTTCCCTCTGCAGAGATGTCAGATCATATAACTTTGGCGGTTTCACAGTTTTTTCAGTTATTTCCACGGAACGCACTACCGCATCGCTGCCATCACAGGATTTACGCAGTCTCTCAGCCTCTTCCGTATCAAAGATCTTCTGCTTTTCTGCCTTCATTCCGTCACAATCCAGCTCCACATTGAAATACTTTTGTTTTTTAAATCCTGAAATCTGATCCATCCGGTCTACAAGCATTGCAAGGGTAGGAGTCTGAACTCTGCCTACTGCCAGCTTTTTAAAGTATTTTGTAGTAAAAGCTCTTGTCGCGTTCATCCCCACCAGCCAGTCCGCCTGCGCTCTGCAGACCGCAGCTTTCGCCAGATTGTTGTAATCTGCGCCATCTTTCAGGTGTTCCATGCCTTCCCGGATTGCCTTGTCTTCCATAGAGCTGATCCATAATCGTTTCACCGGTTTTGTACTGCCGGACAAATCATAGACCCGCCGGAAGATCAACTCTCCTTCCCGCCCCGCATCACAGGCATTCACGACATACTGGATATCCGGTCGGTTCAGGAGACGTTTTAAGACATAAAACTGATCCTTTTTCTCCCCTGATACCGCCAGTTTCCATTCTTCCGGAATGATTGGGAGATCCTCATAATTCCAACGGCTGAATTTTTCATCGTAGACATCCGGAGGAATATATTCTGCCAGATGTCCCAGACACCAACTGACAATGCAGTCCTTTCCCTCCAGATAACCTTCCTCCCTTTTTTCCGCACCGATCACATGGGCGATGGATCTTGATACACTTGGTTTTTCCGCTATCACTAAATACATAAGATAATTCCTCCTTCAATTAACCTAACAGGGAGAGGCTATTATACAGCCTCTCCCCGACAGATCATTATTCATAATTGTCCTCGTCTTCTTCCCGTTCATCCACTGTCTCCAATCCGTCGCTGAGTTCCAGCCCTTCGGAATTTTCTTCCTCGGCCTCAGCCTTTTTCTTTCGAATCTTAAAATAGTAGTAAGCTCCAACCCCTGCGCCGGCAAGAAGAAGAATTGCCAGAATACCCGCAAGGTTCCCTGCAGATGCATTTTCCTGCCCTTCTTCCGCAGCCGGCTCTTCCTCATTAGCCGGGGTAACGGAAGAAGTTTCATTCTCTTCCAATACAACCGACGGCACACTGGTCTCTTCTGAAATTGTGGCGCCACTGTCAAGGAATTCCTGCAGATCACTTTCATCAATCTGAGAAAGCATGTAAACATTCTCTGTTGAAGCGCTCCTGTCGATCACCAGATAGAATGTATTGTTGTTTTTTGTCGTAATTGTCAGAAATTCCTTTGTAGAATCCTCCGTGATATCATCCTGAACCTGTGCAGTGCCCGGGGTAGAAAAGGCGGTTCCTGTCTCATCCGTCTCTTCCAGTACAGTATCTCCCTCCGATGCTCCTTCGTCAGGAGCAGCTTCCTGTCCGCTGTCATCAGGGGCTGTTTCGGATGTCTGTGACTGTGCCGACTGCTCTGCTCCCGGATCTACATAAGCGAAAGCTGTGGTGGAAGTTCCAATCAGAATGGCTGACGCCAATACTGCAGCCGCAGCTTTTTTACTCAGTCTCCTGTGTTTTATCATGTTCCCTGTCCTCCTTTTCCGTGTTCATATCCTCGCCATCTATAGTCTCCTTCTCATTTTTCTGATTTACCTGAAAAGTAACATTTCCGTCCCTCAGCCCGTTCAGAAGGGCATGAAGATCTTTCCTGTCAAGGTTCATTCCCCGGATACTCTTGACCATCTCTTTATCTTCCTCTTCCTTTAATGCATTTCTGATCCCTTTCAGGTACACCTGAAGATCGGCAATCTTCGATTCCGTCTGTTCAATCTCTTCCATATATTTCTTTATCCGTTTGTTCAATTATCCTCACCTCCTTTATGGCAGCCTTCCGTAACTCAGAAAGTGCTGCTTCCAGTAACTACTGTTTATATTCGCATATTGGACCGGATCCCCACAGTGGATCATCATCCCATTACCAACATAGATGCCAACATGGGATGCGCCGGGTGTATTGTAAGTTCCCTGGAAAAAGATCAGGTCACCCGGCTTTGCCTCAGCCGGCGAAACAAAAGTACACTGTCCTCTGAGCCCCTCAGCGGTCAGCCTCCCGTAGTTCCATCCGTTTCCACAGTGATTGACAACATAGGAGACAAATCCGGAACAATCAAAACCGGACGGAGAATATCCGCCCCATACATAAGGCACTCCCAGATACTTCTCTGCTTCCTGGATCATCCGAGCGAATTCTTCATCTTCCAACGCTTCCGGCGGAATTTCATAGTCCATGCCTCCGGATCCTCCGGAAATACTTCCCGTATCCCAGAGATAATTTCTGTTCCCAAGAGTCGTATTCAGAGCGTTATAAAGGATCAACTGTTCCTCATCCAGATTTTCCCGGGCAACCGCATCAAGCCCCTGGTTGGAAAGCGTCACATACAGGATCTTCTTTGTACTGGTTTCCGTCACAGTGATCTCATTGTTGCCGTTATCATCCGCAATGTAGCACTCCCAGGTCTGGTGACCATGGGCAGAGGCTGCCGCATGATTGTCATAGTAAACGTCAAAGTCTACCCCATACCTGGCAAAAGCGCCCGTATCTTCTACGGTATATTCCACACCGTTCATGACAACTTTTGTTCCGATAGGAACAATAGGATCATAAGCATCCACAGCAAGGGTATGGTTGGCAGCGGGATAGGCTCCACTGGCTGTAGGGCCGCCAGCCCACTGTCCGCAGCAGATGCTGCAGCTGCAGTATCCGCTTGTTACGACCTGTCCAATGGATTCCCCCACCCGGACTGTTCTTGTCTCTGTTACAGTTTCTGTTTTTCCCTCGGTATTGAGGGAGTATTGCGAAGAAAACAATTCTTCGATTTCCGACTCCACATCGGCATATGTACAATCGCCGTATATAGCAGTCAGATAAGAAATCAGATGATACGGATTATGGGTAATTTCACTGACGTTGTACTGATACTCGTCATAACCGGGGTGCTCCGATTCCATATTGTTGATCTGGCTGTTCAGAGCATTTTCCAGTTCCAGATAGGCGTTTTCCGCTGCATAGATATCTTCATCGGAACTTAGATAGGTGGTAATCCCTATCACGGATCCGCTTCCCTGAACGGATGCGCTGCAGCTTCCAAAGGCTACGGCGATCAATAAAAAAAGAAGTCCGAAGATTCCCATAACCGCCAATACAGCATGGTTTCTCCGGATGATATCCTTCATCACAATCTTCGCTTTTACCGTCATGTTTTCTACTCCGCCGGCAGCTGCCGCACCTCCAAGCTTTCCTGCGGATGCCCCGGATTTTGCAGCCCGGTACGCATCTTTATACCGTTTTCTCTGGAAAAAACGGTTCAGGAATGACTGACGTTCCTTTGTCTTATGCGGCAAGGAAGTCGTTGCCTCACTCTCCCCATGAAAACGGAGACGGCTGTTATGAATTTCCTCTTTATGATATCCTTGTCTTGAGGCCCGCACATTAGACCTCTGACTTCTATTTTTAGTCCGTTTCAAAAAGGATGCAGCATGCTCTCCGGCTAGTTCACCGGCATGAGCGCTTTCCACTGCCGCATTGTCATCCTCCTCTTCCCGTACCTTCTCATGAGCATAGGAAGAGACCGCTGTCCCTGCTGCACTGGCTGCCTTAGCCCCAATCTTCATTCCGAAGCCACGGATCATATGATTACCTTCATCTTCAAAGGAAAGTCTTCCGGCTTTTGCCTCTTCTTTCATCAAACGGGCTTTTTTCTGCTTATTACTGATGGATGACTTGTATGAATTCAGGTCTTCACTCTCCGGAACCAGTTCATGATCCCGGAGTTTATTGCCATATCTGTGACCTTTTCTGTCTTTTCCGGTGTTATTATTATGATTCTCTTTTTCTTTCCCAGAAAAATTTTCTCCCTTGTCTGGTCCATCGCCATCTTCCAGATATCCCCTGTCTTCCATACATCCGTCGTTTGATCCATACCGGAGCGTCTGGTATCTTCTCATTCTGAGTTTCTTTCTGCTCTTCTGAATGTTTTCAGCTTTTTCCTCTGCTGATCGTTCTTTCTCTCTGGAAGGGATAAATTCCGATTCACTTTTTTCCGGATGGCCACGGCTTCTCTGTCCGACTTCCTTTACTGATCCCTCACGCAGGTTTTCTTCCGTTAAACCATCCCGTGTCATCTTCGATACGGTTTTATCACGGGCTGTATATTCTTTTCCTGTCAGTATCTGCACCTCCTTCTGTTTTTCCATACAAAAAAGGCCATCTACGCAAACGGTAAATGGCCTCAAATAAATAAATTAATCAAGTGATACATCTTCCAGTTCCTTCTGTTTTTCAATCTCCTCCGGCTTGGTCGTCATCAAAGAATACAGTTTCAGGCTCTTATCAAACTTATCCTTAAAAGGAATAATCGTACTTCCATAGAACAACAGTCCTTCCCCTTCTCCGGAATTCGTAACATAAGACAACTGATAGGGTGAAATATTCAGCTGCTTTGCAAGGATCTGCCGATCCCCGGTGGCCTGGTTCAGCATCAGGATAAAATCTGAGTTCTCAAAGATGTTTTCAATCTCCCTGCTTGCCAGAAGATCCTTAATATTTTGAGTAATACCGGTAGGGATGCCTCCCCATTTCCGGAACCGCTTCCAGATTTCCAC